>NZ_JBIYDB010000057.1:0-21198 GCF_044908325.1 Arthrobacter sp. GAS37
GCCGCAAGGCCGGCGGCAGAGCCTTCCGGGCCGGCCGCGGCAGCAGTATCGGCTTCAGTTCCCGCGACCGGTGCGGCTGCGGTATCGGCTGCGGTATCGGCTGCGGTGGGTTCGGTCCAGCCGGTCCTCCACCCCTGTGCCGGGGATGCCTGCCGTGCCGCCTGGGCTTCGTGCCGGGTCCGCTCCACGGCCCCGGCTGCGACGAGCTGCAAGAACTCCACCGTCCGCGAGATTTCCTCGACCTTGCCGGCGAAATCCGCGGCGTCGGGGAAAGCAAACGAGCGGGCGTCGGAGAGAGCGGTTGAGCGCAGCGCTTCCATCGCTGCAAGTGCCTGATCAAGGTCAGGTGCGGGCGACGGCACGGCGGCCGGGCTTTGCTGCCCGGCATGCCAGGCAGGAACGGGCTTGAGGCGGCGGGACAGACGTCCCAAGGACGCGATCCCGACCTCGGGCGGGGCTGCCCGAGGTGCCACGAGTTGACCGATGCCTTCCATGAATAAACCCTGTCACGGGGGTCTGACATTTTTAGCCCCCGCGCTGCCAATCGACGTCGCGAAAAGCGAAACAAGGAAAACAGGTCTCAAAAATCAGGTGCTGAGGTCCCAATGAACCCGGATCGCCTCAGCGATCGGGCCGGTGACGTCGATCTGGAAGGCAACGGGTGCGGTTCCCGTCTCTTCAATGACGGTGTCGTGGTAAACGCGGCCGCATGACGGACACAAGGTGTAGAGGTCCTCATCGTCGGGCCACGGGGCCAGCCCGGCGGGGACCGGCTCGTTTGCTCCGCTGTACACCGGGACGCCTTGTGAATTGGCCTGAATCAATCCCTCTTTGCTGACGGTGTTTCCGCACAGGCAAGTGATCGTCGTGACATCATGACCGATGACATCAGCGAATTCAGTGTCCATTTGAGCTCCCCGGCGTCGGAAGAGACGTTCTGCTTGTAGTTTATGCCTGCCGATCCGCCGGATGTTTGACCCCGGCGACTTTGCTAACGGTTACCGGTTGTTCCCCGAACTCCGGGGCGGGAAGATGTTCCCATGCTGCCTGAGGAGCGTTTTAACGCGCTGGTCGATGCATTCAGGACCAGCCCTGGTGTGAGCGTGCCGGGAGAGCCGGGGGAGCGCGGATTCGGTTCGAACGCGCTGAAGGTACACGGCTCGATTTTTGCGATGATTTCCGGGGGCAGGCTTGTTGTGAAGCTGCCACACCAGCGGGTCGAGACGCTGATCGGAACCGGAGTTGGAGCGCCGTTTGACGCCGGAAAGGGTCGTGCGATGAGGGAGTGGTTCAAGGTCACTGCCGAAGATGAGGAGTCATGGCTTGCCCTGGCACGTGAGGCCTGGGACTTCGTGAGGTCTCAGCGAAGAACTCAGTGAAGGGACGCGATGAAATCCAACGAACTGCTCCTGGATGCCTTTGGCCGGATCCGTGACATAGTGGCCGCCACTCTTGCGGGGGTCGACGACGAGTCCCTGGTCCGTCGGCCCGCCAGCACTGGAAAC
Source organism: Arthrobacter sp. GAS37 (assembly GCF_044908325.1). Classification (NCBI taxonomy): domain Bacteria; kingdom Bacillati; phylum Actinomycetota; class Actinomycetes; order Micrococcales; family Micrococcaceae; genus Arthrobacter; species Arthrobacter sp. GAS37. The sequence goes on from NZ_JBIYDB010000057.1 coordinate 1,506, forward strand.
TCGATTGCGTGGTTGATCTGGAACCTCAGCCGAGTGGAGGACCTGCAGCTCGCCTCCGCCGCCGGCGTCGAGCAGGTGTGGACTTCGCAGGAGTTTGCCGGCCGCTTCAAGCTGCCGCTGCCCGAACGCGACACCGGCTACGGCCACTCGAGCGATAAAGTCGACGCGGTTCAGGCCCCGCCGGAGCTGCTGCTTGAATACTACGACGCCGTCCACCGGCAGACCGTAGCGTTCCTGAAAACTCTCGGCGACGAGGACCTTGATCGCATCGTCGACACCCGCTGGGATCCGCCCGTCACTCTCGGCGTGCGCTTGGTCAGCACTATTGCCGATTGCCTTCAGCACGTGGGGCAGGCCGCCTACGCCAAGGGCTTAGGCGGCCTGTGAGCGCACCGGTCATACAGTCTTCCGGGGTTTGAAGACCAACCCCAGGACGGCTGCCAGCGCGAGTGCGGAGAGGATGGTTGCCGACCAGAACCCGGCCCGTCCGCCGGTCAGGAAATCGCCGGGGATAGCGAAGGCCGCGTAGATCGAAGCCACGATGGCCAGTCCGACGGCGCCGCCCAGCTGCTGCATTGTCTGGAAAAGTCCGGAGGCGGATCCGGCGTGCTCGGGCTCGACGTTGCGTAGCGCGAGCGTCGTGAGCGGCATGAACGTCATGCCGGCGGAGATTCCAGTGCCCAGAAGTGCAAGCAAAACGAGGGCGAACGGGGTGTCCGTGTTCAGTTGCGTCAGCGGCAAGAAGGCAACGACACGAAGGGCGGTGCCGAAGATGACCAGCCGGACGGCCCCGAAGCGCTCGAGTAGCCTCGGGACGATCCGCGACATCGCGAAGATGCTAAGCGGCATCGGCAGGAACGCCAGCCCGGTCACCATTGGCGTGAGGTGCAGATCGTCTTCGAGGTACTGGACCATGAGGAAGAACATCGCCAGCATCCCGCCGTAGGTGGCCGCCATCGCTGCCAGCGCAGCCACGCGGCTCGGGCTGCGCAGCAGTTGCGGACGGAGCAGCGGATGGGCCACCCTCCGTTCGGTGACGGCGAGAACTGCAATGAGCGCGGCACCGACTACCAGCCCGCCGATCGTGCGCGGGCTGGACCAGCCGACGTCGCCCGCTTGAATGAGACCCCACACGATGGCGACGGCGCCGCCCGTGGCGGTCACCGCTCCGAGGATGTCGAAGCGGCCGGGCCGCCGGGGAGTTTCCGCGACGAGGCGCGGCACCGTAATGAGGACCACGACGCCGATCGGCACGTTGATGAACAAGGTCCACCGCCAGCTGGTGGTGTCGGTGAGGAGCCCGCCGAGGATGAGCCCAAGCGCGCCACCCATTGAGGCAATGGCGGAGAACAGGGCGAGCGCCCGGTTCCGCGCGCCGTCGTCCTTTGCGCTGGTGGTGATCAGCGCGAGCACGCTCGGCGCGGCGAAGGCGGCGCCGAGGCCCTGGAGTGCGCGTGCGATGACGAGGAGGAGGGGCGAGGTGGCCAGGCCGCCAAGCAGCGAGAAGAGCGTGAAGGCCGCGACGCCCACAAGGAAGGTGCGACGGCGGCCGACGACGTCTCCGATCCGTCCGCCGAGCAGCAGGAGGCCGCCGAAGGCGACGGCGTAGCCGTTCAGGACCCAGCTGAGCTCGGCCCGGTCGAAGTGGAGGTCGGTGGCGATGTGGGGGAGCGCGACGTTCACGACGGTCGCGTCGAGGACAAGCATGAGTTGGGCCAGCATGACCAGCCAGAGGCCAATGCTGCCGGCGCGGCTGCCGGATCTTGCGATCCCTGCCGGAGCGCGAGTGGCGATTGTGGGTGTCATGGGAGGTGTCCTGTTCTAGCCGAAGGGGCTGACGTACACTAAGAGGAGAGTTACTCCGCTTAGAACTATACGGAGACACTCTCCGTTTTGCAATGGTGAATCGAAAGGTGTTTCTGTGCGCGCTGACGCTCAACGCAACCGCGATCGGATCGTGGAGGTTGCACGTGCGCTCTTCCGTGTCAAAGGCTTCGAAGCCGTTTCGATGGACGAAGTCGCCAAGGCGGCCGAGGTGGGACCAGGCACGCTCTACCGGCACTTCCCGACCAAAGAGTCGCTGTACGACGCGGTCCTCGAGGCGTGGGCAGAGAAGGTCAACACCGCGGTCGACCGGGCCCTCACCCTCGACGCCCCTGCGCGGGAGCGGTTGCTGAATTGGCTGACCGACTATGCGTCGATGCTGACCGAACACAAGGGTGCGGCTGCGCGGATTACCGCAGCGCTGGGCGACGCGGGTTCACCATTTGCAGCAAAGTGCCAGACCTACCTCGGCGCCAATCGGCGCGTCATCGAAGCGTTGGACTCCGCCTTGCGGCCTGGAGTCGATGCAATGCAGATCAGCCGGCTCGTCGGAGGCGTGGCTGCAGTTGTAGATAACAGTGATCTTCCCGCCGATGCAGCAGCATCGATGCTCGCGGTCGTCGCTGACGGACTTATCGCTTCCTGACGAAGGTTTAGAGAGTGCAGGCATAGGGCGGGTTGCAGAGCGGCCGTCGGCGGGGACCGAATCGGCGGATTACCCATCCTCGGGCGGGCCGATTGTGGGTACGGTTGGCTCATGCAGAAAATTTCGATCGAAGCCTTGGCTCGCCAGCAGCTGGCCGCGGCCGTTGCAGCCAGCAATGGTAGGGCCGCTGACACTGTGTACGGAGGGCATGAGAAAGTGCTCCGGCAGACTGTCATGGCTCTCAAGGCCGGCACACGCTTGAGTGATCATCAGAACCCGGGCGACGCCACCGTCTTTGTCCTGCAAGGTTGCCTCCGCCTGCGGTCCGGCGAGAACTCGTGGGAAGGCAATCCAGGAGATCTGCTGATCGTTCCGGACGGCCTGCATAGTCTGGAAGCGGAGGAAGATTCGACATTCCTGTTCACCGTGGCGAAATCCAACAAGAGCCCGAGGCGTGAGACGCCTTGACCGCCTCGGCGGGTAACTTGCGCCGTGGCGCCATCCTCCCTGAACTTTTCTCTTGCCTAGCGCGGCGCTGAGTACTCCAGCATCTGGGCTGTACTCCAAGTGCAATACGCCACTTACTCGCAAAGTCGTTAACCAAGTCCAGTAGGGATCACTCAAGGCTGCCCAGAAGCCCGTCCGTAGGATCCGTAGTGAGCCGAAGATGGCTCACTGCCATTGCTTTTGGGATGCAATGTGCGGCAGTACCAACCCCCGGCAGGGCCCTGAACCATGCCAAGGACGCACATCGTGAAAACTGCAAAAATCATGGCCGTCGCTTGCCTTTTGTTTGCTTGGACAGCCACACCAACCTCCCCGGCGAATGCCGCACCCATGGAGGCTTCGGGCATTGCCTTGGGCAGCGACATTTCCTGGCCCCAATGCGGTGGCGGACTTCCTTCCGGCCAAGCGTTCGCGATCGTCGGCGTGAACGGCGGCCGTCCGGGCACCCCGAATCCCTGTTTCGCCGAGCAGCTGGGCTGGGCCAGCGGCTCGGTGGGCGGGACAAGCCAACCCGCAGCCGCCGTGTACGTCAACACCGCCAATCCCGCGGGGTATGGCGGGTGGTGGCCCGGATCCGATGCGGAGGTGGGCCTGAGCGGTCGCAACCCTTATGGTAGCTGCGACGGGTCAGCTTCGGCGGCGTGCGCCTACCTCTATGGTTACGGAATGGCCTTCGACGCCGTCACCCGGTACGGGGTGCCCGATCCCGCCAAGCGCCTGTGGTGGCTGGACGTGGAGACCGGGAATGCGTGGTCTTCGGACACTGTGGCCAACGCCGCCGACATTGAGGGAATGGCCGCATTTCTTCAAAGCATCGGCGCCCCGGTTGGCATTTATTCAACGTCGTACCAGTTCGGACTCATCGCCGGTCAGCTTCATCCCGACAGCAATCTGAACGGGCTTAAGAGTTGGCTTGCCGGAGCAACGTCACCGGAGACCGCAGTGGAACTCTGCTCGGCCCCGCCACTTACCGCGGGCGGTGTGGTTGTACTCACCCAATTCACCACGGACTTCGACTACAACTACTCCTGCCTTCCGCCCGCACCGCCACCACCGCCGGCACCTGCTCCGGTAGTGGCCCCACCGAAGCCCCCAGTCCCGACGCTGACTACCGACGCCACCGGGAAGCGGAAGCCGGTGCTGTCGATACCGCAGAACTGACGGGCTCCTCGCTGAGGTTCCCGGGCTTCAGGGGAGCAAGTTCAAGGAAAAGTCGACAATCTTTGGCTTCATCGGGTTCTTTTTCCTGGGCATCGTCTTCGGCCCCCTGGCGATTTCCAATGCAAGGAAGGCCGAAGCCCTGCACCATTCGGCAACCTTGGGGAAGGTCCTTGGCTGGGTCGACACGATCGCTTCCGCATTGGGGCTTCTTGTCTTCCTTCTCCTTGTCCTTCCGGCGGCGTTCGGCGGCGGGCACTAACGCGGCGGCCCTGACGGTTCCCTGCAGAGGTTCGTGACGCGTCGTTTCGTGACCTCAGGCAACGATGGACCAGACTTAGGGACGTGACCAACAAACCCCGCCCCGGCCTAGCGATCGCTGCACTGAGTCTCGGGACGGCGCTGAATCCGCTGAACTCATCGATGATCGCGGTCGCGCTCGTGGTTCTGCGCCAGGACTTTGCGCTCGACGTCGCCACGGTCACCTGGGTGATCACGTCCTTCTACCTCGCCTCGGCCGCTGGCCAGCCGCTCATGGGCCGGCTGGCGGACCGTTTCGGTCCGCGGAGATTGTTCACCTTCGGCATGGCGGTGGTCGCCATTGCCTGCGCGCTGGCGCCGTTCTCGCCGAACTTCGCACTGGTCTGCGTGGCCCGCGCGCTCATGGCTGTGGGGACCGCGACGGCGTACCCGTGCGCCGTCGTCATGGTCTCGACGCTCAGCCGGCAGGCCAACATTAGCTCCACCCGACCCCTGGGGCGCATCCAGATGGCGAACACCTCGGCCGCTGCGGTGGGGCCCGTCGTCGGCGGCCTTCTGGTGAGCCTGGTCGGCTGGCAGGCGCTGTTCGCGATCAACGTGCCGATCTCGCTTCTGGCCCTGATTGTGGTGCAGCGGGTGGCACCGCCCGACGTCGGACGCGAAAGCGGCAAGCTCTCAGCCCTCCTGCGCGATTCCGACATTCCGGGCATCCTGGCGTTCATCGCTTCGCTGACGCTGGCGATGATGGCGCTGCTCAACGTCATGCCGGCCTACCGCTGGTGGTTCATCGCCGTCGCTGTCGTCCTGGCCGGGCTATTCGCATGGCGCGAGTTCCGGTTCAGTCCACCGTTCCTGGACTTGCGGCTGCTCGGCCGGAACCGGCCGCTGCTGCTGTTGTACTTGGGTTTCGCGGTGTTCAGCGCGGTCTATTATTTTGCCTTCTTTGGGCTTCCGCAGTTGCTGCAGCAGGCGGGAAAGTACGACGCCGGCGTGGTCGGCCTGCTGATGCTTCCCCTTGCTGCCATGTCGGTTTTAATGACGCCGGTGACGGTGCGGTTCATTGAGCGGTTCGGCGTGCGGTCCGTGATGATCGTCGGGGTCTTGCTTTTGGCTCTGGCTTCCGGCGCGCTTGGGGCGCTGACACTGTCCTTCTGGCCGCCGCTCGTGCTGCTGCTGACGGCGCTTATGGGTGTCCCGTATGGCGTGGTCAGTACCGCATCGAACCAGGGCTTGTACGTGTCAGCGCGGCCGGAAGATAGGGGAGTGGCCGCCGGGATTTTTCAGACGTGCAGATACCTCGGGGCCATCACGGCGACGGTTCTCATTGGTGTGCTGTACCGGCCCGGTGTCAACCAAGTGAACTGGGGGCTCATGGTGTTGGTGATGCTGGGGCTGAGCGCGGTGGTGTTTGTGTTGGCGCTGGCTTGGCGGAAGCCGGGTGTCGTGGCTTAGGTCCACCTTCACCACTCATTTTCAGTGCAATTCCCACTCAATGATCATTTTTGGCCGTAGCGTCGGATGTGTTGTCAGGCTAGCGCTTCGGGGCGCCCTCCTCAGATTTGAAGGGCGGCTAAGCTCACACTTCAGACCTGGGGTGTCTGCGTTAGGAGTTCGGAAGTGTTCGAATCAGCCGCGGTCGTTGACATTGTCCAGAGGCGGACTCAGCGGCCGCTGGTGGTGACGATGGACGGCGCACCCCTGGGCTCAGGGGCTTCCGTGTTCACGCCTGCCCGATGGCCGGAGGCAACGATACGCCTCGGTCCTCTTGATTACGATCAGGTCAACAAACTCCTGGCTCAGACGCTTGGGTCGCCGCCGGAGGTGGATTTGACCACCGCCGTGCTCATGAAATCCGGAGGCGGTGCCGTCCGTGACCGGGACCACCAACTGCTGAAGATTCTCCTGGACCAATACGAAGCCGACTCCGACCTTCCCGCGATCACCAGGCTCCTGAAAAGCACATTAAGGCGCTTTCTCCACAAACGACACCGTGGTTTGGCCAAGACCCTGCATCAGATCATCTCGGCTTTCGAAAACCGTTTCCCGCCACAAGGGGTACAACTGACCCTCGACACCGGAAATCACCCCCAGGGCCTGACCGCCCGGGAAAGAGAAATCGCCATCCTGGCCGGCAGCCAACGCACCCCCGAAATCGCTGCCCTCCTGGGGATCAGCCCCCGGACCGTGGAAAACCACATCTCCAGGGCCCGTGGCAAGACCGGAACCACCACGCGCCAGTCCCTTTATGAGCACGCTCGGAACTCCCAAACAATTGACGGATAATTGGACGCCGCCACGGTGAGTGAGTGGTGAATACTCGAAATTGAGTATGCAAAGACCTCAAATTGAGTGGTGCCAAAGTCGGAATTGAGTAGTATCGAAGCCTGCACGGATGCATCAATCAATTCTGGTTTTGACCTTAACATTAAAGTCTTCCGCCAGCTATTGACCTTTATATTGATTGCAAATACTGTTGACGAACAAGTTTCGGCTTACCTTTCGCGGATCCGTTATCGTCCTGGCACCTTCAATGCCGGTCGCTGGTCGCCCTGGGTTTACCTTCCTGATTCCGTACATCCTCCGAAGTAGAGGTCGCTCCGTGCTATGAGAAATAGAGCCACAAGCGGCGGTCAGCTTCTACTTCCTGTCCAAGACGGAAGCTTGGTCGAAGTGCGCGGTCGCCTGTTCACGGGAGCCGACGGACATGCTTATATACGGCCGAGAATGCACCCTGATGAACCGCGGATCGGTTTGCACGAGCAAGCTCAAATGGATACAACGACAAGCCGAATCAGGGTCACAGGCCCTGAAACTGGTGCGCCGCGGCTTGGCAACCTAGAGGGTTCCTGGCACACAATTCGTGGCACTTTAAGGGGGATGAGCATCGAAGTTGACGCTGTGCTCGATGCCCCTGCGCAATGGCTGGACTCGTGGGAGGAAGCCGACCCAAGATACGCAGAGGCGAATCCTGATGCTCCGTCGGAGTGGTTCCTTAGTCCCGACCGCCAGGCGCTTCTGGAAGGAATCTTTGCCAGCTTTGAAGAGCAACAGGACTTCTATCCTCATATTTCGTCCGGACTCAACGGCACTTACGAAGGTACCTTCCGCGTCAGCCTGTACATGCTGGCGGTCAACGAAGGTTTCGCATCGTGGGCAGGCAGCTACAGTTCCGACGATCTCCTTGTTCGATCGTTCGTGAGGGCGCTGTAGCTTTGGGGGTTGTTATGCGTTGGAGAAGCACCGCCGGCGTAGCCTCTGCGATGCTTCTCTCCGGAGCGGCGTTGACTGCCTGCGACGGAGGCGTCCAACATTATGCCGGCCCGGTAAGAGTTACCGATCCGGTCCAGATTACCGAAGCGGCACCGCAAGACGGGGCGCTGTCGTCAGCGGCAAGTCTCATCACCAAGGAGTTGAGCGGCGACCCCAACTTCGGGTCGGTCGCCCTTGAGTAGGGGAAGCTCGTCATCATGTGGCACGGCCCGGAGAACGACCGCATCGCACTCTTGCGCGACCAACTCCCCGGCGTTGACATCTCGATCCGTTCAGCAGCGTGCGTTCCGGGAACTGTCATGGACCGGGCGGGAACCCTTTTGACAGAAGATGCAAGAGTCCGGGTCGTAGGGATGGCCAATGATGGATCCCATGTGGTGGTTACGGTTTCAGAGGGCGCAGACAGCAGTGCCCTGGCTGCGGCCTACGAAGCGCGGCTCGGCTGCCCGGTCCGCCTCGAAACGGGGGGCGTGGTCCCGGCCACGGGGAAGTGACGAGCGCGGACGTATGCCAGCCCTGACCTGTGGCTTTATTGAGCAGCTGGGTGCCCCGAAGTGCTTTTTGGGAGGCTCGCCTTTTAGTTTGGCAGAGCTTGTTGACACCCTCATGAGGCCGGAATATCGTCGGCCGTATCGAGGTTCGTGGTCTCGTTCCAAGTGATTTCGGCGCTGCCTTTGGGGGGAGCTCCGCTAGTCGATTGTGCTAGCGAGGAGAGTCCTCAATGTCTTGGGAAATGTCATGAAAGCCATGCGTGCCACAGCGTTCAGGATGGATCCACGCGAGGCCGGTCTGGTTGCGGTTCTGCTCGTCCTCGCGGCCGTGAGCTGGATCGTTTCTGCCGTGCAAACGGCGGGGATGGACATGGGGCGTTGGACGGATCCGGGACCGCTGGGATTCTTCCTCACCACCTGGGTAGTGATGCTGGCGGCGATGATGTTTCCGTCCGTGGCGCCCATGGTGGTCGCTTACGGCCGGATCACCCACCACCGCCGGGAGACCGGACGCTATGCCCCGCCGGGGTCCACAACCGTGTTCGTAGCGGGCTACCTGATCTCCTGGACGATCTTCGGCCTCGCTGCCTATGCGCTCTACGCAATAGTCGCGTCTGTCATCCCCGGTTTGTTTTCCTCCGATCCGGGCGGTCGCTACTTGGCAGCCGGAGTGATTATTGTGGCGGCCGTCTACCAGCTCACGCCAGCCAAAAACGTCTCCCTGATGAAATGCCGGACGCCGATGGACTTCATTTTGCGCCGCATCCGCTACGGACCTTTTGGTGCTCTGCGTCTCGGACTCGAGCACGGCGCGTGGTGCGTTGCCTGCTGCTGGGCTCTGATGGTGGCACTCTTCGCGCTCGGCGTGATGAGCGTCGGCTGGATGGCTGTGGTGGGGGCGTTCATTGCCTTGGAGAAGATGCTCCCGTGGAGGCGGCTCGCTAACCGATCGGTCGCCGTCGCGCTCGCCCTGATCGCCGTGGCGATCGCCTTTACGCCCGGGATGGCGCCTGGAGTCGGGATGTAGGTGCGGGGGAAATGGGACGGTCTCACTCATAAAGGAGTCGGAAATGACTGATGGTACTGGACTGATCGGGCGTTTTTACAAAGAGATCATTGAGGGTGGAAATCTCGATCTGATTGATGAGCTGGCGGCGGACGACCTGGTCGATCACGAAGAGGCTCTCCCCGGGCAACCGCCTGGGAAGGAAGGCGTTCGGTTCTTCGTCACCGCCATCCGGGCGGCGTTCCAGGACATCAAGGTCAAGACGATGGAGCCGTGGCTGACTGACGGAAACTTGGAGGCGTGCCACGTGATTCTGACTGGGACGCACCGCGGGGACATGGCAGGCGTTCCGGCGTCGGGCAACAGCGTCGAATTCGGCGGGACCGACATCATCCGCGTCGAGGACGGCAAGGTGGCTGAGCACTGGGGATCCACTGACACAATGAGCCTCATGCAGCAGATCGGTGCGATTCCGCAATAGCGTCTCCCGCCCGCGCTCCTAGCTGCGGGCGGGAGGCATTCGCAGGTGAGCCGGGAAGTCTGGTCGGCAGGTCGATAAGTCTGTCCTAGAACCGGAGATCCCCGTGAAAATTCCGAGCGGAGCGTCCACTGGAGGAGGTGGACTGGGAAGCGGCTTGCGCTCCCGCACCGCTCTGTTGCTGGCGTTTGCCTTCGCGGTCATGGCCGACCCTGTCTCCTCCGTCGCGTACGCGATTGAAGCGGCCCTGCGCGCCCTGAACGGGGATCTGGCTTTGCTGGTCCCTGCGATGGTCTTGGTGGTGGCCATCGTCGCGCTGGTCATCGTGAACTACCGCCAACTCGTCGCACGCTACCCGAGAGGCGGCGGGGCGCCCGCCGCGGTGGGTGAAGCCTTCGGAGACGGCTGGTCGTTCATCCCGATCGGCGCGCTGGTAGTGGATTTCGTGCTCACGATCGCGATCAGTGTCTCGGCGGGGTCCTCGGCGGTGATCGCCTATTTCCCCGACCTCGCCCCGTGGCGGTTGGGGTTCGGGCTGGGCTTGGTGGTCCTTGTCGGTGCCGCGACCTGGTTCGGACACCTGGGCCGGCTGGTTTTCGCGGCGATGACTGTGGCCTTCATCGTCGTTTCCGTCGTCGTCCTTCTCTACGGTCTGGGCGCAACACCTAAACCGCTCGGCACGATCACCGGCGATCCACTGCGTCCACCGGTCCTTGCCGTGGTGCTTGCGTTCCCCGTCGCCATGGCCATGGCCACCGGCGTGGAAGCGGCGACCTCGGCGGTTGCCCAGCTCGGTCAGCTCGACAATGACGGGAAGCGCCGTTTCGGGCAGCTCACCCTCTGGCTGACTCTCGCCATCGTCGGCACCATCACGCTGGGCCTCGCCCTGGAGGCCGCGCAGCTGCACGTCGGCATCCCTCCGGAAGACAGCACGCAGATCGCCGAACTCGCCCGGCTCGCTGCCCCGGCGCCCGTGTTCGCGGCGTTCCAGCTCGTGACTGCCCTGCTGCTGCTCTCGGCGGCTTCCTCGGGCTTCCAGGCTGGACCGGGCCTCCTCAAGGCTCTGGCACGCCACATCAACCGCAACGGTGAGACCGTCGGCATCCTTCCTCCCGCCCTGGACCTGACCAACCACCACCACACCCCCTATTGGGGCGTTGCCGTGTTCATCGTCCTGGCCGGAGGCGTGACCGCCATCGCCGGCGGCAACGACCAGGAGCTTGTCCTGTTTTACGCCGTCGCGGTCTTCCTCAGCTTCCTCGGCGGTCTGGTCTCCATGGCACTCTTGGCCCGCAAGGAACGCCAACCGGGGTTCCTCGTCCTCAACACCGCCGGAGCCCTCGTTGTGGCCTTCACTCTCGTTGCCAACCTCTCCCGCGGGTTCCCCATCGTCAGCCTCGCCGCCGCCCTCGCCATCGCAGGCCTCCTCTACCGGGCCTGGACCAAAGCAGGACGCCCCCGCGGCATCCGCAATGCAGCCGCGGAAGCAGAAGTCGTATGACGCGCGCACCGCGCTAGGTGGCGGCCTCGCTCGTGCCGTCCACGACGTCGAACGCCTTGAGTACCGCCGCCGCCTCCGCGAGAAGGGGTTCGCGATCGGCTGGCTGGGCCACGAGCCGGGCCACGTCGCTCATGAGGATCTCGACGTACTGCCGCACGACGGCGTGGTGGGCCGCGTCGCCGAACCACACGAGATCACGGCACGCGCGCAACAGGGCCCTGACGACGCGAGGCTCGTTCGCGCCGTACCGCCGCACCTGTCCGAGGGCCAGATCCATGAGATAGGCGAAATCGCGGGCCGGTACGTGCAGTCTTACCGTGCCCTGCGCGTCCGCGACGGCCTGCGGTCCGTGCTGCCGGAGTGAGAGGGCCGCGAGGATCGAGCTGAGATGGTCCACCGCCTGGTTCGCGGTGTAGGGGTCGTTGATGGCAGGCGAGAGAGCCTTTGACGCGACGTCAGCGAGTTGCCGGATCCCGAAGGCGACGTCCTGCTCAAGGGTCCGCTCGTAACCGATCCGCACGCTCTGGGCGAGCGCCCGGCGTAGTTCAGTGCCGCCGTCAGGCACAAGAGGACGTGCGGCCGCGCCGCTGGTGTCCCACACCCAGGCGAGCGGGGACCCCGCGACGACGTGACGGCCGATCATGGGCACCATCCGGGCAGTGAGGCCCCGGCTCGCGAGCACCGCGACGAACGCCTCGACATGGAAGGCTTGAATATATCCCGACTGCGGAACCAGCAAAGCGGTGGCGCCGGGAGGCGGGTTTGGCATGCGAATTCCGGGATCACCCGGGACGAAGGACCGCTCGATCACCTTGAGCGTGGCCTTCTCGACGCCCTTCATGACTTGGTCCACCTGGATCGAATGGGACAGATGGTGGGCGAAGAAGACGAGCATGACCATGCTCACGAACAGCAGCAGGAGTGCGCCGCTCACAGCGAGGCGAGGATATTCCTGGGTGCGCTGACCGGCGGCGATGCCGACGGTGTAGAGGCCCGCCGTGCTGTATGCGAACGTGGCCACGAAGGCGCTGAGCGTTACCTGGTTGGGGATGTCGCGGAGGAAGTTCCGGAGCAGCCGCGGGCTGAACTGCGTCGACGCGAGCTGCAGTGCCACGACGGTGAGTCCGAGGACGACGGCGATGACCGTGACCATCGTGCTGGCGATCCCGATGAGCAGGTTCCGCGCGTCGTCGGATGTCCCTTGGAAGAGGAGGACGGCGAGGGGAGACGCGGCGTCGAGCTGCACTGCGGAGAGCCCCGCACCCGCGATGATTGCGAGGACGACGGCGCACGTCGGCATCGCCCACAGGGCACTCGCCAGATACTCCCGAACGGCATCACGCCTCACAAGTGTCACTCTCGACTGAGCGTGCTCGCCAGTCAAGTCCCTGTGGACCCGGCTGGAGTCCTTGACTTCAAGTTCGGGCTCAACAAGGGTGGAAGGGATCGATCCAAGCGAAGTTCTTTCGAAACAGGAGATCCACAATGACTCTTCCCACAGGTTTGACTCCAGGCACCTGGTTGCTGGACATGTCCCACAGCGAGATCGGCTTCAGTGTCCGGCACGCCGGCATCAGCAAGATCCGCGGCCGTTTCACCGAGGCGAGTGCCGAGGCCCGCGTGCGCGAGTCCCTGGCCGACGCGTCCCTCCATGCAACCGTCAAGACCGCGAGCTTCGACTCCGGCGATGCCAACCGTGACGGCCACGTCCGTGGCGCCGACTTTTTCGACGTCGAGAAGTTCCCGGAGATGACCTTCCGCGCCACGAGCGTAGAGGGCGACGGCGAGGACTACACTCTCACGGGTGACCTCACCATCCGGGGAATCACCAAGCCGGTGGAGCTGGAAGTTGAGTTCACCGGCGTCGCGGTTGATCCTTTCGGCGCGACCCGCGCCGGCTTCTCTGCCGAAACCGAGATCAGCCGAAAAGATTTCGGACTGACCTGGAACGCAGCTTTGGAAACCGGCGGTTTCCTGGTGAGCGACAAGGTGAAGATCAACCTCGAGGCTGCCCTGGTGAAGCAGGGCGAGCCCGCGGCCGAGTAGTTAAGACGAAGCCCGGCCGCTCCCGACTCAACTCACGGTGTAGGAGTTGAGCGGGCGGCCGGTGCTGCCATACGTAAGATCCAGTACGAGAAGGCCCTTGCGCTCCAGAACGCTGAGGTAGCGTTGGGCCGTCGGGCGGCTGACACCGAGCTGTCCGGCGATCTCAGCAGCGCTGATGGGACCCCCGGCGGCGCGGACGGCGTCGAGCGCTTTCTGCATGGTGGGCTGCAGACGCGGTGCCGGGGCGGCGGTCCTGACCCCGGCCGAGCGCGCGTTGTAGAGGTTGTCAATGGTTGCCTGGTCGGCAGTTGAAGCGGAATCCAGCTCCTGCCGCCAGATCCGGTACGCCTCCAACTGCGTGCGGAGCCGGTCAAAGCTGAAGGGCTTGACGAGGTAGTAGACCGCGCCGCTCGTCATCGCTGACTTGACTGTTTCCAGGTCCTGGGCCGCGGTGATGATGATGCAATCAACCTGGGTTCCTGCCGCATGCAGGGACCGTAGCATCGAGATCCCGTCTTCGTCCGGAAGATGTACATCCAGCAAGAGCAAGTCCGGGTTGAGGCGCTCGATCGCCTCCCGAGCGGCTGTGGCGCTGTACACCTGACCGACGCATTCGAAACCGTCAACCCTCGCCACGCGGGCAGCGTGGATTCCGGCGACACGGAAATCGTCGTCAACCACCAATGTCTTAATCAACGTCTCCTCTCCTGTCCTTGTCCGCGACGGTGCGGGCATTTGCCCAGTTGTTGAAGCGACGGCAGAAAACGCACAAAACGTGCACTTTTGCGGCTAAGGCGCACAACTTACTGAAGACTTCTGGCCCGGATGATCCCTTCCTAAGCTTTACATAGTTTCAGTGATCCACATCACGAATTCGTCGGACTCCCAAGGAAGGGACCCGGGTGACAGCGCAAGCTGCCGCTGGATAAACGAACTCATCCGACCGTCTCGATTCCCTGACGCACCCCAACGCGGTGTCTCGTAATCGGCGGTCACAAGAACGGAAAGACAGAGAGGTCTTAGCGTTATGAATGCTAACCACCCCAACCGGCCGCCCGGGGCCCCCGAGAGGGCTGAGGACGCCGCGGGCATCGACATCGTCGGGTTGACCAAGCGTTACCTCACTCCCAAGAACGAGACATTCACTGCCATCCGCGATGTGACGCTCAGGGTCGAACCCGGCCAGTTCTGCGCAATCGTCGGACCGACGGGCTGCGGCAAGTCCACTACCCTGGCCCAGGTTTCCGGCCTGGAGCGGCCAAGTGCCGGCTCGGTGAGGGTCCACGACCAGCTCGTTGACGGCATCACCAACGGCGTCAGCTACATGTTCCAAGCGGACGCGCTCTTCCCGTGGAAGACCGTTCTCGGAAACGTCTTGATCGGCCCGGTCCTGCTCGGGACACCCAAGAAGGAAGCCACCTTGCTCGCAAGGGACTGGCTGCGCCGCGTGGGCCTGGCAGGCTTCGAGGACCGCTATCCGCACCAGTTGTCCGGCGGCATGCGCAAGCGCGTCGCCATGGCGGCCGCGCTGATCAACAACCCGCGGATCCTCTTGATGGATGAGCCGTTCGGCGCCCTCGACGTGCAGACCAAGGCCATCATGCAGAACGAGTTGCTGCAGCTCTGGGAGGAACTGCGCCCCTCTGTCCTGTTCATCACGCACGACCTCGACGAGGCAGTGGCGCTCGCCGACAAGGTGGTCATCATGACCAGCAGCCCGGGCACGATCAAGGATGTCTTCGACATCGATCTGCCCAGGCCGCGTGGAGATGTCCAGAAGATCCGGCACGAGGAGCGATTCCTGGAGCTGCAGGGCCAGATCTGGGAGTCCCTCAAGGACGAAGTCACCCGCGCCTACAAGCAATCAGCGGGTGCAGCAGCATGACAACCACAACCAGTAGAGGTGCTCCCGTGCAAGAGCAAGAGAAAGCGCAAGCGAGTGAGCTTAAGGTTTCCGCCCGGCGTGCCATGAACCGCCGCACCACGTGGGTTTGGGCCGGCCGTGCCATCCTCGCGGTCATCGTGATCGGTGGCTGGCAGTGGTTCACGACGGAGGGCTGGGTGGATAAGTTCTTCTTCGGCCAGCCGACCGAAATCTGGAACAGCCTGGTAGATCTCTTCACCAAGGGCACGGCATTCGGCACCATCTGGGAGAACCTCTGGGTCACCATGCAGGAAGCGATCTACGGCTTCATGCTCGGAACGCTCGTCGGCGTCGTGCTCGGAATCCTTCTTGGCTCGAACAAGTACCTGTCGGAAGTGGTCGGCCCGTACATCCGGATCGTGAACTCGATCCCCAGAATCGTGCTTGGTTCCATCTTCATCGTGGCGTTCGGCCTCGGCGTCTTCCCGAAGGTGCTGCTCGCAGCGGTCCTGGTCTTCTTCGTAGTCTTCTTCAACGCCTTTCAGGGCGTCCGTGAAGTGGATCAGAACCTGGTTGGAAACGTACGCGTCCTCGGTGCATCGCCGCTTCAGGTAGCGATCCACGTGACAATTCCCTCGGCAATGACCTGGATCATCGCAAGCCTCCACACGGCGTTCGGTTTTGCGATCATCGGTGCGCTTGTTGCTGAAGTGCTCGGCGCCCAGCAGGGAATCGGCCTCATCATCAGCCAGGCACAGGGGACCTTCGATCCCAACACGGTCTTCGCCTGCATGGTGATCATCGCAGTCATCACGCTTGGCGCGGAATACCTCATCGCCTTGCTAGAGCACACGCTGCTCAAGTGGCGGCCACCAAACCGTTCCGAAGCCCAGGCGATCTGACGCTCGCCGTCTCCCATTTCCACTTACCCAACGCTCTAATCCTCACAATAGAAGGAAAAGCACAACCATGATGAAGAACAAGATCTACGCCGTCGGCGCTGCCGGAGTGATCGCACTGAGCCTCGCTGCCTGCGGCACCAGCACCGCAAGCAGCAACGGCACAGCAAGCGGCGGTGCTTCCGCGGACACCGCCTCGATGCCCACCGTGAAGATGATGGTCGGCGGCATCGACAAGCAGATCTACCTGCCGTACCAGCTCGCAGAGCAGCTCGGCTTCTACCAGAAGTACGGCGTCAAGGTGGAGCTCTCCACCGAGTCCCAGGGTGGCGTTGGCGCCGAAGACGCCATGGCATCCGGGCAGGTGGACATGGCCGGTGCATGGTATGTCCACACTGTTGACTTCCAGTCCAAGGGCAAGAACGTCATCAACCTCGTGCAGCTCTCGAGCGCCCCGGGCGAACGCATCATGTGCAGCCCCAAGGCGAACGTGAAAACTGGCGCAGACCTCAAGGGCAAGACCGTCGGCGTCACCGACCTCGGCTCGGGAACCGATGAGCTCACCCAGTTCATCGCTGCGAAGGCTGGCCTCGCGAAGAGCGATTACCACACGATCGCCGTCGGCGCCGGAGCAACCGCAATCGCGGCGATCCAGCGCGGGTCCGCTGACTGCGTCATGACCACCCAGCCGACCGTGGGCGCACTTGAGAACAAGAACCTCGCCGTTTCCGCGATCGACCTCGCCACCTCTGACGGAGCCAAGGCAGCGCTTGGCGGCACCCTGCCGTCGGCCGGCCTTCTCGCCCAGTCGGACTGGGTCAAGACCCACGAGGACGCAGCCCAGAAGGTCGTCAACGCCCTTGTGGACACGATGCACTGGATCAGCACCCACTCCGCGCAGGACATCGCCGATAAGCTGCCCCAGACCTTCGTCCAGAACAGCACCATCTCCAAGGATCAGTACGTCGCCGCGCTGAACCAGGACAAGGGTCAGTTCCTCCCGGACGGCATCATGCCTGCAGGTGGCCCCAAGACGATCTTCGACGAAGAGAAGACGATCGGCGTTGACACCTCCAAGGTCAACATCGCCGACACGTTCACCCAGAAGTACGCCCAGGCCGCTCTCAAGCTTGAGGGCTACACCGCCACCAGCACCCCTGCCGGCAACGACGGCTAATCCCATCTCTCTATAGCTAGCCCCTGTATAGCCAGCTCCCAAACGGTCGGCCTGCGTGGTAATCCACGCAGGCCGATTGTTTGTTTGTGGTGACAGGCGATCATCATCTCGGTTGGGTATCGCGCTTGAACCTTGTTCTGTTGACCGTCCAGACAGTGATCCAGAGCAGAATGACGACGATCAACGTCTCGGTCCCGTTGGGAGCAACGCCGAACAGTATCGAGACAACGTATGGAACGACGAACACAAGTAACCCCGTAGCCACTGCGGCAAATACAACAGCACGACCAGTCATCTTGCAGACCTCCCTAACGGCCGTCGATGCTTCCACGCAGGCCCATTGTTCTGTTTCCGGTACCTGTGGAGGCGTGGAGCTAGAGCCGCCGCGTACTGCTTCGATCCCTCGTTTGCCATTCCTCGGATCTGAAGAACTTTTCTAGCTCCGATCCTGCATTCTCCGAGATACGTGCGTTGTCATCGGTCACGTCAAACAGGGGAAGGTAGCCTTTTAGTTCCGCTATTTCATTCGCTATTACGAGTGCCGACTTATCCTCTGGGGACACTGACTCACCGCTGATTACTCGATCCGCAATGTGTTCGGACCCTGAAACTTGCAGTATGACCATAAGGTCGAAGTTTCTTAGCTCATGCTCATTCCAGATGCTCTTCAGTTGAAGAGGCCCGAAGGTGCTCCTGTCCCCGGCTCTGCTTTCATGGCTCGTCATGGGACCACCGCTAGGAACAGAACCGATTTCCTTACGAGGCGCATGTTCATCTCCATCGGGAAGGTGGGCATTCCAAAACCGGACGAGCGGTCTGTTTAAAGTAGGCCACGACGCTTTGGAAGGTCAACCCTTCGCGGGGACTGTTGGACCTAGGTGTCGATGCTGGCCATGTTGGGGTAGCGCGCTCCTGCAGTCGACCCTGCCGGGGCCAGCTCGTCGAGGCGCTTCAGGTCTTCTTCGGAGACTACGACGGCGGTGGCCCCCAGGTTCTCTGCCAGGCGTTCGCGCTTCTTGGTGCCGGGGATCGGGACGATGTGCTCGCCCTGTGCCAGCAGCCATGCGAGGGCCAGCTGTCCCGGGGTGCATTGCTTCTGATCGGCGAGTTCCTTCACCCGGTCCACGAGTTCCAGGTTGCGCTTGAAGTTGTCGCCTTGGAACCTAGGGGAGTGCCGGCGGAAATCATTCTCGGCGAAGTCTTCCTCGGAGCGAATTTGCCCGGTCAGGAAGCCGCGGCCGAGCGGACTGTAGGGAACGAACCCAATGCCTAGCTCGGCCAAGACCGGGAAGACCTTCGTTTCGGGCTCCCGTTCCCAGAGGGAGTATTCAGTCTGCAAAGCGGTGATGGGATGCACTGCGTGGGCGCGGCGGATGGTGTCCGGTGCGGCCTCGGAGAGTCCCAGGTGCCGGACTTTTCCAGCCTGGACCAGTTCGGCCATGGCGCCGACCGTATCTTCGATGGGGACGGTCTTGTCCACCCGGTGCTGGTAGTACAGGTCGATGTGATCCACGCCGAGGCGTTGCAGGCTGGCGTCGCAGGCGGAGCGAACATATTCGGGCCTGCCGTTGACACCCAGGAAGGAGCCGTCGTCGCGCCGTTCGTTTCCGAACTTCGTGGCCAGCACGACGTCGGAGCGGCGGCCGGCGATGGCCTTGCCCACGAGCTTTTCGTTGGTGAAGGGGCCGTACATGTCGGCGGTGTCCAACAGGCTGCCGCCGGCGTCGAGGAAAGCGTTGATGGTGGCAAGGGATTCGCGGTCGTCCCCTTCGCCATAGAACTCACTCATGCCCATGCAGCCGAGGCCGAGGGCGGAAACGGTCAATGTACCAAGCGTGCGGTTTTCCATGGGGTTCTCTCCTGTAGGTGGCAGAACGTGCTGGATGGCAGGACGGTGCTCAGAGAGGGGTGCGGGTAGGGCCACTATAGGCACGTCGGGGGAGGGCGGACAACGTTGGGGCGGGTTCAAATGGCGGCGATGACGCGGACCACCGAGTCCCTGTTCGCCGGGTACCGTGTTCGTAGTCGACATTCAAGGGGAGACGTTGGGTAACTTCGAGACAACAGTGTTTGCGTCAGGGGCTTGGAAGAGCGGCGAACGCACTGACTGGCAACTCCGGATTTCCGTACACGACAGCAGCTTTGCCACTGTGGAATACCGGCTTGACGGGGTCGATGCGGGTCGCTTCTATCTGGGATTCCAGCCGCGGGACTACTTCGAAGATCCAACGGCCAGCGATCCGGTCGATCTTACTGTTGAGTCGTCCCAGTTTTCTCGCTGGGCTTCGATCGTCCTCGGCACAGAGGTGGACCCCTCAGACTTGCTGTCGATGATGGCCGCCGAGGATATCGCTGAACCGGCCGACGTCTTTGTCGAAGACACGGTGGTTAGGCTCCTGAATCGCCTCCGTATGCCTTTGCCCGCCTGGTTGCAATCTCAAGGATTCATCTCCCAGGATGAACCCGCTAACCTCGATTTTTCATCGGTTGTCTGAACGGTCGTCTGGGTCCTGATTTTTGCTGGGTGGGTGCGTCCGGCTGATCGGGGGCGTGCTGGAGGGCCCG
>NZ_JBIYDB010000058.1:0-21091 GCF_044908325.1 Arthrobacter sp. GAS37
CCCGTGTTCGAGACCACGAACGAGTAATGCAGTGTCCCGCCGGCGACCAGGTTCGTTTCCGCGACACTCTTCACCAGGGACAGGGACGGGGTCTGGAAGACCTGGACTGTGGCGCTGGAGGTTGCCGTGACGTTTGGTCCTGAAGGCGGTGTCCCGGTTGCTGTTGCCGTGTCGTTGACGCTGCCGTTGTTCAGATCAGCCTGCGTGACCGTATACGTGGCCGTGCAGGTTGTCGATGCGCCGGGAGCAAGCGAAGAGGATCCTGGTGGGCAGGAAATCGCGGAGAGGTCGCTGTTCAGCGCCGGTGCGACCTGGACGTCGGTGACTCCGACGTTACTCAGGGTCACGTTGCCGGTATTGGTGACCAGGAAGCTGTAAGAGATGCTCTGCCCGACCGCGAATACGCTGCCTGGTGATGCCGATTTCACGACCGTGATCGCCCGGGCCTGAACGGCGGGCACCATGGCGCTGGAGGTCGCGGTGACGTTCGGGCCCGACGGCGGTTTCCCGGTTGCTGTTGCGGTGTTGGAAATCCTGCCGGCGTTGATGTCCGCCTGCACGGTCGTGTAGGTAGCGGTGCAGGTTACCGAGGCGCCGGGGGCCAGTGAGGTGGCTCCGGCGGGGCAGGTGATCGCGGACATCGTGCCTGTGCCGCCGGTGGTGAAGACATCTGTCACGGTCACCGGGGCCAGGGTGACATTTCCGGTGTTCGTCACGACGAAGGTGTAGTTGATTGTCTGGCCCGGGGCGTTGACCGAGGCCTGCGTGGCGGACTTCACCACCGACAACGAAGGCGCCGCGAGGATCGGCACTCTGGCATTGGAGGGGGCGGACGTCGGTGCCGTGAGGCCTGCGGGTGGCGTTGCCGTGGCGGTCGCGGTGTTGGTGACTGAACCATTGTTCACGTCGGTCTGCGTGAGCGTGTATGTCGCGGTGCAGGTCACGGACGCGCCCGGGGCGAGCGGACCCGGCGGGCAGCTGATTGCCGACATGGTTCCGGAGCCCGAGAAGGCCGTCTCGGAGACCGTGGGATTGGTCAGTGTCACGTTGCCGGTGTTCTTTACCAGGAATGAATAGGTGATCACCTGGCCGGCGGTGTAGCTGGCTGGGCTCGAGGGTGAGGCTGACTTCACAAGCGAAATCGCCGGAGACTGTGTTGCAGTCAACACGGCCGAGCTGGGTGCGCTGGTCGCTGTTGCGCTGGTCGGGTCTGTTCCTCCGGCGGTCGCCGTGTTAGTGACCTTGCCGGCGTCCACGTCGGCCTGTGTGGGTGTATAGGCCGCAGTGCACGTCATGGACGCGCCGATGGCCAGGCTGGTCGAGGGACAGGTGATCGGTCCCAGGGTCCCCGTGCCGCTGAACGCTGTATCTGTGACTGCCACTCCGGTCAGGGCCGAGTTTCCGGTGTTCTTGACAAGGAACGAGTACGTGACAGGCTGACCTGCAGCGGTGATCGTGGACGGCGACACCGATTTCGCCAGCGAGATGCTCGATGCAATCGGAGTGACACCGAGGACCAGAGAGAACCAATCATTGGTGGTTCCGGTCCCGGCATAACCGAACCCGACGGTAATACTGTTCACGAACTGTGTCGTGGTGTGGATGTCGTAACTTCCACACCCGAATCCGTCTGTCGGGGTCGGAGCACAACTGTTTCCGGACGCGGGCTGGCCGATGAAGCTGCCCGGGTTGGTAATTCCGACGGTTGATCCGCCGTTCTGTATGGACATGTTTGGGGACTGGGAGCCGGCGGAGTCGAGGCTGAAGGTACCGGAAGAAAGAGTCATCGGGGAGTCGTGGTACGTAAGAACAGCGCCGTTGCTCGAAGAGTTCGCGCCGACGTCTCCCGTGTAGAGGATCGGGGTCTTGACGGGTTTGGAGAACGAGTAGGTAATGGACCCGCAACCGCTCGTAGCCGGGTCTATACAGTTGACGATGCTGACCTGGAGCGCCTGAGTGGTCGTGGTCGGGGCGTAGGACGGAGTGGGGCCCGAAAATACCAGCGACCCCGAACCAACAAACGTTGCCGGCCCGGTCAAGGTCGCCGTAACCACGACGCCGCTCGACGTTGTGCCGGTCGCGACGTTCCCTGCAATCGTCCACGTGGCAGGGTATTCGGAACCTGCAGGCACTGCCTTCGCGCTCGTCGCACCGAAGCCGAGCCCCGTGAAACTCAGCATGGTCAAAACAATCAGCAGGGTGCAGAGAAACGCAAGTGGTCTCGCGTGCAACGTCTTCAATGCGGTCCCTCCGGAACGTCTGTTCACCGGTCCGCATCAACTACGCGTCAGAACATCATTGTTGATTCAACCAAGTGGAAAATACCTAACACTTATCCTGTAGGGAACATCTTGCATACGTGTCGCAAAACCAGCGGTAGTAGTTAACTATTTAAAATTATTGTCTGGTGGACCAGACAAATCCTGAGGCGAAGGTCTTCTCGAGGATGTTTTGACCGCTCATTTGGTAAGTCAGGGTGTGATTTGCGGTGGCGGAAGTTGTCGTGATTCCGAAGCTGAACCCGAGGTTCCGGGGATTGATCATGGTGGTGCGGCAGGTCAGGCTCCGGCTGTTCGGCGGGGGTACAGGGCAACTCCACCCGCTCGGCGCAGCGATCGCGACCGGCAGGAAGCTGTCTTCCGGGTCCAGCGTGAAGGCGGTCTCTGCCGTGGACACGGCGGCGTCTCCGCTGAGGGTGAAGTCAACGGTGAGGTTCATCTGCGACGGGGTGGTGCCGGGCGCGGTCGAAAGAACCGCATCAACCAACCGCGCCGGCGTCGGTTGCGCCGTACTTCCCTGGACGCGCGGGAGTGAGGACACTGTCCCGGAATCGACCACGGTCAAAGGCGTCCCGGCCGCCGGTCTGGGCGTCCCGGCGGCAGGGGCCCCCGGAGCTTGTATTTCCGGCGTCGGGCTATCGGGAACAGCAGGTGCCGGGACCGGTGACGGGGGATTCGACGGGGATAGGGTCGGGGCGGCAACGGCCTGGCTTGCGACGGGGCCGGGTTCGGGGCCGGCGGGGTTGGAGGAAAGACCTGGATGCACTATCTGGTTGACCAGGACCGCAGCGGCTACGGCGAGTGCCGCGATGAGTGCAGCAAGTGCTGTTCCCTTGGCCGTATTTTTGGGACGCGGGTTCGTCGGGGCGGTGCCGCTCCCCTGCCCTGCGAAGGCCTTGATGATTTCCGGGGTGAAAAGGATTCCGGCGATCAGAGGGAAGACGGCTGCCCTCAGGCCGCTTTGGATGTCCGTGATTTCGGCAAGGGTGTTCGTGCATTTGGCGCACCCGTCCAGGTGGGCCTGGACGCGTTCCTTGGACGTGCGTTTGAGCCCGTCGCGGACGAAGCTGCCAAGCTGGGTGGCGAATTCGCTGCAAGGATCCTGCGGGGAAGTGCTGACGTGGTTGTTCAGGTACGAGCGCCGAAGGCCTTCCCTGGCCCGGATCAAAAGGGAGGACACCGCGTTGGGTGTCAGCCCGACCAGGGGGGCGGCCGCGGCGGGTTTCATTCCCTCGATGTCGACGTGCCACAGGACGGCCTGCCAGCGTTCAGGCAGCGATTTGAAGGCTTTCGCCATGGTCGTGGATTCGAACTCGGTCAGGACGGTGTCCTCGTCGAGGACGATTGAATCGAGTTGGGATTCATCGTGGGTCAGGAGGGTCCGTTGCCCTTGCCGGTTGCGTTCGTGGGCGGTCCGCCTGACCACGGTCAGCAGGTATGCCCGGAAGAACTGATCGGGTCCTTTGCCTGCGGTCAGGTTCTGGAATACCGAGGTGAAAGCGTCGGCGACAACATCGTCCCGGTCGCTGGCATTGTCCGTTTGCCGGTCCGCAACATAAACGGCGGCTCCACGGTGCCGCTCGTAGAGGACAGCAAAAGCATCCTCGTCACCGCTGCGGGCCTTTGCAATGAGTTGAAGATCGGTCTCTTTTGTTTTGCCCGGAGCACTATCCGCGGAGGGATGTGCGGGCCGTAAATCCTGCTCCACAGTTATCTAGTGTGACAGCAACCCGTTTCATGTTGGAAAACGGCCAAACCTTTCCCGGGGTTGTTGTTCTTCGCGTTTTCCAACATAATTCGTACCCGGCGCGCACAAATTGGGTATGAAGATCCAAACAGCACCGGTGATGCCCATTGCGAACGGAGCCTGGCGGCTCCTAGCGCGGTGGCGTGACCAGAGCCTGCTCGAGGGCTGGCGTTTCGCCGGCGACTGGTTCGTGCCCGAAGTCGAAGGAGTTGCCGGGAGCATCATGAACGAATCCCCGGTGGAGCACGCGGCCAGGCGTCTAGGCGCATCCCGCTCCTACAACGGGGTGGGCATCGGCGAAACGATGACTGATCTGAAAGCCCTCTTCACCGCTGCCGGACGTCCGGTTGACTACACCGCGTTCGAGGAGATCGCCGTCGGCTGGGTCGAGGCCACCGAGAGAGACCATCTGCCCTCGTCCTGCACGGACGTCACAACCGGGCTGGCCACGCCGGCCCATTTCGAACGGATCCTCCACGACGCGGGCCTTGCCACGGACAGGGCCGGCGATCTCGTATTGGGAACACTACGGTTTCCCGTCATGGACAAACGTCTGCGGGGGGACTGGTCCTTGGCCGCCGACGTAGGCCAGATTTGCACTCAGGAATTCAATGAATCAATTCCCCAGGTGTACAGGCGTGACACGATCCACTTCCTCATGAAAGTCACCACGGAGAACTTCACGGAGGCAGTCCGCTGCCGGGAACGGCTCGAGGCCCTTCGGAACGGTGTCCTGGGGGGCGGCGAGCTGACATACCGGCCGGTGCCGTCTTCTGAGGCTGAAGCCCTGAGCCTCGTGGCAGAACTGAGGGGCTCTCCCCCGCGGCGGAGTCAGCCATGACCGGCTTCGACCCCTCTTTGACACCCCACCGGCAACCCTCCGGCCTGACGGGAAACAGGAGCATGGACTTGTCCCGTTTCGACGCCATCATCGCCGCGGTTCTCACCCTCCAGGACGACAGGACGCCCGGGGATCAGGAAGCCGCGACCGCAACACGGCGGTTCACCCCGACGACCGTCCCGGGCTTCCAGGCACCCCCAGCCCAAGGGTCTCCCTCAACAACAAGAACCAGGGGCCGCCGGGCGCAGCGGGAGGCAAACGGCAGAACTAACAGATGGTTGAGCACCGTCTTCCAGATCAGGAGAGTATGATGCTGCAAATCCCTTTCAACCCAACCCGGGCAATGGACCGTCATAGACGCGAACAAGGCCCGGGAGACCCTGATGCGGCCTGGCCCGCCGGAGAATCCGGCCCCTTCCCGGCGCACGAGAACCTGCCATCGGAAAAGGACGATGGAAACGTCTCCGCGGGCGAGCATCCGCAAGCCTTCGGAGTACGTCTGATTCACTTCGCCAACAAGACGAACGCAGTTCACGGCGATGTCCTGACTTACTTCGCCTGGATCATCAACGAGTCAGACGAAGAACTCACCAAGGTCACCCTGGTCCTGCGCTCCTTCACCAACGCGGGCATGGAAAACCTCCACTACACCAGCGAACCGACCTCGCTCAGCCTCACCGACATGCCTCACGGCGGCGAAGCCCAATTTGTCTTCACCTATGTCGTCACCGAAAACGACGAACACCACGGCGGCGAACTCGTCAGCGCCATGGCCGTACAAGCGGTCACCGCTTCCGGAACAAAGCTCAGCGACGAATGCGACGCCATCACCCCGCTTGCCTAGCATGCCCCAGGGCCTTGGACCACACAAAATGACCGTTTCCTCACCAGACCAAACCCGGGCCGATCATGTTGTCTGGGTACCGGGGCCCGAATCTCGGACCGGTCGTTGGACTTGAAAGACGGAGAAACACGAAGTGCCAAATCAAAGGACCGCGCCGACCCTCAAGGTCCGGTCCAGACCGGCCGGGGCAGCCCTTGTCCGTAAGTACCTGGCAAGAAACGGGGCCAGCCGGGTCGCTGACATCTGCGAAGCAGTGGGACTCTCCAGAACCACCGTCCGCACGCACCTTTTGAATCTGGAATCCGCCGGTCTCGTACGCTCGGACCGCCCCCGCGAACTCAGGGCCCGGTTCACGCCGTACTTCTCCCTGGCTCCTGGTCCGGCCGATGACCAGCTGATGGAGCACGAGGAGTGCCGTCAAACGGACCGCCGAATGGGAACAGACCAACAATGACCGAACAGCAGTTGGAGGACCGAGCGCATTGGGAAAAAGTCGGAGCCGTGTCCACCAGGATCTTTTGGAGCGCGGGGGGCGCGTGGGCGGCATTGACCCTTTGGGGTCTACAAATCGGCGGACCCGGCGGAGCCGTGCGCGAGGCCATTGCAGCTGTTGCGCTTTTCGTTGCCGGCATGGCTGCTGCTGCATGGCTGTCGACGTGGGTCCTGCTCCTTCCCGCTCGACGGCTGAAACGGGCTGAACAGCGGCGGCAACACGTCGCGCACATGGCGGCAATCTTCCGCGACGCAGCCGCTTCCGCTCGCGCCAATGGTTTGCGCCTAGTACGGATCCGCACCATCTACCAAGTAGCTCAACGAGGCACGAAGTGCCTCGTTGAGAATGAAGACGGATCCATCCAGGATGTCTGGTTCTGGTTCTACTTTCCCCACATCGGTCAAGTACTGGTGGTGGACGGCGGAACTGGCTACGGGCAGCACACACACAGGGACGGAGTCCTGTACATCGGTTCGCACTCGGGACAACACGGAGTTCACGGGCAAATACCGCCCCAAGCCTGGCTCGCTGCCCGATAAACACAGCGACTCTTCCGGGGGAACCAACTGCAATTGAAGGCTGTCACGATAATGGTGGACCCCTGGTTGCAGGTCTAGTTTAGTTTGATGGCCTTGGTGGGGCCGGAGTATGCAAATTGAGGACCTAGTCGCCGAAGCTGCGAATGGTCCTGGTGATGTAGCTGGCCGCCTGAGGAAACGAACACCAGGGTGCGTTAGCGACGGCGTCGATTCTTAGCGTACGGTGTGGCCTTTCCTGTCTGAGAGTCGGGTGAGCATCTTGAAGACGTTCGGTTCTGAGAACAGGCTGACGCGGCGCTGCCCTGGCCTCGCGCCACGTCATCAAACCCGGCAACCACAGGCGCTGCGCCGCACGGCACCTTTAGCGTCTGACCCGTCGATGTCTCGGTGTCAAGCATGATGCTGCTCAGGCGGCGGAAGATCTGGGGACGATGTATCGCTTGAGGCATTGGCGGATTTCGTACCGGCTCTTCCCCCGGCAAGTCGCCATTCGATGTAGGCGCGGGTCTTGTCGTCCTAAACGCTGCGAACTTTCGGGATCATGTCGAGGGTCTGGTTGAGTTTGCGGTCCCAACGTCGAGGTGTCCTGCGTCCGACCCGTGGCGGTTTCGATGACGGCGTACGTATGCGTTCTAGCGTGGGTATCAACGCCCACGACATGCTGCTACTACAGTCACGCAGCATCTCCTTTCAAGTTCGACAGTATGGTTTCCCGCCGTCGGTTTGGGTGGTTGTCGCGAGGCGTATCTCTAACGAGTCATTCGGCCGCGGCCGTGGACGACCTTCTATCAAGCCATCCCGGCGTCAGCCAGCCCCAGACCAGCCACAACCATTAGAGATACCTCACTGTTTCACAAGCCACCCCGGTCTAAGCGGAATTCGGGTTTCCGGGTGGAATGAAACCACGCGACAGGCCCGGCGGGTAGCCAGTCAAGGACTGGTTCGTTGCTGGGAATTCAGCACTGCAGGCAGGCTCTCAGACCGGCTCCCAGGGGGGCTTGGCGTCCGGTGCGGCGGGCCGCATGCTGACTATCCACGCAACACCGTACCGGTCGATGCATGTCCCGAAGATACCCCCGCCCGGATCGGAGGCCAACGGAACAATGATCCGTCCTGTGCCGGAGAGCCCTTTCCAGTATCGCCACAATTCGTCCTGATCCTCACTGCTGATGACTACCGAATGATTGGTACCGGGAACATAGTCCATGCCGTCCGGCGTGTCAGCCGCCATCAAAACCAGGCCTCCGCCGGTAACGAGCATCGAATGAACGATCTTTGAGTCCTCCGCTGAAGCGTCACTACAGCGGAAGCTTTCAAAGGTATCCAAGGTCAGCTCCCCTCCGAACACCGACTGATAGAAACGCATAGCGGCTTCAGCCGTATTGCGGAAACTCAAATACGGGCTCAAAAATGTCCCCACGAATCAGTCTCCCCTTTGACCGGTAGCCGCATCAGGCGTCCGCCGCTTTCCGTTGCTCATCTTTTTCCATCCTCCTGCGATCCTGCCCCATCCGGACATGCGGGGAATCCTCCCGCCCTTGCCCTCAAGAGCCACGCAGCCTCACACGTCCCGCTAATTGTCTAGTGTCCCGGGCACCCGGATCATGTCGCCGAAACCGCCAATTCCTTCGGCTGTCAGTGCAGTCACCGGACCCGCAACAGCAGCCTGCGACATGCACTCCTGATTCCGGCCGCAGCGCGGACGCCGAACCGCCTGCGAGGAAAGCCGGCCGGCGCAGGACGCGGCGATTTCGGCCATGGTGAATTGCTGTGTGTGGCACATGCGCCGGATTTGGTTGATGAGCCCGGGGATCATCTTCGGGTTGCGTCCGTTCCCTGCAGCCCGGCGCGTGCGCCGGCGGAGAGTGGCGGGAGTGCGGAGTTGCCGGTGCTTGCTGGGGTCTCCAGGTGTTCCTGCTTTCTGCTGAGAAAGCCGGTCAACGGGGCCTCAGCATCGCTCCTCTTGCGATTCCAACTGTTTCTGCTGTCTTCGGTCAGGAGCTCCAGAGCCGGGATGTCCTCCTCTGGCGGGCAGCTTCCGGTGCTGCGTTGGCACGGGCGCTGTGGGGGTGGGAAAGTCACTGCCCCGTGATGAGTGTGGCGAGCTTTTCCTTGACTTGATCGACCGGCTTCGTGTTCCCGGGCACCGCAAGGGTGATTCTGGTGATGATTTGCCCGTTGACGGTTTCCAGGATGCACTCGGCTCTGGTTGCCAGCTGGGTTGTGGTGAACCACCCTTTCTCCCAGGGGCCTTGGACCGGTAACGGAGTCATCATGAGCCGGGGCAGGGGTATCTTCGACAGTGTCGCCCGGTCCGGGTAGATGGTTCTCGTGATGGTCAGGGCATTGCCGGGGTCCGGTTCCTGCCCGGCAGGGTACGGCGCGAGGCCGTAGGTGCAGCTGGTTTCCACGGCGCCTTCACGCTCGTCCTTGACCAGTGCCGCTGACTGGATCTGCGCAGCGACGGGGCCCAGCACGGCCCGGATTCTATCGGGGTAGGGCGTGTTGCAGTCCCCTTCAGCCACCGGGCTCAGGGCGTCGGCGGTCGTGCCGGGGGACGCATTGCCACCGGTTCCTGATGAATGCTCTGCTGATGATACGGCCGGAGGTGCAGGTGGGGAGGGTTCGCAGGCCGTCAACCACAGCCCGGAAAGAAAGAGGACAAGCCCCAGTGCACCTCCTCCGAACCGCGGCGCAGTGTCCAACCGCTTGACATGCCCACCTTGGCGCCGTCGGTCTGAGGCGCCGTCAAGGCCTCGCGAAGCGCTTCCGCCCGCGGAAGCCGTGCCGGTCACCGCAGTCCCCGAGTGATGAGGTACCCGTTCACAATCAAAGCGCCAACAAGCAGGACGCCAAGGACCTGTCCAACACCCGCGGGAACGGACGCTGCCGTTCGGGTGATGATTTCACCAATGCCGTTGACAACGGCCCCGGCACTAACGACAAGCACAGGAATAGTACGGTGCCGGTCCTCGAGGCAGTACCAGGAAATACCCGCGACCACGATAGAACCAAGGAATACCAACAACACACCCGGCCCGGTCTCCTGATGCCGCATGAGTATCCCTGATCCCGCCCACCCGAGCACGACGGACGTGACCGCCGCGCCGACAACTGCGGACGCTGCGAGGCGCCGCAGGAAATTGTTCGGCACTGATCGGATGACGGAAACCAGCAGTGGCGCGGCGTTGCCCATGATAAGGCCGCAGCCAATGAACACGGTCCATGCGACCGGCCACGCCCACCAGTCCCAGCCCGGTTCGAATCCCTTGGCGATTACTTCCGTTCGTACCATCTCGTCCTCTGTGCGTTTGCTGATCTTGCCGGGGAGCGGGCAATCTCCTGAACCTCGCCTGGCCTGGGAGTGCGCAGGCACGGACTTGTTTGAGGTTGAGTATTCTTTGCATCCCGGGGGCATCCGGCACCGGCGTCACTTCGGACGCACAACAATGAAGCCCCGTACTTAAGAAGTACGCATTTCACACGCGATCGTGTCGGGGAAAGTGTGGAATTTTTGGGGAAAGTGAAGACGACACGCCGAACGCCGGCCTCCCCTTAATCGAAGCTGCTTCGACTTCGATAGGCACGGTCATTCCCTGCATGCGAGCCAAACCGGCTCCATTACCGCTGACGTTCTGCAGATTCTTCGGCGGGTTGATCGGTCCCGCCGGCGTGCCTGGTTCGCCTGTTGGATTGGACTTCCATCCGTTCCAGCAGCGGCATCGCGGCGTCGCGACCTTCTCCTTTCAGACCCGCTGTGCTCACCCTTCCAGCCTCCGCCGGAGCGGTTTTACCTGGCTCCGAAATGCCTGGCCGGGCGAGTGTGGCTCACCGTGACGGTGCGGCGGTCAACAGTTCAGGGCGTATGCGCAGGAAAACCGGAGGCCCCCGGCGCGGGCAGGAACCCCGGTGACTGGTCGGTCACGGAACAGTGACACCCCGGCTGTTCCGGCGCCACGGAAGGCACGTTCCGGAATTGTGAGAATAATTCGACAGTCAAGAGACACGATCCGCTCCTCCCCGGTACTAGATAGTTGTCTGGCATGCGCGCAGCGCGCTTCCGAAGGCGTCCTGGTCGATGACCACCTCCTTGGAACCCCGCGACGTGTCAGACGGTGGTCCGGTCGGCGGCACTCCTATGCAGTCATCCGTCCCGGCCACACTTCACCGGTACCAGATGCCGGCATCGGCGTGCGGCCGGGATTGCGAACCCCGGCCGCACGCTCCGGGGCAGCCACAGTCATCCCCTTCAGGAACGCGGTCACCACACCGGCAGCGAGGGAGCCGTTTTCCTCGAAGGAACAGGTCCTGAACTCAGACCTCGGCGGATCGCCTGCCGACCCGAAATGCGTTCATCGGACCTGCCTCCAACAGACGATGAAAACGAGCCTGGGTGATCCCACCGTTTCGCAACACAATCTGGCCACCCCGAGACACTTCTTGATTCTCCGGACTGTGTAGGTCGGCAACTCCTGCGGTGCATCAGGCTTCCCGGGTAGCAGCCCTATACGGATAACGGGTCGGGCGAGGCCCTAGGCGGTGACAAACCCTTCCATCCCGCCGGGCCGCGTATTGCCGGCACGGCGGTCCCGGCAATGGCTGACGGCTGAGCTTGCGAAGCCCAGCGGCCAGTTCACCGTCTGAACGGCGGTGACAGTGAATGCGCCGTTGCGTTGGCGCTTGACATCGTCGCAGCCGCGGCCAGAAGACGACAAAGAAGATGCCGGCCGGGTCTGAACGGATCCAAAACCGGGGGCATTCCCATATTCGGAGCTAGAGTGGCTCGTCCAAGTAAACTGATTACTGGAGGAGATCATTGGCATTGTCTGCAGGTAGGCGCGCGACCGCGATGCGTGACGTGGCAATGGTTGCCGGCGTCTCGGCACAGACGGTGTCGCGCGTGCTGGGCGGCCGTCCCAATGTTCAGGAAGCAACCCGCGCCAAAGTACTTGCCGCCGTCAAGCAGCTGGGCTATCACAGGACCAACACTGCGCGCGCACTCGTGACCGGCCAGTCAATGACAGTGGGCGTTTTGACCCTTGCCTCAGGCTACTACTCGCGGGCCGCCCTGGTATTGGGAATCGAACGCGCCGCCCGGCAGTCGGAATATACTGTAAACGCGACTACAACGGATTCCCTTGCCATCCCGGCCGTCAGCGAATCCCTCCGCCAGCTCATCCAGCAAGGTGTCGACGGGATCATTATCGCCGTGCCACTTCTGGACACCGATGACTCTCTCGAGGCCCTGACAAAGGTTGTTCCGACCCTGACACTCGATGGGGCACGCACATCTTCGGCCGACGTCGTAGCAGTGAATCAAACCATGGCGGTCCGGTTGGCAATGAAACATCTGCTGGATCTTGGCCACCGTACCGTCTGGCATGTTTCAGGCCCCCCGGAATGGAGCGATGCGGCCAGCAGGGTCGCCGGATGGCGGGCCGCCCTTCAGGAAGCCGGCCGTGAAGTCCCTCCCGAGCTTCACGGAGACTGGTCCCCCGAATCCGGTTACCGCTGTGGTCTCATCCTGGCCGCCATGCCCGAAGTGACAGCTGTTTTGGTTGCGAGCGACGAAATGGCCTTCGGCGTCATGCGCGCACTCGCCGAGCTGGGCCGTCGGGTGCCCGAAGACATCTCCATCGTCGGAATCGATGACATTGCGCTGGCCGCTTACGCGACCCCTCCCCTGACCACAGTGAGCCAGTCCTTTGAGGCCACGGGCAGGCGCGCCTTCGAGCACCTGCTGCGCCAAATGAGGGACCCGGATACCGTGCAATTATCTGAAGCCGTTGCACCCACACTCATCGTTCGGGCAACGACAGCCCCTCCCCGAATTGAACCTTGAGGTCAGCGTGCCGTACCAAACCTCCGCGCACAGAAGGAAACTGATCGGCGGCGGTGGACCACGGTGAAACCAGCGCGATAGCGAAGGCACCGTCAAACCGCATCTTCAGCCTGCACCGTTCCGGTAACGCACGGGGCCACGACTTTGCAGCAGCTGAACAACTCTTGTTCCAGCTCGGACGGCTTCGAAGAGCTCTCCGTTTTGGCATGTATCCAACGGTGTTTCCCGACATCAACACCTCCGCCCATCATGGGCAGGAGCAGTCGGGAACGGAATTCCACTCTGACCTCAACCAGGCAGGTTCCCCGTCGAAACCACGAGCTGGCTCCCGGGGCAGGGCCCTACGCTCCCCCGACAATCTCCAGGATGTGAACAAAGCGGGAGAGCATTAGCAAGAGAACAGTCCCGAATGCCCTTCTCAAGCGATCAGAGCTGAGAAGGGGCCCGAACCCGGTATTCACCCGGTTCGGGCCCCTTGGCCAGCCTGGCGGCGCGACCCATTGATACGACCACACCTGTTGGTAGCCGCCTTGTTCAGCTCCGTAACAGGAGGTAGCCGGTAGTCAACGAAACTCCGCTGATCTTCCAGGCCCTAACCGTCACCGCATTTGGTGCGTGTTCAGATGTGTCTCCACTGCTGGTTGGTTCCGCCGGTACACGTCCAGACCTTGACCGCGGAGCCGTTGGCGGTGTTGTGGTCCATGACGTCGAGGCAGAGACCGGAAGCCTGGGAGACAATTGTTCCGTCGGAGTTCAGGGTCCACTTCTGGTTCGAGCCGCCGTTACAGTCCCAAATACCCACGTTCGAACCGGGAGCGGTTGCGTGGTTGAGGAGGTCAAGGCATTTGGTGTCCCCGAAAATACGAAGTTCACCAGCTGACGTCAGGTTCCACTTCTGGTTCGTGCCGCCGTTGCAATCCCAAATATCCTCCAGAGTCGCATTGGTTGTGGAACTGTTCGGGACATCAAGGCAGCGCCCCGAGCCGACACCGACCAAAGACCCTACTGCAGGTGCTTCCTGGAGGGTGATGGTTTGGTTTTGCGGGGTGGTGGTGTCCGCAGTGTTTCCTGTGGTGTTGGCCCAGTTACGGAAAGGGCTCGTTTGGGCGGTGCTGCCGGTGAGGCTGATGACCAGGCCGCTGTACCGGTTCGTGATGTGGTAGCTGCCGGCCAGGGTGGAAGATCCGCCCGTCGAGGGCGTGTTCAAGTCGGCCTGGATGAACCACTGCTGGCCCGCGTCCGTCCCCGCAATCGGAGCAAGGGCCGGCTTGGTCGCCCAGGCCCTGCTTGCCGCGACGGAAGAATCAACACCGAGGGCAAGACCGGAAACACTGTTGGTGATCCGGTAGGAACCGTCGTTGTTGCTGGTGAATTTCCACCCTTCAAACCCCGCCCCGGCCGGAGCGCTGGCCACCGCGGTGCCGTTGGCGCCGGACTGGGTAAGGAACTGCCCGGACCCCGATTTGATGTAGTACGCCTTGTTCGGATCCACTACCGGCGCTGCCGGGTTGTTCGAATCGATCGTCACGTCCACATGCTCCGAACTGGACACAGATCCGGAAGTGTTGGAGCAACTGAAGTAGCAGTAGGACCGGAAAGTCTTACCTAGGATATTTCCGGTCGTCGCGGTGGCGGAATCACCCATCCACCGGTACCAGGACTGCTGGGTGTAGTTGGGTGTGGAACCGATGTCCGTCCACTGCTGGGTTGCCAGATCATCCGTGGCATAGAAATGCAACGGCCTCGATACACCATCTCCCAGGTCGGTCTGCGGGGTGCCGATGTACTTGCCCAAATATGCGTCGTAGGAGACGTTCATGACGAAAAGGTCCGAACCGTTCTTGGGGAGCTGCCCGGCAGCTGCCTGCTGGCTGATGGTCCCGGCATTCTGTGGGTTGTAGTCCTGGTTCGCCGGAACATAACCGTTGGGGTAGTTGGTGGAGACGGAGGTGATGTTGCTTTCGCTGCCCCCGATTCCCGGGGTCTGCCACTGGCCGTTGTAGTACTTCTGCCACGATCCCTTGGCCATTTTCTGGGAGATAGGCGCCCGCGCGACGTGTTCCCCGAACCCGTCGGCACCCCAGCCGCCACCCTGGTTGATGACCCGTGAGCCGTAGTAGACGTAGAAGTAGCCGGAGGCGGCATCTACGACGAGGCGCTGATCGCCATCGCCGTAGTAATAGGTCTGGTTCGGGAACGCAGTCTTATCTCCTCGGGTCGTGCTGTACGGGGAGGTGATGGCGTGGTCCTTGATCGACCAGGTCTTCCCTTGGTCCTTCGACACCGCATAGTCGATCGCATCGAAGTGGACCCCGTCGCCCATCGGCTGGGGAGTGAACTCGTTGTGCACCAGCCCGTACCAATCCCCGGTATCAGGATCCACCCACGTACTTGAGAGATCGCAATAGTTGCGCTGTGAATAGCCGCTGCCGCTCGGGGCATT
Source organism: Arthrobacter sp. GAS37 (assembly GCF_044908325.1). Classification (NCBI taxonomy): domain Bacteria; kingdom Bacillati; phylum Actinomycetota; class Actinomycetes; order Micrococcales; family Micrococcaceae; genus Arthrobacter; species Arthrobacter sp. GAS37. The sequence continues at coordinate 15,029 of NZ_JBIYDB010000058.1, forward strand.
GGTAGCTCCCACGCCGGTGGGGCTGTTGTTGCACCGCCACGTTGTGTCCTTGTTGCTGTCCAAGGAGTTGGCTGGATTCACCGAGTCACTGATCGGAGAACGCGTGGCATTGTCAAAATTCGTTCCCGTGTAGAAATCCCACTTCCTCGACTCCGTCGAACCATAAAGGGCTGCCGACTGCTGGAAATAAAACGTGCCGTCCTTGTCGATGAAAGGATTCGCCGGCGTATCCGTAGCGTGTCCATCCTGCACGACAGCCCCACTGGACACCGCGAAAGTCGTCGCAGGAGCTGCCGTCGCCGAAGCACCCACCGGGTTTGTCGCCAAAGCCAGACAGGCGGTGGCAATCACCATCGCCGAGGCGTACAAACTACGTTGTTTCAACATTCCATTTTCCTTACTCGTTTCAGGGAAAATCCCAGGGGTGACTCAGGACCTGCCGTTGACGTGCAGACCCGTTTGCAAGCACCACGCGGACTCAGGGAACACAGCCGGCAATCATTGCCCCACGAAATGTTATCGATACCAACGATTGCCAGACCCCACTTTGAACCCTGTTCACCGGTCCCGTCAAGACTCTCCATGAGAATCAGCGCCCCACCACCCCGAGGCCACCGCCCAAGCTTCCCGACCGCGCGATCACCGACAGCAGCGTTCCGACGTGAACCTCAACCGGCTCGTTACGCCGTCTGGCAGGCCCACCCCAGCGACCCCGACCAGCTACTGGAGACAACACGCTCAGGACGTTGGTACTTCGAAGTCGTGCTGAACCATGGCTCGGCTGCCACATTCTGCAATTGTTCGAGCGACGGGATATTCCCGGGCGACCGTCATGGAGGAGGATCCGGTTTCGCACCTCAGGCGAAGCGTTGCATGGCAGGAGGGAAGATGCGGTCCGGACCGAAACACGTGCTTCATCCTCTTGAGAAACATCCGGTCAAGCATCCGGGATGCCTTTTTCCAACACGAACTGGAAACGGACAACACTTTATGTATGCCAAGTAAAACCGCCGCGTACGCGGCTCACTCAAAGGAATGCCATGCCTGTTCGCAATGAAAGCTGGCCCGAAGGAACCCCGAACTGGGTGGACGCCCAGGTGGATGACGTCAAGGCCGCAGCAGATTTCTATTCCCGGTTGTTCGGCTGGGATATCCAGGATGCCGGCCCGGAGGCGGGCGGATACCATATGGCTTTCCTTGGCGGTTTGCCGGTAGCCGGTATCGGCCCCAAACCCGAGAACGCCGGCCGGCTCCCTTCGGTATGGAACACCTACATCGCCACCGAGGACGCCGACGCCACCGCCGCGAAGATCACCGAAGCCGGCGGCCAGCTCATGATGGCCCCGTTCGATGTCATGGACCAGGGACGCATGACCGTCGCCCTGGACAAGGCTGGGGCCGTCTTCGGCATCTGGCAGTCAACCGGCCACAACGGCATCGGCCGCTACAACGAACCCGGAACCGTGTGCTGGAACGAGCTCCACACCCGCGAATACCAGCCGGCACGCGACTTCTACACCAGGGTTTTCGGCTTCAGCTACACGGACATCGGGGACGGCACCGAATTCGTCTACTCCACGTTCGAGCGCCCCCTGGACGGCGAGACCGTGGGCGGAGTCCACCATGACACCAACCTCCCGGACGAGGTTCCGAACTACTGGCTGACGTGGTTCCAGGTCGTCGACCCGGACGCCACCCTGGAGGCTGCTGCCGCTCTCGGCGCCACGACGCTCTTCCAGCCCATGGACAGCCCCTTTGGCCGCATGGCCATCCTCCAGGGCCCGCAGGGCGAAACCTTCGGAATCATCAACCCGCCCGCCGGGCAGGCCAACACCCAGGAGTCCTAGACATGGCACAGTTCCTCGTTACCTACCATGGGATGGGCCATCCGACCCCGGAAATGATGGAAGCCGGCAGGGAGGCCTTCCGTGCCTGGGTCGAAACCACGGGCGGCGCAGTCACCGACCCCGGCGCCCCGGTCAACTTCGTCGCCCGGCTTGCCGCGGGCGAGCCCGCACCCGGTGCCGAAATTGCCGGTTACTCGATCATGCAGGCCGAGTCGATCGCCGCTGCCCGGGCCATGCTCGCCGAGCACCCCTTCATTGCCCGCGGCGGTACGCTGCAGGTCAGTGAGTGCCTCGGCGTCTAAGCGCCCGCGCCACCGGAACGGGAACCATACCGGCCGACCGGACCGACGTGGGGGCTGTGAACAACGTTCGCAGCCCCCACGTCGGAACGATCATCATGCCCCGGTTTGGCTGGCGAAAGAGCCCCGGATCCCTCAGCGGCGACGCTGCCCAGACACCTCGCCGCTGAAAAGCGGGCACTCAGGCTTGCTCAGCAATCCACCCGCGGGAATGTCCGTTCGACGGTGAATCCGCCCTCGCCCGGGACTGCGCCGTCATCCTTTCGCTGCGGACGGAATCAAATTGTCAGGAAGAAAAGATGAAAAGGAACACAAGCCCGGATCCCGGAAGCGCCTGGCTTCCCGCAGCAGCGACTATCGTCGTGGTTGGCGCCTTTTGCCTCTTGGCACTCGGGGAACTTTATCTTTCCGCGTCGGCTCAAGCCACGGAAGCAACCGTCAACGGGGTGTTCCCACGGAGCATTTCGGGACTGACTATCGTGCAAGGATTCAAAGAGTCAGGGGGAACCGGGGTTCGCCTGGCTCCCGGGTCTGTTGCCTTCCTCATGATCCCTCTGGTCTCCGGGTTGGTGACCTTGATCCCCGGGGTGAAGGGCTTCGTAAAGTCCCTCGTCTCAGATCCGGCACCTTCCGACAGGCCGTGACCGCTTCATCGGAGGCATCGCCCTCCCGGACCTGGCCTCCGTCGGGAAATCCGCCCGCAGCGCCGACCCCGGACACCATCGCCGGCCGGCACCTCTCGGATTCACCGGCCATGTCGCCACTATCGGCAGGAACCAACCGCAGGAAGGCAATGTCAATGATGCCGGTCAAAACCAGAGCAATAGCTAGGGCGGGCAGCCTGTCGAGGACCCGGCGGTTCCCACTCTGGTAAAGAGCTTGGCGGACACCTCCGTGACGTGGCCTGGATGCAAAGCACGGCCGCGCGCTCGATTACATCCTTCAGCGGTCAGGACCTTTACCCGGGCCTCTGGTAAAAAGCCGGCTATATCCTTCACGCCCTGGCGAGTACGCAATGCTTCCTGGACGGGAACAAACGTACGGCATGGGTCGCCCCTGTTCTCTTCTCAGACAAAACGGTGAAACCCTTAGGCCAGTCCCGCACATCGCCGCCGAGGGCTTCGTGCTTTCGATAGCAACCGGGCTCTTCTCAGTTGAACAAGCCACCCGCTGGTGGTCAGGCGCCGAATCTGAGAGTGATCAGCAGGCCGATCAGCGCGACCACGCCGGCCAGGAGCATCGCTGCCCTGGGATTGGCGAAGTTCAGCGTCCATCCCAGACCGAAGCGGCGCGGAACCATCAGGGCGTGGTCTTCAGGGTTGATGTGGAACAGCCCGCCCCGCCAGTACTTGTCGCAGCGGGTCCGCGACCGTCGAGGTCACCACCGCGCCGGTCTTGCGGTTGAGCTGGATCAGGCCCCTGCTGGCGCAACAGGTCATAGGCTTTGTTCACGGTGTGGAAATTGATCCCGAAGTCCGCAGCGAGCGTCCTGGTAGCCGGCAACGAGCTAACCCTCGGCCAGCACGCCCTCGGCGATCCCATCACGATCCGGTCCCGCAGCCGCTGGTAGATCGGCACCTCGCTGGCCAGATCGACATTAAGGATCATCACTCACACCCCCCGCCATTTGTTCTATTAGTTATAGAACAAATGGCAGGAGGTGGCATCGTCGCCAGTCGGGGAGGCCGCCGTGTCGACACCCATCGCCGGGCACGTGAACATCGCTGACTCGCCGGACAACGACCGTAAGACCCGGGAAGGCCGTAGCACTCATGGGTGCGACGGCCTTCCCGCGTCCAGCTGTACTTAGTTGGCGACAGCAGCCTTCAGCTTCGACCCGGCAGTCAGCTTCACACCATGGCCGGCAGCAATCTGAATAACCTCACCAGTGCCCGGGTTACGCCCCGAACGGGCCGCCCGGTCTGTGCGCTCAACCCCAAGCCACCCCGGAATAGTGATCTTCTCACCAGCAGCAACCGAACTCTCGAAAACCTCGAACAACGCATCCAACACGGAATTAACAGCCTTCGTGCTCGTGCCGGCCTTACCGGCAACCTCGGAAACCAACTCGCTACGATTCATACCCAACTCCCTGACTCTCCTGGACTCTCCTGGACTCAACAAAACCCGCACCCGAGTGCAGGCCTTTGCCCGACAACCTACCAGCAAACAAACACGGACCGGCCCCGGCAGGCGGGTCAAGACAACGAGTGGAGGAAGCAGCGTTTCTCCCCCAGGGCTGAAGTCCGTTCCCAGCTGAGAGCAGGATGAGCTTGCCCAGTTTCGCGGCCAGGACCGGCGGGAGCTGGTCCAGATCCCCAAGGCCGATCGGACGGGTCCCGGCCGGGACCACAGGTGCCGCCCTGCGGATCGTTCCGACGCTCATGCGTTGCTCCCGGTCCGGAAGCCCGTGAGTGTCACCGTGTGTGTTTCGCCGGGCTCGAGCTGGACAGCGACCGGCACGGACTCCGCCGCGGCCGGTGAAAGCCCCGAATCCGTAGTGATGACCCCGGTCAGGGTATACGTGGCAGGGACAGGTTCGGAGTTCTTGACCGTGACCGTGCCCGACCAGATGCCGTCCTTGTCCGGCACACAATCAAAGCCTTCACTTCCGACATCGATCGAGGAAGCCATCAGGTCCGCCCACTCCCGGCCACCCCGGGCAACCGTGTCGAACCTGCCTCCGGAGATCTCCAGGGTGCATTGCGGGACAGCGGCCCGGTACGGGCTTCGCGGTGGTTGCCCGGCACCGTCTCGAGCTGGTCCGTGTCCGGTAGACGAACCTGCCAGGAATCCCGTGACGAACACCCCCACGGCCACACTGACGAACACCAGAAAGACCGAGACCCCCATCACGGCCCGCGCGAACCTCTCGGACCAGAACCAGGAACGGCCCGGCGAGGAAGGCGGCGTACCGTCCGTCCCGCCCTGCACTTCCACGTCGGTGCTGATGAAATACTGTTCCATCGCTACTCCACGGACCGTCAGTTAGCTGCAGCGGTAGATGGTCGGGACACCGTTCCGTGTGAAGCTCCCAAACGGGCGGGGTGCATAGCTGGCACCGGTTGTATTTCCCGCGACCATGGCCACGGCATCTGGATGATCAACGTAGCCCATCCCGCCGTCCAAAGAGCTGGCCTCAGCAGTTGCCTTGACGACACGCCCGGCTGTCACCGGAACGAAAGCCGGTGCGCAAAGCCTGGCGAGCTCCGCAGCGATGCTCCCCAGCGTTTGCTGACCATACATCGCCACATCATCCTGGGGTGCCGGGGCGAGGGCCGGAGGTGGCGCGACCACCGGTGCAGGTGCTGCAGCAGCAGCGGCCGGGGCTGGGGCTGGTGCGGCACCAACACCAGCAGCGGCCCCTGCGGCCGGAACGGCCACAGCCGCAGTGTCAGTGGGGGGTGCACCCGTCGTCGAGCTAGCCGACGGGGCCGCAGCAATGATCACGGTCTTCACCGGAACGGCTTTGAACCGGTCAGTGAACGTGAGCGGTGTTTGGTCCTGGTCATCCGCCATGCTGGGTCCCCCTCATTTTTCGTGTTCATTGAACTAGTGGTCGCGCACGCGGGAAAGTGACGATGATTCGGGCATGTTGTGCCCGGAAATTCAGATCCCCGGGCGCTTTCTTATTACTCGTAGCCTGCCGGGATCGACGGGAGCCCCAACGTGGTCACGGCCGTCGTCCAGTCCATGACCATGGCCTGCTGTGCCGGGGCAAGCTTCACCCGATGCTCACGGACGGCCTTGCACACGTAGTCCACCCGGTCCTTGGTGATATGGATCATCGAGGACGGCCCGCCCGTGCCGGGAAGGAAATAATTATCTAGAAGTGCCGGGTGTTCTCGAGTCCGGAATGGCCTATTCCGGACGGTGAGTGGTCAGGAGCCGGTGTCCGGCCAGTCGACGATACGCGG
>NZ_JBIYDB010000059.1:0-19625 GCF_044908325.1 Arthrobacter sp. GAS37
CGGTCGCCTCCCGCGCCAAAGCGCTGTCGGGAATATCCACGCCCACGATCGATTCAGCCATCTTGTTTTCCTTTTCCTCTTCGGTTGGTGGTCTCTTCCAGCTTCGCCCGGCAGGGTAGGGTGGTGCCATGTCCGTTCGGCCACAAAAACCACAATTTCAGACATGACTCAGCGGGTGGGCTTTATCGTCTTCGACGGCGTGACGATGCTCGACGTCAGCGGTCCCGGCGAGGTGCTGCACCAGGCACTCCGCGCCGGCCTCCCGTACACGTCGGTCCTGGTCTCCCCCCGCGGCGGCAGTGTCACGGCATCCTCCGGGCTGGTGATGGCGGGCACCACTGCGGCGGCCGACGCCGGGCCCCTCGACACGGTTGTCGTCGTCGGCGCCGACCGGCTCACCGAACCGGACCTCGACGACGAGCTGCTGGCCACCGTCTGCACGCTCGCTGAGCGGGCGGGACGGGTTGCTTCAGTGTGCACCGGTGCATTCGTGCTTGCCGAGCTCGGCCTGCTCGACCGCCGCCGGGCAACCACCCATTGGCGGCATACCGAAACCTTGGCCCGCCGCTACCCCCGAGTGCACGTGCAGCCGGATGTCATCCATGTCCGCGACGGCCGGTACATCACCTCGGCGGGCATCACCGCGGGAATTGATCTGGCGCTGTCGCTGGTGGAGGAGGACCACGGGGCGGAGTCAGCCCGGGACATAGCCCGCGAGCTGGTCGTGTTCATGCAGCGCCCGGGCGGGCAGTCCCAGTTTTCCACGGCCCTTGCCATGCCTCCGGCCCGCAGCAGCCTGCTGCGGTCGCTGACCGCAGCAGTGCACGCCGATCCGACGGCCGAGCACACGCTGCCGGCAATGTCCGCGGCCGCAGCGGTCAGTGCCCGGCACCTGACCCGCCTGTTCCAGGCGGAGCTGGGCACCACGCCGGCCCGCTGGGTTGAACGGGTCCGCCTCGACCGGGCCCGGCAACTGGTGCTCGATGGCCACAGCATCACCGCAGCGGCCGAGCGCAGCGGGTTCGGCAGCGACGAAACCCTCCGCCGCGCTTTCGGCCGGTACCTGGGCATCACGCCGACCGAATACCGGACGCGCTTCGCCACCACCAAGCCGGCTATGCGAGTTCCGGGGTCCTTTGAGCGAGGGACTCGATGTGATTGAGCGCGGTATCGAGCGCGATCTCGAGCAGTCTCGGGTTCCGTTGCGCCTGGGTCATGATCAATCCGCCTTGCAGAGCGGCGAACAGCGAGACGGCCAGGTCGTCGGGATCGGCCGTTGCCGGAAGGTCCCCGCGATCCCGCATGGCGGCCAGACCGGACGCGATGGTGCCCTGCCACGTCTGGAAGCCTTCGCTGAAGTCGGCCTGCGTGTCCGGCTCGATCTCGGTGACCTGGCTGACGAGTGAACCAAAGGCGCAACCCCCCACGCAGTGGCGTTCTATCTGCACCTCGACGTGAAAGCGAGCCCATGCCCGGAGCGCCTCGAAGGAATCGAGTGTGCTGGCCAGGGGATCGGTGCAGAGCAGGGCCGCCTTCGCCTGGAATTGGACGACGGCGCGAATGAGTCCGTGCTTGTCGCCGAAGTAGTGGTAGATCTGGGAAGAGCTCACGCCCGCCTCGGCAAACACATCCTCCAGGCTCGTGCCTGCCACGCCGCGCTCGAACATCAGGCGCGCGGCCACCTCGGTGATTCTCTGTCGTGTCGCCTGGCCTTTGGCCGTGAAATAGACCGCAGGCGCCCGCGGGGTCTTTGTTTCCATGGTCACCACCCTACACCTTATGGATCACACATGCCATTATTTTGGGTTTGACATTCCAAAACAACTGATGCAGTGTTGGCACATCCTTCAATTGGAAGGAGCTTTCCAAAATGACGGGCTGGAATCGCCCTTTGCTTATCTGCTGGAGTCTGAACAATGATTGACGAAAACGGCCCCCACTATTTTGTCTCGTTCCAAACGCCGGGCCCGAAATGGGTCCAGGGAGTGAAGTACAACGAGCAGCCCGACTTCCCGGATCATGTCGGCTACATGACCGAGTTGCAGGAGAGCGGCCGGACCGTCCTCAGCGGCCCGTTTATGGAGAAGGTAGGTGGCCTCAGCGGCGTGCTGGAGGACGGTGGCATGACAATCTTCAAGGCCTCAGATCTCGATGAAGCGACCAAAATCAGCGCGGACGATCCGAGTGTGAAGTCGGGCATGCTGAACGTGGTCGTGAAGATGATCTGGGTGCCCTTTCACTCGTGATCGCTCCACTGAGGCCGATGTGCTGACAGGGCCGCTACACCGCGCGGTGCCAGGGCGCAGCCAACCGAATGAACGGAAAATCATGATCAAGATGAACGTGTTCCTCACCCGCCGAGCAGACCTCACGCGCGAGGAATTCAACGAATACTGGACGAACATCCACACCCCGCTCCTCGCGGCGATGCCGGCGAACGCCGAGAATGCCCGCAAATACGTACAGCTCCACAGCACCGGCGAGCAGATCCCTGGCCTGCCGTCCGCCTCATACGACGGGATTGCCGAAATCTGGGTCGACGACCTTGCCGGGGCCAAAGCACTCTTCGTCAACGACTACTACGACACGGTCATCGCCGTGGACGAGGCCAACTTCCTGGACCGGTCGAAGACAGTGTTCCTCTACTCCAGCGAAGACGTCATATTCGGCTAGGGCGATCACCGGCGGATGGTGGTCGAGGGCATCATCTTCCGGTATCGGGCAGGGATCCCCTGAGGGGATCTGCCGGAGACCTTCGGTCCGTGGCAGACAGCCTGGAATTGGCACCGCCGGTTCGGCGGCGACGGTCACTGACACCGACGCGCTCACAAGGCGCACCGGTCAGACGATAGTTCGTCTGTCGGCGGAGGAGTTGCCTCACGGGTAGTGAGTGGATCGGGCAGCGGCTCCCGGGCGCCCCCGGGGTACATCGCCGCGTCCAGGACCGCCGAGTAGTCCCCGGGTCGCGCCTTGCGCGGAAACTGCGCGACCGATGCGACCCCGCTCGTCGCGTCCATGCCGCCGGGCGGGGTTCACGCGATGGGTGGCGCGGAGACACGTCAACACATTATGGATTGTACATACCATTATTTTGGGTTTGACATTCCAAAATAAGTGGCGCAGTGTTGGCACATCCTCCAATTGGAAGGAACATGCCAAAATGAAAGGTCGCCGGAAATGACCTCCACTCTCGCCCCGCAGACGCAAAGCGCCGTCAGGGACAAGTTGCCGCTGGCCGGACTGTTCGCGCTCTTCACTGCGGGATTTGTGTCCGTGTTGACGGAGACGCTGCCCGCGGGGCTGCTCCCGCAAATGAGCAGCGCCTTCGGCCAAAGTGAGTCACTCACCGGCCAAACGATCACGATCTACGCGGTCGGTTCCGCGGTCAGCGCGATCCCGTTGAGCACCGCCATGACCAGGTGGGGACGACGCAACGTCGTACTGGCCGCGCTGATCGGCTTCATCCTCGCCAACACCGCCACGGCGCTGGCCCCCACCATCGGCTTCGCCTTCGGAGCCCGCTTCGTCGCGGGGATCGCGGCCGGCCTGATCTGGTCGAACATCGGCGGCTACGCCGCCCGCCTCGTCCCCGGCAAGCTGCAGGGCCGCGGGATCGCCATCGCGATGGCAGGCACACCGGTCGCGCTCTCGCTGGGACTTCCCGCCGGGGCGTTCCTCGGCACGGTCGTCGACTGGCGGTGGGTCTTCGGCATTGTCACCGCCATCTCAGTGCTACTCGTCGGCTGGGTGCTCTGGAAACTGCCCAACTTCGAAGGCCAGGCACTCGGTGACCGGGTGACGCTCAAAGACGCCGTTATGCTCCGCGGGATCCGCACGATCCTCTGGACCCTCGCAGGCTTCGTCGTCGCGCACAACCTCCTCTACACCTACATCGGCCCGCTCGTGGCCCACGCCGGCATCGCCGACCAGCTGCAGTGGGTGCTCTTCACCTTCGGTGTCGCCTCCATTCTCAGCATCTGGATCATCGGCACCTTCATCGACCGGCACCATCGGAAGCTGATCGTGGCCAGCATGGCCCTATTCGCCCTCGCCGCCCTAGCGATCGCACTCTCCGACGCCGGCACCCTCCTGCTCTACGTCGCCGTCGCCGCCTGGGGCCTCACCTTCGGCGGAGCCACGGCACTGTTCCTCACCGCAGGCTCCCGCGCCGCCGGAACGGCCGCGGACGTGGCCCAGGCCATGATCGTCACCGTCTTCAACATCGGCATCGCCCTCGGCGGCCTCATCGGCGGCATCTTCCTCGCCGGCTTCGGGGTCATCTCGATCCCCTGGCTCGCGTTCATCATCATGATCCCAACCCTCATCTGGGTCGCCCTCGGAAAGACACACGCCATCCCCGCCAAGTTCTAACCCAGAATTCGCCGGCGCCACCGCCGCGAACGTCCAACACCGATTCACTCACAACAGCACAAACGAAAGGCACCACCATGGCTCCCGAGCTAGCAGGAAAAACCGCCCTCATCACTGGATCAACCAGCGGCATCGGCCGCGCGACAGCAGACGCTCTCGTCGCGCTCGGCGCGCACGTCATCATCTCCGGCCGCGACACCGACCGGGGCAACACGGCCGTGCAGGAGATCCGGTCCACCGGCGGAAACGCGGACTTCGTCGCCGCAGACCTCGGCAACCCCGCAAGCGTCCGCGAACTCGCGAAGACAGCCCATACGATCAGCGGCGGACACATCGACATCCTGATCAACAACGCCGGAATCTACCCCTTCGGACCCACCGCCGACTTCACCGACGATCAATTCGACGCCGTGTACGACGTCAACGTCAAGGCTCCGTTCATCCTCTCGGGCGTTCTCGCGCCAAAGATGGCAGAGCGCGGCCACGGTGCAATCGTCAACATCTCGACGGGCCTCGCCTCACGAGGCCTGACCGGCGCCGCGCTCTACGGGTCGAGCAAGGCAGCCGTGGAACTCCTCACCAAAGCCTGGGCCGCGGAATTCGGCCCCGCCGGAGTCCGCGTCAACGCGGTCAGCCCGGGTGCGATCGCAACAGAAGGAACCGCACCCCTCGGCACGAACCTCAATGACATGATCGCGGGCGCACCGGCCGGACGCCTCGGACAGCCCGACGAGATCGCATCCGGAGTCGCGTTCCTCGTCTCCGACGCCGCCCGCTACATCCACGGCGTCATTCTCCCCGTCGACGGCGGCGACGGCGCGGTCTAAACAACCCGCGGCGGCGGCCCAGGCATGCGTCGGGGCCGCCGCCGACACCCGACCATCTCCCGCTCAACCCGAAAGGCACCGAAATGAACACCATGCCGTCCGAACAAAGCGCCCTCATCACGGGCTCGACCGGCGGCATCGTGCGAGCAATCGCCGAGCTCCTCGCCTGAGGCGCGATCGTTCCCGTCGACGGCGGCCTCCGCAACAGCTAGGCCCCCTCCAATCCGGTATCACGCAAACAAAGGACACACCATGACAGCCACACTCACAGCCGAGGATCGCCTCGACATCGCGGACCTGCTCTACCGGATCGGCGCCGGCCTGGACAATGCCGACTCCGACCTGCTGTCGAGCGCATTCGCCAAGGACGCGACGTTCGACTTCGGGCCCGCGGCCCGGTTCTCCGGAATCGACTTCCCGGTGCTCGAGGGACGCGAGCAGATCGTTGGCGGCCTGATCGGCGCGCTCGGGGCCCTCGACACCTTCCACCAGGTCACCAACCCGCGAATCACCGTCACGGATGGTGAAGTCGTGCTCACCACCTTGATCGAGGCTGCCCATTTCCCGGCCGGCGACCACAGCCGCCACTTCCTCATGAAGAACCGACACACGTCGAGGGTCGCGCGCGTCGACGGCGTCTGGCTCGTCACGAGCAACGTCGCCGACGCTGCCTGGGTTGATGGAGACGTGAACGTTCTCCTGGGCCGCTAGCCACCTGGCCTATCTCGTCGGCACCGGATTCCCCGGGCCCGTCCCCGGTTTTCTCTTCACTCCGGTCTTTTCTTCGCGGGCCAACCGGCTCGAACGAATGTCGGGAGGGCCGCCGCACCACGGCGAACCCAACACTGCTGGTCACGAGCGGCGTCCCGCCGTTCACCGCCACCAACAAGCGCGGCCCCCGGAGTGCCGCGCGCTACCTCAATGTCAGAAGGAAGCTGGCCGGTGGCACTACCGACCCGGACCCGCATTGTCGTCAGGGACGAAACAACCTGTTCAGCTAAGCTGAATCCATAGATTTCCTTTTGCAGAGGGAAAACCCCAGGGGCCGGCACATGCCGGCCCCTGGTTGCTTAACCACCAACCAGCCCCCCGGTCAATGCCCTGCCATCTGCCACAGCTCCAGACCCATCCTTGCCGCCGTCAACAGCAGTGCCCCAGGCGCGATCCAGACGCCGGCGATCTGCCAGGCACTGGCCCGCGGCCGCCGTCCATCCTCCATGCTTCCCCTTCCCTCACCCAGTGGGGAGACCATCCTAGAAGCCAGGAACGACACCCAACCGGCCCGCCGCCGCAGCCCGGATGCGTTGTGCACCCGATACCCACAACCACCGCGGCAAACCAGCCACAGACTGTGGACAACCCGGGCCCGACCATCCACAGAAAAGACCCGGCGCGCCCCCGGAACCCGGGCGCGCCGCTGCGGTCCACCCAGATCCGGAGAACTCAGGTATGGGACAGGCCTAGCGGGCCAGATGGTCCGGAAACCGGACATCGGTGGGAGCCAGCCCCGGGCGCGCTCCTGGTGGAGTCCGTTATTCCGAGCCGTCGATATTCCAGTCTCCAGCCACGGGAGCTACCCAATGGGCTTAGCCGGACCCGGGTCCTTGTCTTGACCGGGTGTTGACGAAGTCCGTGGCCTCGTTCACGGCCGGGGCATCGGGGTGGATGCTCCGGGTCTCCGAACGCTGGTTCCGGGTGCGGATCCAGTCGCCCGGGTGCAGTTTCGGGAGGATTTTGGCGATGGCCAGCGCGCCGTACATCAGGGTGTTGATGGCAACGAAGGTCGCCAGGACGGCGAACCAGTCGGAATGCAGGAGTTCCTCGGGGAACAGGATTCCGGCGGGAAGAGCAGCGTAAATAGCCATGATCACTGCACCTTCGAAGTTTCGCCGGTCTGTGCATGGTTGAGGTGTTTCCATTTGGCTTGCCGGCCCAGGGAGATGTCGATGATTCCCCTGACATAAACGACGTTGAGGAACATATCGAAGAACAGCTCCGGAAAGAGCGTGACGGCCAAGAAGCGTGCCCGCCAGCCGCCCTTCCACGCCGTGACAACCCGTTCGATCGAGAAGACGACGCCGATTCCCAGCCAGAACGGGAACCAGACCCAGATATCGAGCGACAGCACCATCAAGAGGACCAGCAGGAGGTAGGCGCTGAGGGCAATCACTCCGTAGCCGATGCCGAACTGCTGTGCCCAGTAGCGAAGTGTCTGGGGCGTGGCGCCGTAAGCCCCGAGGTTTTCCAGGGCGCCCCGCTGCCAACGGAGCCGCTGTGCCCACAAGGTGCGGAAGTTCGGCATCAACTCGGTGACGACGGTGCATTGCATGGGGGAAATCATGAGGCCGCCGAGGGACTTCAGGGCAATCGTGAGTTCATTGTCCTCGGTCAGGGATGCGGTGTCATATACGTCTCCGCGAATTCCCGGGATCGATTCACCCCGGCCCCGGGCTACGGTGCGCAGTGCGCGGGGACGGAAGATCGAGGCCGTGCCGGTCAGCACAAAGACGCGGCCGCGCCGTCGTCCGATTTCACGGGAGTACCGGATGTATTCGTTGCGCTGGAACTGGCCGACAATTCCGTGTCCCTCTTCCCCGTAAAAGAGGCCCCCCACGGCCATTAAGGCCCTGTCATTGCTCAGCCGCGCAACCGCGACCTCCAGGAACCCATCGTCAAGGCTTGTGTCGGCATCCATCACCATGACGATGTCGTTATCGCCCTGGCCGGGGAGCAGCCACTTCAGTGCCTGGTTGAGTGCGCCGGCTTTCTTCTTCGTGTTGTTCACCGATTCGAAGACCTCGACCCCGGCCTCGCGGGCAAGGGCGGCAGTTGCGTCCGTGCAGTTGTCGGCAACCACAATCACGCGTTCCGGGCGATGCGATTGAGACATCAGGGAGGCAATGGTGGCCGGCAACGAAGCTTCTTCGTTGTGTGCGGGGATCAGCACGGTCACCGTGACCGGGCCGGCGTACACGCCGCGGGTTTCCGCCATGACGATCTTCGGGGCCAGCGGTGTCCGGGGATTCGCGGAGCGGCGTGATCTGTTCGCGATGCGCCGCTCCAGCAACGCCACCCCGGCCGAGAGCAGAAGTGCAAAGGCGATGGCCGCGAGAATCACGCGGGGTTGCGGCGCCTCCGAGTCGTAGAGAATCCTCCAGACGCCCAGGACGATGCCCTCGGCCCGCGACTCGGCCGCTGAATTTCCCGTCGCGGATATGGCGAACGACAAAAGGGCCGCCGCACCGCCGACCGTGACGGCGATGACGATGCCGACCATGCGTTGAAAGAGACCTTGACCCATGCGCGAATGCTAACAGTGCTTCTTCACCTGGAAGATTCATTAGGCGCCGCCATCGGATCCGCAAGGTTGGTCAGGGCATGACCTAGAACGCCGCGGAGTCAGCACACGACGGTGCCCGTGAAGGGTTGACCTATCCACACATTGCCGGTTGATACCTGGTACAGCCCGTGGATCTGGTAGGTCCAGGTGCCCTGCGTTGCATTGGGTTTGGTGAACGTTCCGGCGGTCGTCTTCGTATTGCCACCGCCGGGGTTCGCCACCGTGAAATCGTAGGACGTGGCGCGTGGCACCGTTCCGTAGCTAACAACAACGATGCTGAGGCTGCGTGCCACGCAGGTGGCCATCACACTTGCGCCGGTGGTGCAGGCAGCGACATCGTCCCGACGCTGGTTGAATCGGAGTCCATTCCAGTGAACGCAGCTTGGGCGATACCGGGAGCGAAAACCAGGATGGCAGCCGCCGCCAGGACCGCCGCGACCCGACCCAACGCAGGCGTCTTCGCGACGTCGGCGGTGCTTCGGCTTCTACGCAAGGTTGGCGGCTTTCTGTCAGGCCCGGGGGTCCGATCTCATTCTCACCTTTTGATGTGGCAAAAACAGCGGGCCCGGTTGGGTTCTATCGGGACATTCTCAGGCGGCGCGCCGGGCGTTCGTGGCGACCAGTGCTTTTTCCAACTGTGGCAGGTGCCGCCGTATTTCTTCGCCGGCTTCAACCGCAGCGGTGTGATCGGTCATCACCAGGGCTCGTTCCAGGCGGCCGCAGTGCTGTTCCATCCGGAGTGCCCCGACCATCGAGGAGCTGGTTTTCAGGCTGAGCACTGCGTTCATGGCCAGTTCACTGTTCCCGGTGCTCAACGCATCGCTGATCCGGTCCACCCGTTGTGGCAGCATCCTGGTGTAGGTGGCCGCAAAGTTCCCGGCGGCCTCCTTGCTTCTCAGCTCCCGTGCCAGGCGCTTGAGGGGGCTGCGATCAAAGGCCGGCAGGAGGCGTTCCGCCCGGCGGTCAACCCGTAGCGCTTGGCTGGCGGCGTCGTCGTGTTCGGGCTTTTTCCGCCAGATGGAGACGAGCACCATGACCACCAGGGCGGCCGGAGCGCCATACATCAGGACCTTCAAGACGACGGGATCACGAAGTGCCCGGATTGCGTTGCCGAGGTAGGGAACCGTGAATACCTGCCGGTCCACGTGGCCTCCTGCCAGGGTTGCTGTCCAGGGGTCGGCGCCGTTGTTCGCGTCGCCCTTGGTGCGGACGGTCGCGGTGCCTTGGCTGTTCGCTGCCAGGTCGATGATCCGGTGGGTTTCCACCCGCTGGTCCTCCACCGGAATGTGGTAGGTGATGATGTCCCCGACCTTGAGGTTCTGGACCGCCACGGGAACGGTGACGACCACGTCTCCCGGGTTGATCAGCGGCGACATCGAGCCGGTGAGCATGGTGCTGGTCTCGTAGCCGAAGACGCGGGGCCCGACGGCGAGGAACAGGAACGCGACAACCGCCGCGACCATCAACGTGGTCGTGATGAGCCGAACGAAGGACCGGGCTATCCTCGAGCCAGTGCCGTGCTTATCCCTGGTGCCCGGCTTTTCGGTGGCCGGCGTCGCCGTCGTCGCGTCAGCCCGGGTGACCGGTGGCGTGTCGCGGAACAGTGATGCGGTCATGGCTGGGGGTTCCGTTCCTAAGGGTGGCCCTCCGCGTCGCGGTACTTCTGCTGGATGCGACGGCGGAGGGCCGGGGTATGGCTATTTACTTGCTGGTTGCGGTGCGCTGGGTGCCCGTGAAGTTGAAAGCGACGGTGCTGCTCAGGCCCTGGAAGGTGTTGTCTGCCGTTGACGGCAGCGTCAGCGTGACCCGCAGGTTGTCGGTCTGGCCTGCGTTGACCGTGTTGAGGTTGTTCAGGGCGAGGTTCGACCCGGTGACGGCGTGGGAAGCCAGTACCGAGGTGGTGGTGCCGGAGCAGGTGTAGGTGTAGGCGGGGGCGGTGCCGGCCTCGGTCCACGGGACGGAGCAGTTGTCGATAACCATCTGCAGTCCGTTGGTCGCGTCAGTGTCCAGCTTCGAGGTCGGCAGGGCCGAGGTGGTCAGGGTGATCGCCGAGAGCCCCTGGTTGCCGGTGGCGTTGCTCAGGGTGGCTGTGCGCTGCACGGTGTCGCCGGGGACCAGACCCGAAGCGGCGACGCTGAGCCGGTTCCCCGGGGTGTTGGATGCGCCGAGTGCGATGTTGACGGTGCCGGAGGCGACGGTGTTGCTGGCCGAGGTGCTGGAGGTGAAGGCACCGTAGGTTCCCAGTCCCGCCACGCCGGCAGCAGTGCCGACCAGGGCCAGGGATGCAATGACTTTGCCGGTGGTGGTTTTCAGGTTGAGACCCATGATGTTTTCCGTTTCTTGAAGCCCGTGAGACCGGGACTTTGCTGTCCGTTGATTTCTACTTTCCACGTTGAGTTTTAGGAAGCTGCAAGGACCCCGCAAGGAATTCTTCAAGTTTGGCTAAGTTTTCGATCAAGTAGTTTTCGAGTGGTCGGGGCGGCCACTCTGTACCTTCCGGGTAGTGGAAGCGAGTAGCCGGCTCATTAGCCACGGTGGACGTCGGGGATCGGCCGGCCCATGAGTCCCGCGCCCAAGGCTAGGTGTAGGAGGCCCCGATGATTGAGCGGTTCCGGCCGAGGCTTTTGGCTATGTACAAGGCGATGTCCGCGGCGGAGATGAGTTGCTCCAGATCCGCGGCGTCTTCCTCGATGGGGATGATGCCGTAGCTGGCCGTGGGCATCGTGAAACCGGCCGCCGCGCCCGCGGCTTCAAAGCGGTCACTGATGTCGGCGGCGATCGCCTGTGCCCTCAGGGCACTGACCCCGGGCAGGAGAAGAACGAATTCCTCTCCTCCCATCCGTCCGGCGAGGTCCCCGGAACGGACTGCTGCCCTGCACGCTCCAGCGAAGGCCTTCAAGGCTGTGTCCCCTGCCGCGTGCCCGTGGTTGTCGTTGATGGATTTGAAGTGGTCAAGGTCCGCCAGGACCAGGGCG
Source organism: Arthrobacter sp. GAS37 (assembly GCF_044908325.1). NCBI lineage: Bacteria > Bacillati > Actinomycetota > Actinomycetes > Micrococcales > Micrococcaceae > Arthrobacter > Arthrobacter sp. GAS37. The sequence continues at coordinate 11,514 of NZ_JBIYDB010000059.1, forward strand.
CCGTGGTTGCCGTCCACGCGGAACCTTCGGAGCCTGTCGCCGGCCGCGTCAAGGAATCCGGCACGGTTGAGGAGCCCGGTAAGTCCGTCCTGGGTTGCGGCGGTCCTGAGGACTTTGGTCTGGTTCTCGCTGCTGAGCGCGAACATGCTGAACGAGGCGACCGCCAGGAAGGCCATGCCCATCAGGGTTGTGGGCGCCGGGCCGACATAGGTGTTGTACCAGGATCCGCGGGGGCCGTCGAGAACGAAGGCGAGGAGGCGGCAGAAATAGAACGCGGCGACCGAAGCGGCGGCGATCGCCATGGCCATACGGAGCCTTGAGACTTCCGTGTCTCCCAACGCCAGCTCCCGGGCTGCGAGCCCGATCATCAGGCACATCATGACCAGGAACACCAGATCACCGGCCCAGGGATTGGTGGCCGGGCTGTCCACGGCGGCGGCCAGCGCGGAGCATGCCGGTCCTCCCGCCAGTATCCAGGCAGAAGCCGGGACTGCTCTCAGGGAGCGGGCGCTGGCCCAGATTGAGGCTGCCCCGCCCACCAGCAGAGCGTTCCCGACAGGGTTGGCCAGCCAGCGGTTGGGGGTCTCCTCGAGCAGGAAGGTGGCGGATCCGGCCAGGAACAGGGCCATTGAAACGCACCACCACGCACTGTACGGGGACCGGGTGCTTCGGAAGTCCGCGAAGTAGAACAGGACGCCCAGCGTGAATGCCACCACGGCGAACGCCACCCAGAGGCTTTCAGTGTCAAGGTTCATTGCCAGGTACCGCCGGTCCGCCGGAATCTGTTTTCAGTTGAGTGGTCACTGTCGCACACACCGCGATGGAATCCGGGCGTGACGCACCGAAACGACGGCACCCCCGCGGTCGCTTTCGTCCGTGTGCGACGGACCGGCAGGTAGGTCCATGTCTCCGCCACGGGACTTGCGGGTCTGGAAGTCATGGCCGCGGACTCCTACAGGCCGAGCTTCACTGTCTCCGCACCAAGATCAGCTCCTCCCGTGGGGAGGCTGGCGAGTGAGACGAATTTGACGAACTTACCGATGATCCCCGTGCACGAGCCTCTGCAGCTTGGCGTTCCAGTGTTGTTCCAGGACTGGGACGGGAAGTTGAATCCAAGGATCTGGAACGCGGCGAAGCCCTTGATATGGAAATTTCCGCTGGCATCGATACTGTCGAAGACCGGCAGAAGGACCGTCTGGCCTTCCAGGGACGTGAACGCCGGCTTGCACAGCTGCTGGTTCGGCATGCTATCGCCGTTCTTCGACGAAACTGCCGGATTGGCGATGGTCACCGTTGATCCGCAGACGGCAGAGGTGTCCGGCGTCAGCCAGCCGAAGCCGCCGGGAACGATCTGTCCGGACGGGCTGTCGCTGACACATGTGGTGGATCCGTGGAGGGACAGCAGCTGCACCGTGCCGGAGAGGTCGAACTGGCATTCGGAGAAGGTCACGGGCAGTGCGGTCGTGAGTCCGGACGGGGACCCCCACTTCGCGGTGGAGGAGGCCGGGACGTCGGCACGCGGAATGCCGAAAATTCTCGCGAACAAGAGCGTTACCCCGCTGCCGTTAGCGTCTCTGGCGGCCGATGTCACTACGACAGTGCCGGGTGAAGGAAACGACGGCGCCGGCGCGTCGGCCATGCCGCTGTTGCTATTGGCTTTCGCGAGCTGCAGGGCGGTCCCGGAGGCTGCCGACACACACAGTGCGGTGCCCCGTTTGGCGCAGTCCTGGGCGATAGCCAATGCCGCCGCATCCGCACCGTTCTGCATCTGGGCCTTCTGGGCTTAAAGCATGCCTTCGTCGACGGCGATCGCCGCGAACCCGAGCAGCACGACCATGAGCAGCGCCACCATAACCGCGACCGCGCCACGTTCCTTCTCTCTCATCAACAGAAAGCCCCCAATGAACGTGCGCAGGAACGGTGCCCGGAACCATCATGCCCCGCCCGCAGCCGCCGCGCGGCTGGATCCGACCAAGATGAGAAAGTACTAGGCAAGTCCTTGGCAAGCCTTGCGCAAATCCTGCGTTTTAGTCACCTGCACCAACCACCCCGGACTCCGGTGAGGGTTCCGGTCGCGGTGGCGGACGCCGAGTTCGCTTCGGACGGTTGTCGGAACATACTGAATGAATGCAAACAACCCGCGGCTTGGACAGGCTTGTTTTCTTCACGGATGCCGTGACGGCTATCGCCATCACTCTGCTCGTGCTGCCGCTGGTCGACTCCGTCACCCAGGCGGCCCACGACGGGTTGAGTGCTGAGCAATTCATCGGGAACAATTACGCGGCGATCTCTGGCTTCGCCTTGAGTTTCGTGGTGATCGCCCGGCTCTGGCTTGCCCACCATTCGACGTTCGAGCATGTCAGGTCCTACAGCAGTCCACTCCTGTTGCTCAACTTGTTTTGGGCGTTCACGGTGGTGGTGTTGCCGCTGCCGACGGAAATGGTGTCCCAGTTCAGGACTTCGCCCCTCTCGGTCGGCGTCTACATCGGGACGATGGCAGCGAGCAGCCTCACGCTCACGGCCATGACGCTCTTGATCCGGAAGCATCCGCAGCTTGAGATGGAAGAGAATCCCATGCCCGGCCGCGAAGTGTTCTCCAACGCCGTTTCGACGATCGGGTTCTTCATCGCCCTTATCGTGGGAGTGCTCGTGCCGGCCGTCAACTTCTACGCGCTGTTGATTATTTTGCTGACCGTCCCACTGCAGCGGGTCTACGATCGACGATCAGCTGCCGCGCGGCTGGCGCCAGCCGCGCAATCATCTTAAGGCGGAGTTCTGGCGTTTTCTGGTGTCACCGTTGGGTTGCTGTGCAGTCTCGGGATTCAGAAGACTGAGGTCCTTGACTAGTGCGAGTGGTGCCGGTGCCTGCCAATCCGTTCCCAAACGTCGGCTCACTCGTTGCTGCATTCAATACAGCATTGAGACATGGCGGAAGCCTTCACTTGTGGCGTCTGACATCAAACTCTTATCGTCATTCTGAGTCCCTTGAATTTCAGGGGATATCGAAGGGTGATGAAACCTCATCCGGGTGCAACTCGGGTCGGACCCGCAGCAGGCGCACTGGATGCCGGAACGAGCGGCCGGACCACGCCACGTCCGCCGAGACTTCCACGACAAGCGGTTCCACCAGCGTCAGACGCACCGTGCCCCGTTCTTTGCTGAACCTGTCCAACATCGTCTCGGTGATCTCTTCCGGCCACGGATGATCCCCGCGAGATGCCCGCAAATGCATCGCAAGGGATCTGCCGGCATGCGCCGACAGGGGAGTGGAGCGGCCGACAATCCGCAGCCGCCCGGCAACCGGAAGACCGACCACCGCAGCGGTCGGTTGCGCGCGCGGGCCGATGACCGCCGCGCAGATCTTCTGTACCCTGAAATCTGTTGTTGCGCGCGGCGGAATATCAATCGCCTCCCCGCCGGACCCAGCCCTCGAGACTAGAGGACACCCCGGCGACACCCAACCGTGGTAGTCCACGGCAAGGACCAAGCCGAGGGAGAGTGCCACAACGCCGAGTGCGGCGTAGGCCCATGGACTATAGGTCTCCGGGATTGAGTAGGAACTGAACAGCGGTTAGCGGTAAGACCGCTTTTTAGGTGCCGGTACGATCGCTGCATGGCTTTGGATTTCCTCAGTGATGCCCAGATGGCTGGGTACGGTCGTTTCCAGGGTGTTCCGGTGCGGTCTGACTTGGAACGTTATTTCTTCCTGGACGACACGGACCGTGCTTGATCGGCAAGCGTCGTGGTGAGCAGCGCCGGCTTGGATTTGCCGTCCAGGTCACAAACTGCCCGTTTTCTTGGGGCGTTCTTGGAGAATCCGCTGGATGTTCCGTGCCTAATTTGGACATAGGCCCCAAAATCTTGAACCTTGACTCCTACCTGCTCGGAAACATAATCCACCGCCGCGGGGTCGAACTCATCAGCCCCGCCTGGGAATCTTGCCTCATTCTCGAAGAACTTGAGCAACAACGCGGCCCCAGGCGCGTGGAACCAGGCATCTGACCGAGCAGGTCAAAATCGCGCCCAACCAAAGTCCATTCCTCAATGAGCGCAGTCACTCCACCACAATCGCACGAACCGGTCCTTCAAACTTGGCGGCTCAGGACAGCTACAAGAGCACTGGGTTTCCCGTGGGTTCAGGTCAGACGACGTCTCGCAGCGGCAAGACTGCATTCTGTCTCCCAATCCACCGCGTAACTGCAGTCCTCGTAACGCTTGAGCGGGACGAGTCAATCTGGGAGGTCTTCCTGTGCCAGAGTATCGCTGTACCCGGGACGGTTGGTTAGGTGTTTTCCCGACGAATGGAGAATCTGGTCGTATAGCGTACTCTGACGTCTCCCCCGTTCAGCCACTATCCCTCTTGCCGGTTCCATAACAGCTCACTGAACGAGATGTCCGGCCCCATGTTCGCAAAGATCCAACGTCGTCAAGATGAACTCACCCTGGTAGAGGACCGAGGGAGCTACCGCCAGGTGAAGGTGCGCCGTCACCGGATCCGGTCGTCATATCGAACCGGGTACCCGAGCTCTTCCGCTGCTCCAAGGACGCCCTCCGGCCATTCAGCTAGAAATATCCACGGCATGTTCTCCTTGGCGAGGAAGTTCACCCGCGTCCACAAATAAACGACATGAGGACGCCCCGGATAAATCTCGCGGACGGCGGAACGCTCGAGCCGCCAAGGGCCGAAGTGGCGTGCGAGCCACCGGGCTCTCAACCGGAACTCAAGCTGCGAGGGGCTCATGGTGAGGATGACCCAGGGTCCAATGATCCTGAACCGCCCGGGGATTGCGAGCCCACCCCTGAAAACATATTCCATCGGTCCCTCTTCGGATTGCAGTCGGTATGTCTTAGTCTTCCTCCAATCGGCTGTCTTAGAGGAGAAAACTGGCTTCACCCCCGGTCAGTGATCAGAGATGTAGATGCCAGCGCTAACACCAGGCATCTGAAGAGCGCGGCTAGGAGGTCCGATTCCAGGACTTTGAGGTGGGATGTTCATTTTAGAGGATTCCTGGGATTGGCATCAGTGGTGACCATGGAATTGGTGCGGATGATTGTGTCGTTGTGATGCTCCTGCCGCCGTGGATCTCTGCCGGGAGTGGGGTCGGGAGTAGAGCCGAGAAGCCGACGTCAACGTTCAGTTCCCCACCGATGACGTGGTCGCCGGGGGCTCCGCAGCTCTTGCCACCGAAGGCGCCGCCGCCGATGCTGGCAGGTTCCAGTACTGACAGGCCGCCGTATGTATAGGGGCCTCCTAGCTGATCCACTGTTCGTGCTGAACTTACTTGTATATTGGCTCCGGCTGAAAGGGAGGGGGTTTGCACTCCGGCTCCGCCTGTTTCCGTGAAGCCGACTGTGAGCGAGCCATCAACGTCGTTTCTGGCCCCTACGACGCAGACTTGTCCGAATCCGCCGAAGAAGAGTCCGGCACTGGCTGACAAGCAAAATCCGACGGAAATCATTCCGGTGGGGTCATTCCGGTTTACCGGGTCTCCGGAACCGAAATTGTAATGTTCCCCTGTCGCCGCGGTGAGGGGATCGACGCTGAGGAATTGGGTGGTTGTGGGGTCGTAGTAGCGGGCTCGGAGGTAGTAGAGGCCAGTGTCGATGTCCTGGGCTTGTCCGTTCCAGCGCAAGGGGGTGTCGGCGGTTCCGGTTTTGGTGTTGAGGTTGCCGTCGGCGTCGTAGGTGTAGCTGGTGGCGACGGCGCCGGTTTGGTCGGTGAGGAGTCTGGTGGAGCCGTATTGGTCGTGCTGGTAGTAGAGGGCGGTCCCGGTTGCGTCGATCTGTTCGACGGGGTTGCCCGCGTCGTCATAGAGGTAGCTGGTGGTCCCGTCGGTGAGCATGAGGGGCACCCCGGCGCGGGTGTCCCAGGCGTAGTGCTGGGCTGGGCCGGTGGCGGGGGTGCGGGCGGTGCGGAGGCCGTCGGCGTTGTAGGCGTAGGTAGTGCCGTTGGCGGCGGTGAGCCGGTTGGCCTGGTCCCAGGTGTAGGTGGCGGCGGTGCCTCCGGGGGCGGGGCCTGTGAGCCGGTTGCCTTGGGTGTCGTAGGTGATCGCCGTGGTGGTTCCGGAGGCTATGTAGCCGGTGGGCTGGCTGGCGGCGTCGTATGTGAGGGTCGCCCCGGTGGCGAGGGTGGTGGTGTTTCCGGCCGGGTCGTAGGTGTAGGTGCCGGTGTTGACAGCGGCGAGCTGGTCGCGGCTGGTGTAGCTGTAGTTCTCGGCCGGTTGGGTGATCCCGGTGAAGGTTGCCGCGGCCAGGGCGCCGACGGGGCTACGGGTGTAGGCGAAGGATGCCAGGGCGGTGCTTCCCGGGCCGGTGTCGGTGATGGCACTGAGATGGTCGGCTGCATCGACTGTTGTAGCGGCTGTGACGCCGTTGCCGTAGACGGTTGAGGCGGTGTTGCCGTCGGCGTCCGGGGTGAACGTGGTGGTGTGCCCTGTCCAGTCGGTGATACCTGTGAGGTGTCCGGCGGTGTCGTAGGCGCGGGTGACCGTTTGTCCGTTCGGATAGGCGAGGGCGGTGAGGTGCCCGGCGAGGTCGTAGGTGTATCCCGTGGCTTGTCCGGCGCCGTTGGTGGAGGCGGCGAGCCTGCCGAGGGAGTCGTAGCTGTTGGTGGTCGTGCCGGTGCCGTCGGCCATGGTGGCGCGGTGCCCGGTTGCGGTGTAGGTGAAGGTCTCGTTCGGGGTGGCACCACCGGAGTAGCTGGTGCCGGTCCGGTTCCCGGCGGTGTCAAAGGTGTTGGTGGTGGTGCGCCCGGACTGGTCCGTCACGGTGACAGGGTGCCCGGCGGCGTCGTAGGCGTAGCTCGTGGTCCTGTTGAGCGGGTCCGTGGAGGAGGTCAGCCGGTTCAGGGCGTCGTAGGCATAGCTGGTCGATCGCCCGGCTGGGTCGGTGGTGCTGGTGCGGTTGCCGTCGGCGTCGTAGCCGGTGGTGGTGGCGGTGCTGTCGGGGTTGGTCACGGTGGTGGGCCGGTTGAGGGTGTCGTAGGCAGTGACGGTTGAGTGACCGTTGGCATCGGTGACGGCGGTCAGGTTCCCGTCCGCGTCGTAGGTGTAGGTGATGGGGTGGCTCAGCGGGTCCGTGACCGTGGACAGGTGCCCTGCGGTGTCGTAGTTGTTCGTGGTTGTGTTGCCGCGGGGGTTGACCGTGGTCAGGCGGCGGCCGAGGACGTCGTAGGTGAACGAGGTGGTGTTTCCCAGCGGGTCGGTGGTGGAGGCCAGCGATCCGGCGGAGCCATGGGTGAGGGTGGTGGTGTGTCCGTCGGGGTCGGTGATGGCGGTGATGTCGCCCGGGTGGGAGGTGTCGGTATGCGCGTAGCTGGTGGTCGCGGTCTGGGAGGTCCCGGTCAGTGGGGTGGAGATGCTCAACGGGTTGCCCGCGGCGTCGTAGCTGTAGGTGGTGACGGTCCCTGCGGCGTCCGTGGCGGTGGTGACCTGGTTCAGGGTGTTGTAGGTCCAGGACCGCTGGTGGCCGGCGGGGTCCGTGGCGGTGAGCCGGTTCCCGGCGCCGTCATACGTGGCCGTGGTGACATGGCCCAGAGGGTCGGTGACGTTGGTGATTTCGAAGGTGTTCTGGTCATAGGCGTAGAGCCATGTGCCTTGCTGCGCGGAGCCGGCACCGGCGATGCGCTTGATTAGTTGCCCGGACCGGTAGGTTTCCTTCGTGACCCGCCCGCCCGGGGATGTGATGGTCATCTGCCCATCGGAGCCGTCGACCCCGTAGGAGAGGAGCAGGTCCCCGGCCGGCGTCGTTTGTTTGATGACTCGCTGCGCTTGGTCGTAGTTGTTGACAGTGGCCGTGCCGCGGGGATCCGTGATGGAGGTGAGTAGGTTGGAGCCGTTGTAGCCGTACCCAGTAACAGCGCCGCCGGGGGCAGTGTAGGAGGTCAGCCGCCCCGCGCTGTCGTATTGGTAGGAAAAGACCCGTCCCGCGGGGTCGGTGGCGGTGGCGATCCTGCCGCCGGCGTTGTAGGCGAAGGCCAGGGCCCGTCCTGCAGCGTCGGTGGCGGTGGTGAGTTGTCTGGGCTGCCCTGGAGATTTCGGACAGCGGTACCCCATGAAACGATGGGGATTACCGGAATGAGGAATCACCAGAATGTCATCAACCCGTCGCAGG
>NZ_JBIYDB010000060.1:0-16809 GCF_044908325.1 Arthrobacter sp. GAS37
GTCGTATCCGGTATTAGACCCAGTTTCCCAGGCTTATCCCAGAGTCAAGGGCAGGTTACTCACGTGTTACTCACCCGTTCGCCACTAATCCCCGGTGCAAGCACCGGATCATCGTTCGACTTGCATGTGTTAAGCACGCCGCCAGCGTTCATCCTGAGCCAGGATCAAACTCTCCGTTGAAGTAAAACAAAAACAGACACAACCACAACCACCGGAAATAACGACGGAAGAGCTGCACAAAATTTGAAACCAGCTGTAAAAAACCAGCCCCGCACCACCGAAGCGACACAGAACCAGCCAAAACAACCAATTCATAAAAACAAATCGGTATCAACAAACTTGGCACACTATTGAGTTCTCAAACAACAGACACACCCGGCACCACCCACACCCACAACAGGGTCCAGGATCGCTCCGGAGCAACTTCCCAAACTTACCAGACCCGCGCTCTCCGCACAACTCCCGAACCGGGAACCGCGCCGGACAAAACACCATCCGAGACCCCCGGAAACCGCACCGGAACGCACAAAAGCGAACCAAGAATTTGGTTTCCATTTGGAAGGGAGTCTGTCGCAATTTTTCCGCATCAGCGGCGGCGACTCGAACTACTTTACACACCCACAAGACCCCACGCAAATCACCCCCGCACCACCGTCCTGCACTCCAAAACCCGCTACAACACAGCGATTTCAGGTCCAGCACCACCAGAATGAATGCCTTTCGGGCCGCAAGCCATAAACATGCCGTGCGTCACACCAGAACCAGCCAAGCAACCAGAGCGGGCTAGTGCCCGGCTGCTCCCTTGGTCTTGCGCATCATAGTGGACAGCACGACGGCAACCACCGCAATCAAAGTGGCTGTCAGGAAGGCGGCCTGCATCCCGGCGACAAGGCCGGACGCGGCAGACACCACAGCGAAGATCGAAACCAGGAGTGCGGTCCCTGCGGCTCCTGCCACCTGCTGCAGCGTGCTCATGATGGCCGAGCCGTGCGAATAGAGGTGGGGCGGGAGCGGGTTGAGGCCAGTGGTAAACGCCGGCGTGAACAGCAACGCCAAGCCCAGGCTAAGTACTGCGTACAGGACCACGACCCACCACAAGGGGCTATCCGCGGTGAGCATCGAGAACTGCCACAGCGTGAGTACCAGCAGGATGGAACCTGTCACGGTGAGCGGGAGCGGACCTATCTTGTCAAACAACCTGCCGACAACTGGCCCGAGCAGGCCCATCGCCAAGCCGCCCGGAAGGAGCGCCAGTCCAGTCTCCATCGGCTGCAGGTGGAGGACGTTCTGCAGGTAGAGCGGCAGCAGGATCACTCCGCCGAACAGGGCCATCATGGCAACCACCATGAGCAGGACCGACACCGTGAACATGCGGAAGTTGAAGGCCCTGAGGTCCAGCAGGGGCGCGTCGGACTTCTGCAACTTGAGCTGGCGGAAAACGAACGCCACCATGCCCAAGACCCCGATCACCAGCGCAGCTATCGGCACGGCAGTCGCTCCGCCATGGCCGCCGATCTGGCTCAGTCCATAGACCAGCCCGCCGAAGGCAGGAACGGTCAGGACCACCGAGGCGAAGTCCAGCCGCACGCTCCCTCGCTCGCCGACGTTTGTGAGGAACTTGGCGCCGATGCCCATGGCCAGCAAGGCCACCGGGAGCACGAAGACGAACATGAATCGCCACGAGAAGTGGTCAAGGATGATGCCGGAAACCGTGGGGCCCAAGGCCGGCGCAACCGAAATCGCAATGGTCACGTTGCCCATCACCGCACCCCGGCGGGACAGGGGCACCAACGTCAAGATGGTTGTCATCAGCAGCGGGAGCATGATTGCCGTGCCGCCCGCTTGGACGATGCGCGCCAACAAGAGCACTCCAAAACCCGGGGCTAGTGCCGCGAGCAGGGTGCCGCTGCTGAAGAGTCCGATTGCCAGGAGGAACGCAGCTCGGGTGGTGAGCCTCTGGAGGATGAAACCGGTGGTGGGTATGACCACGGCCATGGTCAGCATGAATCCGGTGGAGAGCCACTGGACTGTGGGCGCGTCAACGTTGAGGTCCGTCATGAGCCGCTGCAAGGCAACGTTCATGATGGTCTCGTTGAGGATCACCACGAAGGTGGCCACAAGTAGCGTGACGATGACGGTGACAGACTCGCGCGACATCTTGTCGCTGGCTTGCTGTGTCCCCGCTTCCGGCACGGGGCTGCCGGACGCGTCTGATGTGACGTCGGTAGACATGAGGATCCCTCAGCTTTGGGTGCGATGGTTTCCGGCGCTCGGCACCGGTGAAGATTGCAACAGTCTAAGCCTCAACCGCATTCCCGTCAGCAGCTTAATCCAAACGTTTGCGTACGGGCATCCGAATGTTAAGAGTGGTCAGGAACTCAGCGGCACGTTGTCGATCAACCGCACGGGTCCGACCTTCGCCGCAATGATCGCAAGCCCTTCACCGCGGAAAGGAGTTTCCTTGCAGTTTTCGGCGAGCGGTTCCAGCGTGCGGGGATCGACGACGTCGAAATAGTCCAGCTTCACGAGGGGCTGGGATTCAACGAGCGCGACGGCGGAGTCCAGCTCGAGCGGTTCGTTTGCCAGGGCGCGGGACTCGATGAGGCGGAGGGCACGGGACAGCACCAGCGCAGCCTCCCGCTCTTCTTCGGAAAGGAAACGGTTCCGGCTGGAAAGCGCCAGCCCTTCAGTGTTGCGCACGGTCGGCACGGCCACGATGTCCACCGGAAAGCTGAGATCGGCCACCATCCTCTTCACGAGGGCCAACTGCTGGGCATCCTTCTGGCCGAAGTACGCGCGGTACGCGGCAGCACCGCCGTCGACGGCTGGACCGCCAGGCATGCCGTAGTGCAGCAGTTTGGCGACCACCGTGAGGGCGCCGTCGAAGTGGCCGGGACGCGAGGCGCCCTCCCATTTCTCGCCCAGCGGTCCCGAGGTCACCCGGACCAGCGGCTCTCCACCGGGGTAAACCTCGTCAACGGAAGGGGCGAAGACGAGATCCACGCCCTCGGCGTCCAGGAGGGCCATATCGGCATCGAGCGTACGCGGGTAGCGTTCGAGGTCCGCGGCCTCGCCGAACTGCAGGGGATTCACGAAGATGGACGCCACCACGACGTCGTTCTGCTCGACGGCGGTGCGGGCCAGCGCTGCGTGACCGGTGTGCAGCGCTCCCATCGTGGGGACGAGGCCTTGCGAGCTGCCGCGCTTTTCCGCGAGCAACCGCGCGCTTTCGGCCCGCAGTTCCGCTGCGGTGGTCACAAGTTTGATGGCCATTCTCAGTTTCCTTCCTGCGTCCCGGCAGCGTCGTTGCCTGGACGGTCCTCACCGTTGTCCGGCGTACCTGAGCCGTCCAAGGCGTTGTTGATGTCGCCAAGCTGGCCCTCTTTGAGCAGGCCACGGTTGACCGCGCGGCGGGCCGTGGCGCGGGCCATGGCCCGGTAGGCGGCGAGGACATCGCCGCCGGCACCGCCGTCGTACTCCTGGAGGGCCTCCGCATGGGCGGCCACGGTTCCCACATCCCCACGGGCCACGGGCCCGGTCAACGCGGACTCCCCTGAGGCCAGTGCGTTCTCCAAGGTGGCGCGGAGCAAGGGGCCGAGCATGCGTTCCGGTGCGTCGACGCCGATGTCCCGAAGCAGTTGGGATGACTGGGCCACAAGGGTGACCATGTGGTTCGAGCTGTGCGCGAGGGCTGCGTGATAGAGCGTGCGATCGGCCTCGGCGATGGCCACCGGTTCGGCACCCATCTCCACCACGAGGGCTTGGGCGATGGGCAACATCGCGGCGTCGGCGGTGACCCCGAAGGTGCAGTCCATGAGCCGGGTCAGGTCCAGGCTCATGCCCGTGAACGTCATGGCCGGGTGGAGGGCGAGCGGAATGGCGCCTGCCGCGCGGACCGGCTTCAGTATTCCGACGCCGAAGCGGCCGGAAGTGTGCGCCACAAGTTGACCGGGCTGCCATGCTCCGAGCTTGGCCAGTCCCGCCACGAGTTCGCCGAGGGCATCGTCCGGAACAGCAAGGAGCACCAACTCGGACCGCTCCACGATTTCCTGGATTTCGAGGATCGGGACCCCCGGCAGCAGCGTCTCCGCCCGCTCCCGGCTCGCCTCCGACACTGCGGAAACCCCGACGACGGCGTGCTCGGCTCCGCGCAGGGCCGCACCCAACACGGCACCCACCTTGCCGGCGCCAACGATTCCTACGCCGAGTCGTCCTGGCCTAGCCATGGTCGGGGTCCTCCTGGGTTGATGCACGCTGCATGGCATGCGTGGTCGGCGGGGCCGGGGCGGGCATCGCCACGGGCGGAAGTTGAGCCAGCCATTGCTCGCTACTCTGCAGTTTGCGGGCCTTCCGGGCTCGGGCCGCCTGCTGGTCGAACAAGCCGACTGCTTCCTCGGTGGCTGCCTGGATGAGCCGGGGCGCCACCGGCCCTGGCGTCGTATGCAACACGAGGTCGGCCACGCCGAACAGCCGGGCCAACGGACCTTGGTGGAGGGCGATCGACTGGGTTCGTTGATGCGGGACCATCACCAACTTCCGCCACAAACGGCCGGAGCGCAGCAGCAGGGCCGTGTCCGTTGAGAGGAAGCCGTTGCGTCGCCAGCCCAACGGGGAAAGAATCCAGGCACGCTTCGGGGTGGTGACAAAGCCGGCGCCGGAATCCAGGCCGGTCAACCCGGCTGTGAACACGCGCTCCGGGTCGGCGATACCGGGGTCGGGCAAGACGAGTGAGAGCATCGTCATCACCTCGGCCCCCCGGCCGACTGGAAGCAGCATGGTCCGGTGCTCGCCTTCGCTGCGGTGGTGTTCACCATAGCCGGCAACGTTCACGTGGATCCGATACCAGCCGAGAATGCGCCACAGCGGCGGCTGCGTGACCTTGACGGCCTGGATGCGGCCGGGAGGCACGGTCTGGGCCCGGGTATCCAGGAGTCCGTAGCGCACACGGATGCCGTCCGGCGAAATTGCCGCCGTGAAGTTGTAGCCCGTGTTGAACGAGCGCCAGTAGGCGGTACCCAGGCCGAGGATTGCTGGAATCAAGTAGAGGATGAAGGCCCGGGACTCGGTCAGCACTGAAACCAGCACGGACGCGATGGCGCTGAGCACAATGAAGAAGCTCTGCTCGCTCAAGATCAGCGAACCGACAAGCCTCCCAGGCGGCACGTAGAGCACCACCTGTTCGGGTGCCTCGGGCACCTCGACCGTTTCGCTCCCGTCGGCAATACCGGCGGCCCGGCCCAGGATGGTGGCACGGAGCTGTTTGGCCTGAGCGAGCCTGAGGTACGAGAGCCGCACCGCCGAGTGGCCGGCGTCGGCCACCTCGAACTTCAGCTCCGCGAGCCCGAAAATACGGGCAAGCAGGGGCTGCACGATGTCGATGGCCTGCACGCGGTCAAGCCGCGCCTGGCGCTGCTGTTTGAACAGGAAGCCGGTGTTGACCCTGACATAGCCTTCGGCAAGCTGGTACCGGGTGAAATACCAGCTGAGGACGAAGGACCCCAAAGCCAGCAACAGCACGACGCCGCCCCCGGCCAGGAGCCAAAGCGTGCGTTCGTTGAAGTTGTCGCCAATGGTCCCGCGGCCTTGGAGGGCTCGTTCGAAGGTATCGCGGCCGAAGAAATAGACGATCGCCGCTAGCGCCACCCATCCCCGCACGAATGGCGACGCCGGGTGGACGCGGTGCCAGCCGCCGTCGACCACGGTCTGTTCCTGGGTCACAGCCCGGCCAGCCTCGCTTCGCCGCGGGCCGAAAGCTGCTCTCGCAGCCGTGCGCCTTCAGCGGCGGGAAGTCCGGGAAGGTGTGCGTTGGTTCCAGCCGAGGCGGTGTGGAGTTTGAGGGTGCACAGCCCCAAGAGCCGCTCGACGGGTCCAACCGCTACATCGACGAACTGCATCCGGCCATAGGGAACCACCATGGTCCGCTGGAAGAAGATGCCGCGTCGGATCAGCAGGTCGTCGTTGCGTTCCGCATAGCCGATGGCCCTCACTTGCCTCGGGATCAACACGAGCCGCCACAGGGCAAGAAGCAGAAATGCCGCGGGAACGGCGACGGCGAGCCACAGCGGTGGCCACTTCCACCATCCCAGTTCCACGAAGAGCAAGGGCAGGCTGAACAGGCCGATCGTGATCACGTTGCCGATGGCCCACTCGACGAGCCGCACCGTCACGTATTTCGGCGAAACGCGCAGCCACTGGATGCCAGGAGGATCAATCGCCGCGGTATGCATATTCGCCTTCGCCCTTGGCCTCGCCACGGCGTGAATCCCTGACGTCGGGGCCACCTTCCAGGTCTTCCGGAGGGATTCGGCAGAACCGCTCCACCACGAGCCCCACGATGGTCATGATGAGACCGCCGCCGCCCATGATGAGCGCGAGCCACAAGATGCCTTGGTCGCTGCGGAGGCTCCAAAGCCGGAGTTGCTCAATCACGATTCCCGCATGCCAGCCCAGCAGCACCGTGCCCGCATAGGCGCAGGCCTGGGCCAGGATCAGGGTTCGCGCGGCCAGGATGGGGTTGAGCATGGTCTTCTTCTTGCCGTTGCGCCAGCGCAGGACACGGATGCCCATGATCAACGTGAGCACCGCGATGAAGCCCATGGTCACCAACGCGGAAGGGGGAAGCACCGGCGTCGCCATGCTGTAGCGCGTGGTGAGCACAGTGGTCAGCCAGCCAACTGCGGCAAGAACGACGGCGATAATCGCCAACAAGAGCGGACGCATGGCCTTCATGGACTACTCCACCGCTCCCGCGGCAGCGACGCTGCCGGATCCGTCGAAACCGTCGAAAGGCCGAAGCCCGGGAAAGTCCTCGGCCTTGGCGGCCAGCTCGGCGACGCTTTCACCGTTGAGCCGCGCTGCAGGGTCCAGGAGGGCCCATGGATAGAGCACGAAGGCACGCTCCGCAGCCCGCGGATGCGGCAGGGTCAGTGTTTCGTCGTCGCTCGTGAGTTCGCCGTAGACGATGATGTCCACGTCCAACGTGCGGGGGCCCCAGCGGACCTCGCGGACCCGGTGGTGCATTTGTTCGACGTCGTGGCAGTGCTGCAAGAGTTCCAGCGGCGCAAGGGTGGTCTCAACGGCGATCACCATGTTGAGGAAATCCGGTTGCCCCACGGGCCCGCCCACGGCTTTGGTCTGCACCACGGGAGAGACGCCGAGCAGGCGGATTTCCGGGCGGTCAACGAGGTCGGCAACGGCGGTGGACAGGGTGTCGTTCCGCTCGCCCAGGTTGCTGCCAAGGGCCAGGATGGCTTTCGTGAAACGGGAGCTCATGCACGCTCCCTGTGGACACTGACAGTGACGTCACCGAAGGGCACTTCGATGGGAGCCCTGGGTTTGTGGACCGTGACATCGACGGCGGCGACCTTGAAGCCCGCCAGAATCCCCTCGGCGATCCGCACCGCGAGGGCCTCGATCAGGTTGAGTGGCTCGCCCGTAATGAGGGACGTAATGTACTCGGCCACTTGACCGTAGTGCGCCGTGAACTGCAGGTCATCCGTTTCCGCGGCCTTGCTGAAATCGGTGTACAGCACCGCGTCGACGACGAACGGCTGTCCGTCCCGGCGCTCGAAGTCGAAGACGCCGTGATGCCCGACGGCGGTCACGCCGGTCAGTGTGATCCTGTCCAAGCCGGTTCCTCCCCCTCTGTTCACGAAGCTTAGCGTCTGATGCGCGCAGCAACCTTGACGGCGTCAAGGCTGGGGCCGACGTCGTGGACGCGCACAGCCCAGGCGCCGTTCGCGGCACTGATTGCCGTGATGGCCGCAGTGGCATGGTCCCGCTCCTCCGGTGCCGCCGACTTGCCGGCCACGGTCAGGAGCGTCCCGAGGAAGCGCTTGCGGGAAGCTCCGATCAGGACCTTGTGGCCAAGCTCATCCAGCTTGCCGATGTACTTGAGGAGTTGCCAGTTCTGGTCCTCGTCCTTGGAGAAACCCAGGCCGGGATCCACAATGATTTGCTCCGCTGTGACGCCTGCCGCGTAGAGCTTGTCGCGGACGCCCTTGAGCTCCTCGATGACTTCTTCCACGACATTCCCGTAGTCGGCAAGGCTGTTCATGGTCTCCGCGTCGCCCCGGCGATGCGTCAGGACGTAGGGCACCTTGGTACGAGCGACGAGTTCGGCCATCTCAGGTTCGATGCTCAGCCCGGAGACGTCGTTGATGATCGCGGCGCCGGCCTCCACAGCCGCAGCGGCCGTCGACGCGTGCGTCGTGTCGATGCTGACAAGCGCCCCGGCCTTCACGAGTGCCTGGATCACCGGCAAGACCCGCCGTCGTTCTTCTTCCGGGGAGACGGGTTCGGCGCCCGGGCGGGTCGATTCGCCCCCGACGTCGATGATGTCCGCTCCGGCGTACAACATGCGCAAAGCGTGGGCGATGGCGGTGTCCGCCGTGGGGTGCTTGCCGCCGTCGCTGAATGAGTCCGGCGTGACGTTCAGAATTCCCATGACGAGCGTGCGGTCGACCGGCAGGTCCGCGAAGCGGGCGGCCGGACGGGGTTTGCGGAGAATGGGCAGGGGGCTGGTAGCCGGGCCCGTTCCTGGTGCGGCTGCGAGGGAATCCATGGTCTTTATTACCTTCCGAGTATGAGGCTCATGGCTTCGGCGCGGGTGGCCGGGTCATGAAGTTGCCCGCGCACTGCGCTGGTGACGGTCTTGGCACCGGGCTTGCGGATGCCACGCATCGACATGCACATGTGTTCGCATTCGACGACGACGATCGCGCCCCGTGGCTTGAGGTAGGTCACGAGCGCTTCGACGATCTGGGTGGTCAGGCGTTCCTGCACCTGGGGACGGCGGGCATAAATGTCCACGAGACGGGCCAGCTTGCTCAGCCCCGTCACTTTGCCATCGTGGGAAGGGATGTATCCAACGTGCGCGACGCCGTGGAACGGTACCAAATGGTGCTCGCACGTGGAATAGAACGGGATGTCCTTGACCAGCACGAGTTCCTCATGGTCAAGGTCGAACGTGGTGGACAGGACATCTTCGGGATCCTGGTGCAGGCCCGCGAAGACCTCGGCGTAGGCTTTGGCAACGCGCTTCGGCGTATCCACCAGTCCGCCACGGTCCGGGTCCTCGCCCACGGCAATGAGGATCTCGCGGACGGCCGCCTCGATGCGGGGGCGGTCGACCTTATAGTGATGTCCGCGGCCGTGGCCGCCTGATTTCCCCCCGGAAGTGCCGCCGAAGTCATCACTGGGGGCACCGCTGAAGTCGTCGTCGTCGATGTGAGTCACAGCAGAAAGCTTAGCCTTGATGCGAAACGTCGGTGCCCGCGTCAGGTCCTTGGCCGGTGAATGACTCCTGGCTGCCGACTCCCTGCGGGTGCGGGGACTGAGCGTCCAAGGGCTCTTCGAGACGCGCGGCCTTGGCCTCTTCCTGTGCCTCGCGTTCAGCCTTCTCTGCGCGGGATTCCACCGGCGGGATGGTCTGGACCGGACGGGACTCCTTGGAGAGCCACACCTCGCGGAAGTCACGCTTGCGGATATCGCGGAAGATGTAGGCGATCTCGGCCTGATTCAGCGTTTCACGCTCAAGCAGTTCGAGGGCCAACTGATCCAGGACGTCCCGGTTCTCGGTCAGGATGGCATAGGCCTCGTCGTGGGCCTGATCGATCAGGCGGCGCACTTCCTCGTCAACGATATACGCCACCGAGTCCGAGTAGTTGCGTTCCTGTGCCATGTCTCGACCCAGGAACGGCTCGCCGCCGCCTGCGCCAAGCTTCACGGCGCCGATGCGCTCGCTCATGCCGAACTGGGTGACCATCTTGCGCGCGGTTCCGGTGGCCTTTTCGATATCGTTCGAGGCGCCCGTCGAGGGGTCGTGGAACACGATTTCCTCTGCAACGCGCCCACCCATGGCGTAGGCCATTTGGTCCAGGAGTTCGTTGCGCGTGATCGAGTACTTGTCGTCCTCCGGGACAACCATGGTGTAGCCGAGGGCGCGGCCTCGGGGCAGGATGGTGATCTTCGTGACAGGGGCGGAATTGCGCAGTGCTGCCGCCACCAGGGCGTGGCCGCCCTCGTGGTAGGCGGTGATCTTCCGCTCCATTTCCTTCATGACGCGGCTACGCTTCTGCGGGCCGGCCATGACGCGGTCGATTGCCTCGTCCAGGGCGCGGTCGTCAATCAGGTTGGCATTGGACCTGGCAGTCAGGAGGGCGGCCTCGTTGAGCACGTTGGCAAGGTCCGCACCGGTGTAGCCCGGGGTCTTCTTCGCGACGCCCTTGAGGTCGACGCCGTGGGCCATCGGCTTGCCTTTGGCATGGACATTCAGGATCTGTTCGCGACCAATCAGGTCTGGCGCTTCAACAGTGATCTGGCGGTCGAAGCGGCCAGGACGGAGCAGGGCGGGATCCAGGACGTCCGGACGGTTGGTTGCCGCGATCAGGATGACGTTGGTCTTGACGTCGAAGCCGTCCATTTCGACCAGGAGCTGGTTGAGGGTCTGCTCGCGCTCGTCGTTGCCACCGCCAATACCGGCGCCACGGTGACGTCCGACGGCGTCGATCTCGTCAACGAAAATGATGGCGGGAGCGTTGGCCTTGGCTTGTTCGAAGAGGTCGCGGACGCGGGAAGCGCCGACACCTACGAACATTTCGACGAAGTCCGAGCCGGAGATGGAGAAGAACGGGACGCCGGCCTCGCCTGCGACGGCGCGGGCCAGGAGGGTCTTGCCGGTGCCCGGAGGCCCGTACAACAGCACACCCTTGGGGATCTTTGCGCCAACAGCCTGGAACTTTGCCGGTTCCGCGAGGAATTCCTTGATCTCCTGGAGCTCTTCGACGGCTTCATCGGCACCGGCGACATCCGAGAAGGTGACCTGCGGCATGTCCTTGTTGACCAACTTGGCCTTCGACTTGCCGAACTGCATCACCTTGGAACCGCCGCCTTGCATGCGCGAGAGCAAGAACCAGAAAAGCACACCCAGCAGGAGTACGGGGATGAGGAGCGAGAACAGTCCGGAGAACCAGTTGTTCTCGACAGGCTGGTCCGTGAAGCCACCGGATGGTTGGGCGTTGGTGACGGCCTTGACGACATCCCCGGCTCGCGCGGTGACGTAGAAGAACTGGACGTTCTTGCCCTTGTCCTGGCCATCGATGACGAGGTTGTCTTTCAGTGTCAGGTCAACGCGGTTCTCGGCATCGTAGATTTTGGCCTGGTCCACTTTGCCGCTCTGGGCGAGGATCGCGAGGCCCTTGTCGGTGTCGATACGGGTGGAACCACCGGGGGCAAGGGTTGCAAATGCCACCAGGAGCAAGCCGACTACGACAACAATCCAGATGCCCGGGCCCTTGAAGAAACTCTTAGCTTTCATCTGTTCGGGGGCTCCGCCCCGTCCCTCCTGGTAGTGCTGCACGGCGCAGCTTCTGCGCGCGTGTGGTGCTGCGTCAGTTTCTAGCTTTACACCGTTCGGAGTGATTCACGCATAGTGAGGGGCAAAAGTTCCCTCTAGGCGTACATGAACGCGGAATTCCGGAAACTCTCGGGGGAAATCCATGGTTCTTTCAGGATCCAACGTCACTGCAAAAAGCGAAAGCGGCCTCCCCAACAGGAGGCCGCTTTTCACTCCGCGAACCGCGCCGCGGTGGTTCGCTTCGGAAGAGCTATTCGTAAACGTGCGGAGCGAGGGTTCCCACAAAGTCCAGGTTGCGGTATTTCTCGGCGTAATCCAGTCCGTAGCCGACGACGAATTCGTTGGGGATGTCATAGCCGACATACTTGACGTCGATCTCGACCTTGGCGGCCGTTGGCTTGCGGAATGCCGTGCAGATTTCCACGGAAGCGGTGCCTCGCGATTCGAGGTTGGTCTTGAGCCAGGAGAGGGTCAGGCCGGAATCGATAATGTCTTCGACAATCAGGACATCCTTGCCCATGAGGTCGGTATCAAGGTCCTTGAGGATGCGCACGACGCCGGAGGACTGGGTACCGGAGCCGTACGAAGACACCGCCATCCAGTCCATGCTGACGTGGCTGTGCAGCGCACGCGCGAGGTCTGCCATGACCATGACGGCGCCCTTGAGCACGCCGACGATCAGCAGCTCACGGCCCTCGTAGTCCTTGTCAATCTGTGCAGCAAGTTCGGCGATCCGTTGCTGGATCTGCTCCTTGGTGTAGAGAACGTGTTTGAGGTCTGCCTGGACGTCGTTTGAATCCACCAATGGCTCCTGTGTTGATGCGTGGGTGCGGCTACTGTTGGGGCGATCTTTGATGCCGGAATACTAGCTTCCCACAGCCGCCGCCTTCGCGGGGAACGGCAGTCCCCCCTGCCGAGGCCTCCCGCTCCAATTCGCTCAGTGATACGCGGTAGACGCTGACGCTTCCGGGAAGCTGCACGGGACCCGCCGATCCCTGCCGGCGCAGCAGCGCTTCGGCCGCCTGAAGCCGCCCGTAGCCGGGCTGTTGGCCCCCGACGTCGGCCGCTGCTTTGGCGATTACCCGGAACCTCAGCGCGGGAGACAATTCCCTCAACGGGTCTTCGGGGAGCCAGACTCCATCGTCGGTCCGGTTCACGAGGCCCGCATAGCTCTCTACGGCAAGCTGCTCCAGGAAGTCAGCATCCTGTTGGAGGATCGCGGCGGTGCGGGCGAGTGATTCGGCAACACCGGGCCCCAGCTTGTCTTCAAGCAAGGGCATCACCTCAACCCGGGTCCGCGAGCGGGCGAAGGCGGGGTCCGCGTTGCTGGGATCGTGCCAGGTTTCGAGTTCCTCGACCTCGCAGATTTCGAGCGTTTCCGCGCGGCGAAGGCCGAGGAAGGGACGAAGCAGCTTGCCGCGGGCGGGCCGCATTCCGGCGAGGGAGCGGGTTCCCGAGCCCCGGGCCAGGCCCAGGAGTACCTGTTCGGCTTGGTCGTCCAGGGTGTGCCCGAGCAGGATTGCCCCACAATCGAGTTCCGTGGCTGCTGCTTCGAGGGCCGCGTGCCGGGCGTCCCGGGCTGCCGCCTCGGGCCCGAAGCCGGTAGCGGCCACCTCCACGGTCCGTAGCTGGACGGGCGAGAGGCCCAGCCCCTCCAGGATCGACACGGTTCGTGCCGCGACCTCACCCGAGCCTTCCTGCATCTGGTGGTCAACCACGACGGCGGCCACACTCACGGGGCGGCCGTGCACATGGCCTCGGCGGGCGAAGTAGGCTGCCACTGAGGCAAGTGCCAAGGAGTCCGGCCCACCGCTGCAGGCCACGAGGACTCGCTCGGGATAGCCTGCGGAGGCCAGCGCGTCCTGCAACATGTTCCGCGCTTTGCCGACGACCGGCGCCAAACGCCCGGGACGCCGTCGTCCGCTGCTTGGTGCGCTTCCACTGCTTGGTGAGTTTCCACTGCTTGCGCCCGGGCCCGATGTGGTACCTGCGGTCACAGCCCCATCCGCTCAAGCCACAGCTTGGAGTCGTGGATTTCGGTCTCTGTGGGCAGTTTTTCGGCCGATTCCCAGACCTGGTTCAGGCCCTCCATCCCAGCCACCGCAACCACTTCACGGACGAACTTGGCTCCGTCGCTGTACTGGCGCATCTTGGCATCCAGGCCGAGGATGTTGCGGATGAATTTCTCGATCATTCCGCGGTCCTTGCCCCGCGCGCTGAAGCGCTGCCGGATGGTCTTCACCGAGGGGATCAGGGAGGAATCGACGGCGTCCATCACCACGTTGGCGTGGCCTTCCAGCAAACTCATGACGGCTGTGAGGTGCGAAAGGGAGGCCTTTTCCTCGGGGTTTTGCAGCAGGTCCAGGATGGCCCCGCGGCCGGGCACGGCACCGGTGGAGCGGTCGCGCAGGGACCGGGCTGCAGCCGTGGCGCGGTCCATGATGGAGTCCACATTGCCGATCAGATTGGCGCTGAGGCGTTCGATTTCCTCAAGCATGTGGGTCCGGAGCCAGGGTGCCGCGGCGAACTGCACCCGGTGGGTCTGTTCGTGAAGGCAGACCCAGAGCCGGAAATCTTCAGGATCAACGTTGAGCTCGCGCTCCACGGAGATGATGTTCGGAGCGACCAGCAAGAGCCGGCCGGCAGACGGCGCTTTCGAGTCCAGGGCGAGCGCGGCGAAGGGATCGTATTGGCCCAGGACCTTGCTCGACAAGAAGGCAAGCACAGCCCCGAGCTGGCTGCCGGTGATGGCGCCGCTCGCGGCCGCCGCAGCCGGTGTCATCGCCGGGCCCCGCCGGGAATCCAGCATTTGCTTAAGGGCCGGCTGGAGCATCACGGCAAAACTTTGGGTATTGGCCTTCGCCCACGACGCCCGGTCAACTACCAGCACGTGGGAATCGCGGAGATCGCGTGCGGCTTCCAAACCGGTGATGTCATGCACGTGCGGTACCGAGATGTCCGCGCTGAGACGCAGGCTGTCCACGGCTTTGCCGATCTGGGCCGGACTCAGTACCGGGCCGGGGGGAGCGAGCCGGGCGGCCGTGGAGGCGGCCAGCTCCCAGTTGATGAGGGACTGGGCTTGCTGCTGAGACTCCATACGAACCATCAGAACACAACAGTCTGAATCTGCACCCTTAAGTTCGCTCAGCGGCGAACGTCAGGCAGCTTGAACGTCAACCACCGGTGCAACCACATGACGCGAGTGCCGTGGCGGACCTGTCCAGCGCCACCTTGTTCCCCGCTGCACCCGGCGTCAGGCCGTTGCCGATAAAGGAAAAGACCAGAAGACGGCCGTTCGCGTCCACTACATAGCCGCTCAAAGCGATCACCGAATTCAAGGTGCCGGTCTTTGCCCGTACCAGTCCCGCCCCTTGGGAGGTGCTGGCGTCTCCGTAGCGGTCGCCGAGCGTCCCGGTCAGTCCGGCCACCGGGAACCCGGCGAGGGCGGCGCGGAGACGAGTGTCCGGTCCCGAGGTGATTGCACGCACCACATCCGCGAACTGCCGCGCCGACACCTGGTTGCCCAAGGCAAGGCCGGACACGTCTGCCAAATGCATGGAGTCCGTGGCGATCCCCAGTTCCGCCACCTGGGCGCTTACTGCCGCCGTCGCGCCGTCGTTCGATCCCGGCTTTCCAGCGGACAGAGCAGCCATCCGGCCGAATACCTCGGCAAGGTAGTTGTCCGAGGTTTCGAGCATCAAGTCCACTTGCTCGCGGACGGTCGCAGACACCACGCTGGCGAGGACGTCCTGCTTTCCGGCCGGAGCGGAGGCGCGTTCCACGCCGGGGACCACCGTGAATCCGGCAGCGGCGCCCGCGGCCTGGAGCTTCTCTGCGAAAGCCTCGGCGGCGGTGAGCGCGGCGTCTTGCGGACGCGCACCGGTGGTTGCCCCCGGGCTTGTCCGGGCCGAGTTCAGCGCGATCGGAAAGATTGGCGCAGTTTCGCCGGCAGCGACGTCGTCGAGGCTCCACGCCGGATTCAAAGCCGGACCGGTGAATAGTCCATCGTCCAATTGCACCGTGACCGGGCCTTTCACGCCGCGGCCCTGGAGCGCTTTTGCCGCATCGCTTGCGAGCGTCTCCAAGCCGGCATGGCCAAGCACCTCGCTTGGCTGGGAGGGGCCGTCGCCGAGCAGGACGTCACCTCCGGCGCTCAGGATGATGGTCGACGCCGAAGGTCCCGCGAGGACCCGCGTGCTGAAGCGTGTCTCCGGGCCGATCGCCCGCAGCGCCGCGACTGCCGTGAGCAGCTTCATGTTGGACGCCGGCACCCGGTTCTTGGCGCCGTCGCGATCGTAAAGCGGAAGTCCGGTCAACGCGTCCTCAACGACGCCGGTGAAGTCTCCCCCGCCGTCGGGCGTCAGGAGGGCGTTGAGCTGGTTTGTGACATCGGCCGGCAGCGGTACCGGGGCGGAAGCGTCCAAGGGCGCAACGATCTGGGTGCGGCTCAGCTGCTTGGGGACCTGTTGCCAGGCCGGCACCTTGGGGGCGGGCGTACCGGCTGCCCCCAAGAATCCAGGACCGAGGAATCCGGGTGCGACTCCGAGGCCCATCGGCACGGCCAAGGCCGCGATGACCAACGTCAACAAAACCAGTGGTAGAAAGCGGACGACGCGCTTCGACGCAGGCTTCGCGGGCTTCCTGGGTCTGAGAACGGGAGTCTCCTGCTGTTCCGGAGCCTGCTTTTCAGCCCCCGCCTCGTCAACGCCCTTCATGCAGCTTTAGTCCTCAAAGTCTTGAATGTCCCCACCGTTTCAAGAAACTTGGGCCTCTCGCTATATCCTCAATAGTAGTCGGCGGCGTCGGCTGCTCTGTTGCCGCGCCCATGCCAATACCGTCAAGGAGCATTCCATGAAGCACGACGTCACGATCGAGATCCCCAAGGGGTCGCGCGTCAAGTACGAAGTTGACCACGAGACCGGCCGCGTCCGCCTGGACCGCGTCCTGTTCACCTCCATGCAGTACCCCACCCACTACGGGTTCTTCGAGAACACCCTTGGCGAGGACGGCGACCCGCTGGACGCACTGGTGCTCCTGCAGGACTTCGACCTGTACCCCGGCGTCATCGTTGAGTCCCGCCCCATCGGCGTTTTCAACATGACCGACGACGGCGGCGGAGACGCCAAGGTCCTGTGCGTTCCGGCCGACCCGCGTTTCGACCACATCCAGGAAATCACCGATGTCAGCGAATTCCTGATCAAGGAAATCGAGCACTTCTTCACCCGTTACAAGGACCTTGAGCCGGGTAAGTGGGTCAAGGCTGAAGGCTGGGCCGACCGCGCAGCCGCCGAAGCCGAGCTGGAAGCTTCGATCAAGCGTTACGTTCCGGTCTCCCACTAAGGCTAGTTTCACCTGCCCGACGGCGGCGGGGGGGGGGGGCTGAGGCAAGCCCCCCCCCCCCCGCGGTGGGTTATACGTTGGGGCCCCGCCGGACGGGCAGGGGCGCCAAAACC
>NZ_JBIYDB010000061.1:0-16729 GCF_044908325.1 Arthrobacter sp. GAS37
CGGCTGGCCCTCAGACCCACCCACCACACCACCCCCCCCCCCCCCGCCGCCCCCACCCCGGCGCGCCCGCCCCGGGGCGCCCCCCCCCCGCTTCCCGGAGGACATTTCTAGCGAGTGACTCCGTGCATCTCGGAGGTCGGCGGGTAGAAGGGAATCTCCGGTTTTTTCGCACCGATGATTACGCAGATCAGCGCATCATCTTCGCTGACAGTGCGAAGGCTCCGGGGAACGCCTGCAGGAACACGAATCAGGTCGCGGTAGCCCAAAACACGGCTGGCCGTCTTTGTGCCGTCCTGGACATCGTGGACGCTGAACTCCACCTGCCCCTCGAGGACAAAGAACACCTCTTCGACGTCAGGGTGAGTGTGCTCCGGTCCTACGCACCCGGCCGGCAGGACCATGTTAGAGAAGGTGAAGTGCTCGGCCTGGAGGATGTTGTTATCGTCCGAGTGGTCCCCGGTAGCTCCGGAGCCGATGTAGCGGACCTGGCCGCGCCGGAATTTGTCTCCCATTTTCGTCTGGAACTTCAGAGTGTCAAAGTCAACGACGCGGCTATCACGGGACGCGATAGACGAATCGATGAGCTCTTCAAGATCTGTCGTCGGTGCACTTACGGTTTCGCTCATTGTTAAACCTCTCGGACTGGGGCGATGTAAACCAAAAACGGTTGCAAAGCCAAGGAGGAACTCCCTCAACTCTAACTATCTCAACACTAAGGTAGATTGGATCAAGTAACAAGACCTTGAGTGGAACTAGGCTGGGTTAATTGATTGCTGAAAAGCCCAATGTTAAGATGCATTACCTACATCCAAAGGACAGGGCCATGCCTGACGACACAACTGAAGCCGACGCTATTGATCGCATTCTCGCGGATTGGCTGCGTGAACGGCCGGACCTGGATGCGAGCTCGATTGGCGTCCTCGGGCGGCTCTTGCGGCTGGCCAATCAGGTCCGCGCTGTCGAAAGTTCCTACTTTGACGAGTACGGGCTGACACTTGCGTCCTTCGACGTCCTGGCCAACCTGCGCCGCTCCGGGCCACCGCACCGGAAGACTGCCGGAGAGCTCGCGACTTCCTCGATGCTCACGACCGGTGGCATTACTTTCCGGTTGGACAGGATGGAGGAGCAGAACCTCATTGAGAGAGTCCGGACCCGCGAAGACCGCCGGGTTGTCTATGCCCAGCTGACCGCGCATGGCAAGGCTGTTATCGACGAGGCACTCGGAAAGCATTTAGATAAGCAACGTCAGATGTTGAGCGGTCTGACCCTATCGGAGCTCGATCAACTCGCAGCGCTGCTTAAGAAGGCGGAGGCGTCGGTGGTCGCATTTGATGTCAATGCGATGCAAGCGGTTGGCCAAGACTCCTGAAACTCGATCTTCTTCGCATCCCGGGTTATCTGGTGCATCGTGGCACTCACGGCCGTTGGTCTGTCCAGGGGGAGTCCAACAACGCCAAGACCAATTTTCATCGGGCATGGCGTGTAGCGGACGCTCCCCTGCCGGCGCTAGGGGACACTTCCGGTGCGACGGAACCGCGGGGGAGAAGGCCTTACAGCCCGATGCGAGGCGGGATGGAGTTCGAGGCCGGTTCGGGCACTCATATCAGTCCACCCCGGCCACCGATAATGGCGTCCAGAGATCGTAGTACGGCGAACGGTACGACACTGCTTGTCCTCGGATTGTCCTCGGAAGGCTTGTTGCGGATTTCGAATCGGTATTCCCCTATTTTTCCAGAAGCTTCGATGACGTGGCTGGTCAGTTCCGCTGCGGGGTCTGCCCTTACCCGGACCGTCACGGCGTCCCAGTTGTCAACAGCGATGGCAACGGCGGCGCCGGCGTTTAGAGACCTGGGGAACAACAGCGCGGCTTCAGCGGCCGATCCTTCATAAACGTCCAGTGGGCCAGGAGCATTGCGTATCTGCTCAACCAAAGCCTCGCTCATCCAGGGCTGGATAAGGGAGCCCGGCAACTTCGTCGTCGTAATCGTGACTCTGTCATAGCCTCCTGCACGGGCTCCCGAGGACAAAAGGTCAAGGCCGCCAACTGCGCCGGATGTCAAAAACAGCCGCCCCGGCCCGGCCGCCTTGAGCTGCTTTGAGAGTTCTCTATCTGCCAGGGCACCAATAGAGGTCACGAGCAGGTCAACACCGGCCCGGAGCACAACCTCGGCGTGCTCGACGAGTGCTTCCTGACCTGCACATTCAACCAGCAAGTCGCAGCGTTCCAGAGCCTCCGTCAGGTCCAACTGCTTCACGGGGGCACTACTTAGCGGGCTCCGGGAGATGATCCCTTCCAAGACAGCCCCTGCGACCCGTCCCGCAGTAATCTCGGCAACGACGGGTACTCCGATGGCGCCGTAACCGATAACTCCGACCCGGCAGGTGCGTGCTGACTTCATAATGTCCTTCGAGTCTTGAGAGTAGGTAGTTGGTTCCGCTCGCACAGGCGGTTCATGAAGCACCGTGACGAGAATATTCCCCGCACGCCCGGAGGCACTTGTGCTCACTCGAATCCGCTCTGAACCACGGGGCTTTCACGCGCTCTACAGCGCCTGGGCGGGAGGGAAGGTGGGTTCCCCTCCGAAAGCCGGATTGCCAACGTCCGGCTTTCGGAGGGTCGGAACGGGAAGGGACGTATCCTCCCTGACCGCTTACCAGGGCATCTGAGACTAATCCCGCTGGCGGGCAGCCCCGATAATCCCATGTGCTTCGATTTCCACCGTCAACCTATCTTCGACGACACGGCTAACCTCCACCGGAG
This sequence comes from Arthrobacter sp. GAS37, assembly GCF_044908325.1. Classification (NCBI taxonomy): domain Bacteria; kingdom Bacillati; phylum Actinomycetota; class Actinomycetes; order Micrococcales; family Micrococcaceae; genus Arthrobacter; species Arthrobacter sp. GAS37. The sequence goes on from NZ_JBIYDB010000061.1 coordinate 2,762, forward strand.
TGGATCACGGCGGCATGGAGTCCTCGATTACAGGCCTTCCCCTTTGAGGGCGGCTGCCTGCTTTTCTGCGTCGGCTTCGTATACGCGCCTGATCCGTGCGACGCCGAGATCGTGCTGGTAGAGGTGTTCGTCTTTGTCAGCGTCGGAGGCGAGTGCTTCGAGGACTTCTCGGTCCTGTTCCAAAACTGCCCAGTGTTTTTCTTCAAGGGTCGTCTTGTACATGAACCGCCAGACGTCCCGCTCCCAGTCGGAGACGGTGCGGGTGCGCCAGTGGAAAATTGCAGAGTTGTTTGCATCGATGGGAGTGGCCATGCCGACGATGCCGAAAGTCCCTCCGGGTCCTGCGGACTCGGCATAGGGGATTTCCAGGTCGACATAGTCCATGGCTTCGCGGCAGTATTCGACCCAGTCGAAGTTCACGCCGCGCTGGTCTGTTTTCTCAAAGAAGAAGCCGCGGTCGGTTTCGCGGATGCGGAAGCGGGCGCTGGTGTCTCCGCCGAACATTGAGTGTGAGTCGCGGTGGAGGAAAGCGCCGTGCATCGGATCCAGGACGTTGTCCATGTAGAAACGCCAGGGCCCCTTCCATTCCGCGAAGTTCGAGAACCAGGAAACGTCCGGATTGGCCAAGCGGTCCGGCAGCTTGAACTGCGTTACCTCGGAGTCGGTTGTCAGTGGCATGAACGCGAAGATGGTATCGGCTGCTTCTGCAACTGCGAGCGACGTGGTGACGGTTCGGCCTTCGAGGGCGCATCCGGGCATGCCGGGGACGGAAATTACTGTGCCGTTTCCATCGACCTGTACTCCGTGATATTTGCAGGCCACGCGGTCTCCGAGGTGCTGACCGACTGAGAGGGGGGCACTGCGGTGGGGGCAGCGGTCCTCGAGCATGCGGATGCGTCCGGTGGCGTCGCGGAACAGCAGCCAGTCCACGCCCAGGCGCTTGACCTTGACCATGTCCCCGACGCCGACGAAGCGGGAGGGGTAGATGGGGTACCAGCGGTCCCGCAGGCCCATTGCTGCCAGTTCCTTGGCATCGACGTCGTGGCGGACGCCGACGACGTTTTTTGTCTTGCTCTTGCCACCGGTGGGACGTGCGGTTTGTGTTGTCGTTGTCATTTCTTATTCTCCCAGTCGTCGCATTTCGGCGCGGAAACGGCCTTCGTCCCACGGGCTGCCATCCGGAGCATTCAGACCGAGGCCGTTCAAACCTGCAACCACTCCTGGCAGATCTTTGGTGCCGCCGGCGAAGATCTCACTCAGTGCCCCGGCGAGTTTCTTCTCGTAGGGAGTCACAGGCACGGTGCGGGCCTGATTCGGTTCTAGGTACTGTTCAGGCACGGAAGTCCTCCTCTGATTCGGCGAAGGTGTGCAGGCCTTCGGCGATGTTCATGAATGATGTGGCCCACTCGTTGAAAGAGTCAGCCCTGGTCCGGTGTGCGGGGACGGCGGTATTTTCGATAATGACGAAGACGCCGTTGTCGATGCCGCCGGCGATGCTCTGGGGCCCGGCAATGTCGGTGTCTGCCTGCGGCGCGGCTGCGATAACCAGCGATGGTGCCCGAACGAGCTGGAGTGAACGGGCATAACCCTCGATGGAGGTGTCAACCTCAGGGTCGCCAAGAATCATGCTTTTGACCAGCTCGGGATATCGGCCGGCGAGCACGATGGTGCCGTAGACGGCAGGGCCGGAGGCCACTAGGTGCACCGGGGTGGGCCCGCCGTCCCGCAGCGCTGCTGCGGCAGCCGAGACCCACGCTTCAAGCCGGTCTTCCGGGACGGCCGCGCCCGGAAGGGCGCCGCCGACGTTTTCCCAGGTTTGGGCATCGTAGGCGGCCACCTGCCGTGTGTACCACTCCGCGGCTCCGGTGGCGTTGTGGAGACAGACGACTCGGTGCCGGATCTGCGCTGTGTCCGCTTGTGGACTGTCGAAAATCAGTGGTTCTGTCGGTGCCATTTTTCCTTTTCGTCCTCTAGTGGTTCCGGCTGGGGATATGCACCGGTGGCACAAACGGTCCCGGGGTCGGGTCCAGGGCGGTGACATCAATTTCGATAACTGCCGGTCCCCGGACTGCCAGCGCTTCCGCCAGGGCCTGGTCGAACTGTCCGGAACCGCGGACCCGCCAAAACGGCAGGCGAAGTGATTGGGCCAACAGATCGAAGTCCGGTGTGTAAAGGTTCACGCCGGATTCGGCGAAGCCGTTGGCCTTTTGCATGTTCCGAAGGACTCCGTAGCCGCTGTCATTGAAGATCAGCACTACGCACCAGGCACCCGAACCTCCTAGGGAGGCAAGCTCACCGAGGTGGACCGCCAGTCCGCCGTCTCCGACGATCACGGCCGTGGGGATCCCGGGCCGGGCGCAGGCGGCGCCGATGCCCATGGCGAGTCCCTGACCGATGCCGCCGCCGAGCGGGAAAATGTTCGTTTCCCTTGAGTAGATTTCCAGCAGGCGGTTGCCCCATTGGCTGGAGGGGATCGTCACGTCCCGGGCGATCACTGAGTCGCGGTCAAGCCGCCGGCGGAGGCTTTCGCAGATCTCGGCATACCCGCCGATGTATTCGGTCAGTGCGGCCCGGACGTTGCGGCGCGTCGCGCGCACCCGCTCGGTCCAGCCGGTCTCGACGCCGGGGGCGGAGAGTTTCCCGACGATCTGCTCGAGCAGGATCCGGGAATCCCCTTCCAGTCTGACGTCGGCCGGGTAGACCCGTCCGATGGCGGCAGGATCGACGTCAAGCTGGATGTGCGTGCGGGGAAGTGCCATGGAGTAGTGCTTTGTTTCGTTGGAACGGAAATGCGTTCCAATACTCAGCAGCACGTCCGCGTCTTTGAGGAGTGCCGCGGCCTCAGGGGTGGTTGCGAAGTTTCCGATCACCTGATCATCATCTTCGGGCACCACGCCTCTGCCTGAATTGCTGGTCAGCAGCCCGGCCCCGAGGCGGTGTAGCAGTTCAGCCAGGGCGGTACCGGCACCTGCGGCCCCGCCACCTGCCCAGATGAGGGGCCTCTTGGCTTGGGAGAGCAGTTCAACGGCTTCGGCCACAGCCTCATGGTCGATGGAGACTTCAGGCCGGCCGGGGGGGTCTGCTGGTCGCTGGTCTTCGGGCAGGGCCAGGTACTGAAGGTCGACGGGCCATTCCAGGCTGGAGGGAGTGTGCGGGACGGAGAGCAGGTGCGCAATGGCTTCCTCCAGGTCCGCTTCGGCATCTTTGGCGTTAAAGATGGTCCGTGCGTAGCCCGATACTGCCTGAAGCATCTGCAGTTGGCGGGGGACCTCATGGATCACTCCCCGGTTGCTTCCGAGGAATTCACTGTCGATCTGGCCGGTGATATGTAGCACGCGGCTTCCTGCAGTCAGTGCCTCCACCATGGACCCGGCAGCGTTGCCGGCACCTGTGCCGGTGCTGGTCAGGGCTATTCCGAACTTGCCCGAAGCGCGCGCGTAAGCATCCGCGGCATTCACTGCCGCGGCTTCATGGCGGACGGCGACGAAGTTCAGTTCCCGGTCCACGGCCTCGATCAGGGGAAGGTTGTGGATGCTGATCACCCCGAATGCGGTGTCAATGCCGTGCCTGCGCATGACCCGGACCAGGATGTCACCGCCGGTAGGGTTTTGGGGCATTTTCGTTCCTTGTTCGATGGACATCTCTTATCTCTTTCGTAGATCAGGGCCGGGCAGGGGGTTCAGCGTGAGCCCGATGGCAGGCGCCTTACACGTAGCGGCCAACACCGCCGCCGACTTCGATCGTGGATCCTGTTGTGTAGCCGCTGAGCGGGGATAGAAGGGTGAGAATGTGGAAGGCGACTTCTTCGGCTGTGCCGAAGCGGCCCAGCTTTACCCCCCGGTCTTTCGTGATCTCGGCGCTCCAGTCCGTGAAGTCCAGTCCGCTGCCTGACTGTTCGAATCGCCGGCGCCATTGGCCGGTGTCGATCAATCCGAGCAGCACCGAGTTGACCCGGGTGCCGTCCGCGGCGAGGTCTTCGGAGAGTGAGTGGCTCAGGTTCAATAACCCGGCGCGCGCGGCTGAGGTAGCGGCCAGGCGCAGCTCAGGCTGGCGGGACAGGATGGCATTGACGTTAACCACTGATCCGTGCGGTGACGCGGCCAGGGCGGCCCGCGCCGAGCGCACCATGTTCAACACCCCGAAAATCTTGAGGTCGAACTCTTCCCGGAATTGTTCGTCAGCTGTCTCATCCAGGGTGGCCATCAGGGAGCGGCCGGCATTGCACACCAGCCCGTCAACAGCCCCGAAGTTCTCCAAGGTCCCGGCAACAAACGCGTCGGTGGCTTTGCGGTCGGTAACGTCGCAGCTAGCCAGGTAGATGGAGTTCCGATCAGTCCAGACACACTGATCGAAGGCTGCCGCGAGGCGCCCGGCATCGCGGGCGCAGGCAGCTACTTTGGCGCCTTCGGCGAGCAGGTAACGGGCGGTAGCGAGGCCGACGCCGGAACTCGCTCCTGTCACAATGACGGTGCGGTTTATTAGTTGCAGGTCCATCTGGTGGTTTCCTTGATCATCAGCCGGGGCCCGGCATCGTTGGGTAGTTTTTGGAATGAGGGATGTTTCAGCTGGTGAGAACCGCCTTAATGCCCCATGACAAAGCCGCCGTCCACCACGATGTTCTGGCCGGTGATGAACGCCGCGGCGTCCGAGAGCAGAAATTGGACGACCCCGGAGATATCCTCGGGCACCTGGTCCCTTGCCAGTTCCCTGTTCTCCCGGTAAAGCCGGTAGCGGGCGGATGGCACGGATTCAGTTGCCTCGACCCTGGTTAGGCCCGGCGAGACAGCGTTTACGCGGACCCCGGCTGCTCCGGCGTCACGGGCCATGGTCCGGGTCATCGCCAGGACAGCACCTTTGGAGCTGACATAGTGGACCAGGCGCGGCGAGCCATACAGTGCGGCGTCGGAGGCGAGGTTCACGATGGCGCCGGCCCGCTTTTGTGCCAGCTGTGGGTAGAGGTACTTGCTCACCAGCCAGGTGCCGAAGGCGTTCACGGTCATGACCTGCTGGAAGAAATCTTCGTCAAGGTCCCAGAAGGTGTCTCCGCCAACCCCGTCAGCAAGAGCTGCATTGTTGACCAGACCATCTGCCCCGCCCAGTTCCCGGACGGCATGGGCTAAGGCGGCAACGGAGGCCTTGTCCGCAATATCGGTAATGATTGCGGTGGCATCGAAGCCGCGTTCCCGCAGCGTGCTGGCTGCATGTTCTGCGATTTCGGCGTTTTTTTCAGCAATGACGATGCGGTCGCCTCCGGCTGCCAGCCGTTCAGCGATGCTGAACCCCAGTCCGCGTCCTGAGCCGGTGATTACTATCAACCGTGTCATGAAAGCCTCTTCCAAAACTTTAGAATCGATGACGCCATCTCTGCCGGTTTCTCCTGCACTGCGGCATGGCCGGCGCCGGGAATGATTTTGAAACAAGCGTCTGGTAGGGATTCAGCGAGGATCCGGGATTCGGCCACGCCGGTAACTACATCGTCTTCCCCGACCAGGACCAGTGACGGTACCCGAAGAGAGGGCAGCAGCTCCGTTGTGTCGGTGGCTGCCATCATGGTTGCCGCGGCCGTGTAACCGGGAAGCCGGACCGCGGCCATTTCGGACCTGACCGCCGCGGCCGTGACAGTATCCGTTGCTGGCGAGAGCAGCCGGGAAGCCCGTCGGCCGGCAAAGGCTTCCGGCCCCGTTTCGGCCAGTTCCGGGATGCGCGCCAGCATGCTGGCCGCCGAATCCCCGGTAACAGCCGAACCCCGGGTGCTGTCTGCGAGAACCAGGGAGCGGACAGCATCCGGTGCTTGCGCTGCCGCTTTGGTGGCGATAACTCCTCCCCACGAGGTCCCGATCAGGTGGGTGGGTCCGAGGGCGAGGGATGTCAAAATCTGCAGGACGAGCCCGGGGTGGTCCACCGGGCTCCGCGGGTCCGCAGATTCCCCGTAGCCGGGCGCATCCCAGCAGAACGTGCGGTAACCGGCGTCACTGAGCAGTTGCGCCAGCGCCCCGCAGGAGGAGGCGTTTCCCCCGATGCCATGCAGCAGGAAGACAGGTGCTCCTTCACCGCGGACCACCAGCGATACGCCGTGGAGGCGAATACGGCTGTCCGGGTTTCCGGTGGCGGTAGCTACTTCAGTGGGCGGTTGCATGGTTTGCCGCGCCTACCGGGGGAACGGTGAAGTAATCGGTGTTACCCGGAACGACGAGCGAGCGGTAGCCCTCATCGGGGATTCCGGCCATGGCGGTGCGGACATCAACGGTGGGCGGCCCGGCAGTTCCCCACTGGTCCGACAGCTCGGGAGTCCGCCTCCACGTACGGCACAGCCAGCTGTCTTCATCAACCTGCGCCACTTCAGAGGTGTACTCACAAACAAGGCCCGAAGGGTCGGTGAAGTAGGAGAAGGTGTTATCCCCGGGACCGTGGCGGCCCGGACCCCACTGGGGGGCGATACCGTGGGTTTTCAGTGACCCGATGCCGCGCATGAAGTGGTCGATGCTCTGCATTTCGTATGCCACGTGGTTGACCGCCGTCCAGGGGGCCTGGTTGAAGGCGATGACATGGTGCTCTGAATTGCACCGAAGAAATGCCATCTGATGCTCGGACCAGTCCGAGATCCGCATCCCCAGAACCTGGGTGTAGAAGGCGGTAGCCCGGTCAATGTCAATAGTGTTCAGCACGACGTGGGCGATCTTGCGCGGGATTGCCCGCCGCCCCGCGGGCTCTTGGTTGAGGACGGCATGAACATCGGCGGAAAGTTCAACGAGTCTTCCCTCGGGGTCAACAAGCTGCAGGCCGTATCCTCCTGCAGCGTCGTCCAATGGTCCTGGCTCGCGGAAGAGGGGAATACCCAGAGCGGTGAGCTTGACCGCGGCCTGGTCCACCTCCTGGGGTGTGGCGAGGGCGAAGGCTACGCCGCCGAGGGCGTTCTGCTGGCCCTTTTCCAGCTTCAGAATGTGGTGCTCCGAGCCGGTTCCGCGGAGCCAGAAGCGGTCACTGTCCTCTTCGACGGTGGAAAGGCCCCAGACCTCGTGATAGAAATCCTTGGCGCGCGCCGTTTCCGGTACCTTCAAGGACACTGACCGAAGAGACCGCATTCTACAAACGGGCTCTGCTGCAAAGAAATTCATGGGGCTACCTTCATTCTTTTCGAGGTTTAGAGGTCAAGAATCAGTTCGGCCGACCGGCAACGCGAGACGCAGACGAACATGGACTTGTTTGCGGCCTGTTCGGCCTGGCTGAGGAGAAAATCACGGTGTTCCACGTCGCCGCTGATGACGCGGGTTTCGCACGTACCGCAGATTCCCTCCGCACATGAGCTGGGAACGTCGATGCCTGCGTTGTTGAGAGCATCAAGGACAGATACATCAGGCCCCACAGGGATGCGTTGGCCGGTGCTGTTGCACACCACGTCAAACGCTGATTCGTTTTCCTTCGCGACGGCAACCTTCTCCGGTGCCTTGAACCGCTCGATCCGAAGCCGGGATTCGTCCTGCATGGCCCCGGCAACAGCCTTCAACAGTGGTTCCGGACCGCAGGCGTAAACCAGCGCGTCGGGGCTCAGGGTTCCGACAGCCGCCGCCAGGTCAGGGTATCTGCCGTTGGACTCGTCATCGGCGTGGATGGTAATCCGGTCCTCGGGAAGGGCCATGATCTCCGGCAGAAAGGCCATGGTGGCGCGGGACCGGCCGGTGTAGAGCAGCGACCAGTCAGCGCCTGCCGCCTGAAGTTCCCGCGCCATGGAGATGATCGGGGTGATGCCGATCCCGCCGGCGACCAGAACGTAGCGTCGGGCTTCTTCGAGCGCGAAGTTGTTGCGCGGGCCTTCGACCTTGAGCAATGACCCTACAGGCAGGCCATCGTGGACCAGCTGGCTGCCGCCGCGGGAATCGGGCGTCCGCAGGACAGCCACGGTCCAGCTGGTTGAATCCAGCGGATCCGAGCACAGCGAGTATTCGCGTATGAGCCCGTTGGGCAAATGCAGGCTCAGGTGCGAACCTGGCTTCCAGTGGGGCAAGTTCGCCCCGGACGGATCAGTGAAGGTGACACTGGTGACCCCGTCCGCTTCCCAGGCCTTCTGCTGTATCCTCAGGTTCCGTGCGGTGGGCTCCCCGGTTACGGCCCGGTCATTGTCGGCAACCGGCCGGGGTGATTCTTCCTGTCCCGGCGTGTTCAAAGTGGTGATGGTCATTGTTCACTCCTCGCCCCGGTGCGCTATGGCTTCAATTTCAACCGTCGCACCGTACGGCAGAGCAGAGACCTCCACGAAGGTCCGGGCCGGCCGGGGTTCGCTGAAGAGCTGTTCGTAGTGTTTGTTGGCCTCTTCCCGCAGGGTCAGGTCCGTGACGAAGTAGGTGGTTTTGACGATGTCCTGCAGGGACATGCCGATGGTTCCCAGCCGCTCCGAGAGCCTGGTCGCGGCGGCCTCAATGGCTTCAAGACGGCCACTGACGGGCGTGTAGTTTTCATCAACGGACAACGCCCCGGACACAAAGCCGAAACCGCCGGCCTGGTATGCCGGGCTATATGGGTGAGCATTCACTGACTTGCCTTTCAATCGGGGATGGATGGGAAACTGCGGATTTCATGTGCCGGCCCACGGCAACGGTGCGCCGGAAAGATCCACGTAGATGCTCTTCTGGCGCATATAGGAACGGATGCCGTCCCTGCCTTTTTCGGTTCCCAGACCGCTTTCCTTCATCCCGCTGAAGGGGGTAGCGATGCTGAACTGCTTGTACGTGTTGATCCAGACAGTGCCGGCCGCGACGGCACGAGCAACGCGCCAGGCCCGCCGGTAGTCTGCCGTCCAGATGCCGCAGGCCAGGCCAAAGACACTGTCGTTAGCCTGGGCGAGCAGATCGGTTTCATCATCAAAGGGAAGGACGACTGCAACGGGACCGAAGATCTCCTCCTGGCAGATCAGCTCCGAGTTCGCCACACCGGCGATGATGGTGGGCAGGTAGTATGCGCCCTGCTGGAGTTCCTGCTCGCCCGGCCGTGCGCCGCCGCACAGGACCTGGGCCCCGGCGGCCCGTGCGCCCTCGACCATTTTTTCAACGAAGTCCCGGTGGGCGTGGGCAACCAGCGGTGCAACCTGCGTGTCCGGGTCGGTTCCAGGACCCACCCGCAGGGCTTTCGTGCCTTCGACCAGGCGCGCGAGGACTGTGTCGTAGATGGCGCGCTGGATGAACACCCGCGAGCCGGCGATGCAGCTCTGGCCGCTGGAGGAGAAGATGCCGTAAAGCACCCCGGCAATGGCCTGGTCCAGATCCGCGTCCGAAAAGATGATGGTCGGCGATTTTCCGCCCAGTTCCAGCGTGATCGGCATGATTTTCTCGGCTGCGATGTGGCCAAGCTGCCGGCCGGTTGAGGTGCCGCCGGTGAAGGAGACCTTGCCGACATTCCTGTGCCGTGCCAGCGCATCTCCGACGGTCCGTCCCGGGCCCGGAAGCACCGAAAGCAGTCCCGGCGGAAGTCCGGACTCCTCGCAGATCCGGGCGAGCAGCAGCGACACCCATGGAGCCCATACCGGCGGTTTGATCACAACGGCGTTGCCGGCGGCAAGTGCCGGGGCAACCTTCTGCGCGTCACTGGCAATCGGGGAGTTCCACGGCGTGATGGCAGCCACCACACCGATAGGTTCACAAGTGGAGAGACTCAGGTAGTCCCCCCGTGGGGGCGTGAGTGAATCCTCCATGGTTTCAAGGGCCGAAGCGGTGAAACGGAACGTGTCCGCAGCGCTTATTGCCAGGGCCCGGGTCTCTTTGAGGGTTTTACCCGTGTCCCGGGTCTGCAGAAAGGCGATCCGGTCCGCGTTGGCTTCGATAGCCGAGCCGATCCGGTGCAACACAGCAGCGCGTTCGTGCGGCAACTTACGGGCCCAGCCTGACTCCTCAATGGCCTCAAGGCCGGCCGCGACCGCCACATCCACATCCTCAACAGTGGCACCATGGAGCGTTGCGAAGACCTCAGCGGTTGCGGGATCAACAGACTCGATCAGTGCACCCGTTCCCCGGGCCCAGACCCCGCCGACATAGATTTCATCCAGCACGTCCAAGCCCGGCTCGAAGCCCCCGGACGGCGCGAATCCTTCAGAATTCGTCCCGGCCGGCCGGTCCACGATGCCTGCCCTGCTCAGCATTGTCATCCTCAGGTCCACCAATCTTCATAGTCACTCATGCTGGCCGTCGACGTTTTTCGCGACGTGTCCGGCAGGCCGTAGAAACGACCGAAATGTGAACTAGGTCATGCCAAAGAATACCAGCACTAAGATACTTGGTGTCAAGGAAGTGGATGCTTGACCTTTAAGCGCTAAGGAGATAAAACTAACGCAGTGCCATGATCTTCATCACACACATGCGCACTTCGCCAACCCGCTAACATGGCCCGGGCCGACGGCGAGAGAGCACATGTCGGGCTTGAACGGAGAACGCCTTGACGTAACGTGCGCCTCGTCCACGGCCTTGACTGGCGAGCCGCCAAAGACGGCGGCATGCCCCCCGCCTCGAGACTGCACTCGAAGCCCTCACAACATTAAGGATGTCCAATGGACACGATGAGCGAACCCAAGAAGGAACAGCCCAAACCGAATTGGTGGGTACTTTGTCTCGCATGCGCCGCAGTAGTGCTCGATGGATACGACACGGTCGCCTTGGGCCTGTCCATACCGGCAATTACCAAGGACTGGGGTGTCCAACCTTCGCAATTCACTCCTGCGCTCTCGCTGACCAGCGCCGGAGTGGCTCTGGGGTATCTGGCAGTAGGACGCCTCGTGGCCAGGCTCGGAACCAGAAACGTCATCTTTTCGGCGGTCGTGGTGTTCACCCTGGGTTCGCTGCTGACAGCGTGGTCGGGTTCGATGGTGGCGCTGACGATTCTACGTTTCGTGACCGGCCTGGGACTGGGTGCCGTGCTGCCCGCCGCTGTCTCCCATGCGACCGCAGTCAATCCCGCTCGTTTGCGTCAATCGATTGCGGTGGTCGTGATGACGGGCATCTCGCTCGGGGCTCTCATCGCAGGGCTGGCCGGAAGCGGTATCGTGGGCGCATTCGGATGGAAATGGGTATTCATTATCGGAGCTACCGCTTCCGCTGTACTTCTGCCGTTCCTGTGGTTCGGACTGTCCGGTAGCCCCGTATCCGGCACGCCCAACGACGCGGCCGAGGCCAAGCATCATGCATCGGTTGCGCGTCTATTCGATGCTCCCGTACGAAGCAGAACGCTTCTCCTGTGGGCCTTTTCATTCCTCATCTTCGCCGTGTTCTACGTGTTCTCCTCGTGGTTGCCGACCCTGCTCACCAGCTACGGCTTCAGCACCGGACTGGCACCGCTGGGGTCCGCGGCCCTGGGCATAGGAAGCATCATCGGCGCCTGCGTACTCATCCTCGGATCGCGTCGATACCGGATGACGTCGGTCCTGGCCGGAACCTCGGCGGCAGCGATCGCATTCCTGGCCATCTCTGCATTCCTCGGCCCGGACAAAGCGCTGCTGCTGCTCGTCTTCGGTGGCGTCGGCCTCGGACTCCAGGCCGGCATGATCGGCCAGGCCGCGGTGGCAGTGACGCTGTACCCCCAAGGAACGCTGACCGCAGGCGTCGGCTGGGCGGCTTCACTGGGCCGACTCGGATCGATTGTCGGCCCGATCTTCGGCGGCGTCCTCATCGGACTCGGCGTGCATACCAGCATCATCGTTCTCTCAGTATGCGTGCCCGTGATCATCGCTCTAGTGCTGGCGCTGATCCTAGGGCGGATCACAGCAGCAAAAGCGCGGATTCCAATGTCAACACACGCGGATTCCAATGTAAGCACACCTGGAGAAATCGCCCCTCACCGCGCCGCCTCGGACCTAGCGTAGACCCTGTCCAACGCCGCCCCTTCGAGCCCGTTCCCGAGGACACAGGGGCGGCAGGCCCTTCATCATGAACCAGCGAAAGTCTGCCTAGCCATGTCCGTCATGGGCCAGCGCGAAACCCGCATCGGATTACTCGCCAATGAACTCGGCGTCAGGCCCTTACCGATACGTCTCGCCTACAGGGCAACCCCGCACCGCCGGCCTACAGGTCGGCGGTGCGGGACCGTTGCACGGAAAATTGGCGCTAGCGCATTCAACGCCGACGAAGGGTCCACCCCTGGATGCCGACGCACCCGAGCATGCACCGGATTGCTTCAGGGAGTCTCGGGTCGTCTAGGCGCTGATAGCTCTCTCCAGGCGGCGGTCAGGGACCAGCCACAAAGCCGCGACCACGGCATAAGCGGCGAGTGCCAGGAGAGGCAGGGCCAGGGCGGCCGCGCAGCCGATCACATAAATGACCGGTGATGCCATGCCTTTGAGATTTCTCCCAAGCGCGCCAGCGAGGGTGCCGGTGCTGCCTTGAAGCCGAATCAAGGCGGACTGCAGGATAGTGTAGGCCACCGCTGCCAGCAACAGGTTTGACCCGTAGATGAAGACGGGAACCGCGGCGAATCCGGACTCATCCATCCACCGGGTCGTGAAAGGTACAAGCGAGAGCCAGAACAGCAGATGCAGGTTCGCCCAAAGGACACCACCGTTCACCGGCGGTGCCAGCTTCATCATGTGGTGGTGGTTGTTCCAGTAGATCCCGATGTACACGAAGCTCAGCAGGTAACCGGACAAGGTCGGCACAACAGTGGCCGCACCCTGCCAGCCGCTGTTCCCAGGCACCTTGAAATCAAGAACCATGATGGTAATAAGGATCGCGAAAACACCGTCGCTGAAGGCCTCAAGCCTGCTCTTGTCCACGGGATACCTCCGTCGAAACGATTGATGAAAGGAGGACATAGCCCGGTGTCAGTACCGGGCCGTCTTTCGTGTGGGGCAGGGGATTCTGTCGCTTCCCCGATAACGCGCCTCGGGGACCATGAGTCCAGGGTCCCCGGCCATCCGGGAAAGAGTGCGGCCAGGGTCTGCGGCCTGACCGCACTCTCCTCGCCGGGATCCATGCGCCCGGCGATTAGCGGCCCGGCCGGGTTCCGCGCACTGATACGCCGCCCGGGCACAGCCTGGTAAGTCGTTCAGGAAACCTACCAGACAATAATTTAGTGGGCGAAAGACCTGGATCGTGTCGCGAAAGCACCCGAACGGCCCCCCGAATCCGGGCTACGCTCTCCCCGTTGGGCCGGCACCGGCCGCGCGAAGAGACCGCCCAGGCCCAATGTTCTTGAAACCCGGCGGCCCACGACACATCCAGGAGCACCCTGCCCTGCTGACCAGCTACTTTGCCGGGCAGAGGACAGCTCCAGGAGTGCCAGGAACGATGGAAAATGCGCACCGTATCCGCCCCGCTGATCCCCATCCGGGGTTTCCTTGTCCAAGGTCGCCGCTAGAGTCTGGATCCACGACACAACAACCGGCCCAGTCTTCCGGTCAGTCCGCGCCCCTGGTCAGCATCGGGAACGTCCACGTCACCGAGCAATACATCATGTACCGGTCGGCACCTGGCCCCCTGCCCAGGTCAACGTGACTACGGCGGACCAGACCTCGACAACGACCCACACACCAGACTGGGCCATCGTGAGGGTCATCCTCTTCATCTGGTTCCTCTTGCTGAGGCTGCTGTTCATCGCCCGGGAAATCCGGACCAGCGAGCTTCATGGCTGTCCATATCCAGGCGGCTACTCCTACATCGAGCAGGTACAGGTACCGATCCACTTTGCCGTGCGGCGAAAGGACGTCCTCAACCGAGTCCTCAACATCCAACGTCGGTCCCGTGGTGGCTGATGGGCATGGTTGGACGCACGCCGTGCATGAGGGGCCGGTCCCGGGTACCGGGCCGCGTACAGGATCCTGCGGTCAGCGGCAGTCAAGCCCAACCCCAGATGCCACCTGGATCCGTTGTGCGCGGCCGGAAGCGGCGATTTGAGGAACTTGTGGCCGCAGAACCGTCGGGAATTCTTCAGTGCGACGGACGAAAATCGGCTCGAGAACCGACTCCAGGGCGCGGTCTGCTTCTGGACATGAGGCGA
>NZ_JBIYDB010000062.1:0-16570 GCF_044908325.1 Arthrobacter sp. GAS37
CCTCCAGCACGCCCCCGATCAGCCGGACGCACCCACCCAGCAAAAATCAGGACCCAGACGACCGTTCAGACAACCGATGAAAAATCGAGGTTAGCTGCAGGCGGTTTACTCTCCACTGCGTATCTGCCTGCCTCGCGGTCACCCTTAGCCAAGCCCCTCCCCAATTTCCTGCCCAATCCGCCGCAACAGTTCCGCCGACAACACAGGATCCTTCGACGAGTCCCGGTCCGTGTAGTCCGCCAGCGTGTAGACGCGCAAGAGCGACATCTCGGACCACCGATCCTGCGGCAACAACGAGCGGCCCGCGACGGCGATGATCGCCGGGGTGCCCGATCGGCGTGCGACGGCGGCAGGCAGCTTTCCGGCCAAGGTCTGCTCGTCGATGCTGCCCTCGCCGGTAATGACGACGTCGCAGCTGTCCTTGCGGGTGTCGAAGTCCAGGAGGTCGAGGAAGTAGTCCGCTCTGGAGACCTGAGAAGCACCCAGCAGCATGCACGCGAAGCCGATCCCACCGGCGCTTCCAGCGCCCGGATGCTCGGCAACGGAAGCTGCATCCTCAAACCCAACGGAAGCGAGCACAGAGACAAAGTGCGTCAGACCGGCGTCGAGCGCTGCCAGATCCTGAACCGAAGCACCCTTCTGCGGACCGAACACCGCAGGCGCACCGTCCGGCCCGCACAGCGGGTTGTGCACGTCACTCGCTACAATCAGTTCCGTCTCAGCCAACCCGGGAAGCAACGCCCCGAGAACGGAATGAACAAGGCCAAGGTTCCGCCCGTCGCCCTCCAATGAACAACCGGAAGCATCGAGGAAGCGGAAGCCCAGAGCGGTGAGCATGCCCATTCCTCCGTCGGTGCTGGCGCTGCCTCCGAGCGCCAGCACGATCCGCGCCGGCCTCAGCGAAAGGGCAAAGAGAACGGCCTCGCCAAACCCGCGGCTCGACGCATCGAGCGGCAAAAGCCGCCCGTCCGGCAATAGGCCCAAACCGCAAGTGTTCGCTACTCCACAACAGCAGTGACGCCGTCGAACGCGATGCTCGCCTGGACGGGCTGGCCGGTCGGGCCCGGGACCACCAAAGCGTGGCGGGCGAACCCGGAGGCGACGGCGGCATCGACGCTGCCGTCACCTCCGTCCGCCAGCGGCAGCAACTCACACCGAACCGCTCCGGCGGAACGGAGCCCTGCTGCCAGGGCGTCCGCGACCTCACCGGCGGTGAGGCTGCCTTTGAACTTGTCGGGCGCGATGAGGACGGTCTTCGGGACGCTTGCGTTACTCATGTCAGATGGATTCCGAATAGGCGGGGCGGCGGTCGGCGGGCTGAAAAGGCTCGACGGCGGCAGCGGGCGCGGGAACTTCAGACACCGGAATCGGCTCCACAACTTCGCCGGCGAAGACGCGGCGGACGCGGTCGGCGTCGAGGGTGCGGTCCCACCAGGCGATGAACAGGGTGGCGACAGCGTTGCCGGTGAAGTTTACGAGGGCGCGGCATTCGGACATGAACTTGTCGATGCCGAAGATGAGCATGATGCCGGCGGCCGGGATGGTACCGATGGTGGCCAACGTTGCAGTGAGAGCGATGAAGCCGCCGCCTGCGACCCCGGCAGCACCCTTGGACGTAAGCAGCATGACGGCGATGAGGCCCAATTGAAGATGTTCAGCTTCAGGAACGCCATCACGGAGCCGAGGACCACCACTACAAAGAGGATCGAGGTGATGTAGAACAGCGCGATCAGCCCACCCATGCTGCTCAGCGAGGACACGCCGTACTTGCCGACCGCGAAGGCCATGGCGCCGAACGCACCCAGCGGCGCGGCTTTCATGATGAAGCCCAGGATCTTGAACATCACGCCGGTGAGCCGCTGTACGCCGTCGAGCACGGGCGCGCCGAGCTTGCCCATAGCGTTCAACGCGATGCCGAAGGCGACCGCGATGAAGATGATCTGGAGAATGTCGCCTGCGATGAAGGGCTGGACGATGCTCGTGGGGATGATGTTGGTCAGGAACTGCCACCATTCCTGGTGCGCGCCGGCGTCGATGAGCTTGGCCGCAGCATCAGTGGTCTTGATGGTGCTGGGAGTAGCGTTGACGCCCTCGCCAAGCCGGAAGATGTTGATCGCCACCAGACCGAACACCAGCGCACAAATGGTGCCGACCTGGAAATAGGTGAGGGCCTTCAGGCCCGTCATCCCGACCTTCTTCAGGTCCGCGACGCTCGCGATCCCGCCGACGATGGTCAGGAAGACAATCGGCCCGATGAGCATCCTCATCGCATTGACGAACGTGGTCCCGATCGGTTCCATGGCAATGCCCGCAGTCGGCGCGAGCCAGCCGAGCAGGACGCCAATGAGAATGGCGGTCAGTACCCAGAAATACAATTGCCGGTCCCAGCGGGTCTTGGGAGCCGGAGCTGCGCCGGCCTTGTTGGTGTGCTCCATGATTCCTACCTCATTGTGGAATGTGTCTGGAGAAAACAGAAGGGTAAGTGGCGTCCAAGGGCCCCGCCGCTAGCTTGCGAGCTTGGGAAGGGACTCCCGCGTACGACGGCGGCCGGCCAGCCGCCGTCGTACGTCACCGGGGGTGCGGGCTGCTTTAGACGACCGCCAGCGAGTGGGTGAGTGCTGCAATGATCGCTTCGGTGACGTCGTCCGTGGTGGCCTCGCCGCCGACGTCGCGGGTCAAGAACCCGGCGGCGGTGGTCTGCTCGATGGCGGCCTCGACCAAGCGGGCTTCCTCGTGCAGGCCGAAGTGGTCGAGCATCAGGGCGGCGCTGGCGATCGCGCCGATCGGGTTGCTGATGCCTTTGCCGGCGATGTCCGGCGCGGAACCGTGGACCGGCTCAAACATCGACGGGAAGCGGCGCTCCGGGTTCAGGTTGGCGCTCGCGGCGAGGCCGAGGCTGCCGGTGAGGGCGGAGCCGAGGTCCGAGAGGATGTCGGCGTTCAGGTTGGACGCGACCACCACCGACAGTTCCTCGGGGTGCAGGATGAACTTGGCGCTCATGGCGTCAACCAGGACGCTCTCGGTCTGCACGTCCGGGTAGTCGAGGGCGACGCGCTTGAAGGTTTCGTCCCAGAGGACCATGCCGTACTGCTGAGCGTTGGACTTGGTGACCGACGAGACCTTTTTGACTGTGCGGGTCCGTGCGAGGTCGAACGCGAAGCGCATGATGCGCTCGCAGCCCTTCTCGGTGAACAACGCGGTCTGCAGCGCTACCTCGTTTCCCGGCCCGCGACCACTCAAGTTGCGGCCGCCGAGGCCAGCGTACTCGCCTTCGCTGTTTTCGCGGACAACAATCCAGTCGAGCTCGGTGATGTCAGCTTTGCGGAGCGGGGACTGGATGCCGGGGAGGAATTTGACCGGGCGGATGTTGGCCCACTGGTCGAAGTTCTGGGTGATGTTCAGGCGCAGGCCCCAGAGGCTGATGTGGTCCGGGACGTTCTCCCAACCGACAGCGCCGAAGTAGATGGCGTCGAAATCCTTGAGGGCATCCAGGCCTTTAGGGTCCATCATCTGGCCGGTCTCCTCGTAGTAGCCGCAGCCCCATGGGAACTCGGTCCATTCGAAGCAGAACTTGCCGTTGGAGTTCGCGGCCAGGGCGTTCAGGACGCGGCGGCCTGCGCAGACAACTTCCTTGCCGACTCCGTCTGCGGGGATCGATGCGATGCTGAATTTCTGGGTGGCGCTCATGCCTACCTCCTCGTTGAGTTTGTTGGCAGAGTCACACTGCCTTCCTTTTCAAGTAGACGGGCGGCGGGTAGGTGGCGTCCAAGACTTAGTTTCGATATGACTGATAGGTAGCGCCTATTGGTTTAGCTGTTGGCGCCTTCGGTGTGCTCCGCAGCGACTTTCAAGAATGCTTTGGCCGCGGGGGTGAGGTTGTCTTTGCGGCTGAGCACCGCGACGTCCAGATGGCTCACGGGTTCGATGAGAAGGGTGCGGAGCCGCGCTTTGTGCGCGGTGGTAGCCCACGACGACGGCATCACCGCGTGCCCGACGCCCGCCAGAACGAGGGGCAAGATCGAGGTCCGGTGGGCGACTTCGACGACGATCTCGACCTCGACGCCGTGCGCCAGGGCATCGTCGACGAGCCAACGCATGAGGGAGCCTCGCTGGCTGGCAATGATGCGCTGGCCTCCGAGATCCTCTCGGTGGATGGCTGTTTGCTCGGTACCGAAGGTGTCGGCCTGCGGGTTGACGATCAGGATGAGGGGTTGCTTTTCGAGTTCGAGGACCTGGACGCCGGGCACCAGGATCGGCGTAGGGGAGCCTGCCAGTCCGATCTCGGTGCTGCCGTTGCGGACTGATTCGATCACTTCTTCGGGCGTGAATGCGGCACTGACGTTGAGCCGGACTGCGGGATAGACCTTGGTAAAGGCGGCAATCATGGACGTCAGCGGCTCGATACCGGGGGAAGGCATGGTGATGATATCGAGGCGACCGCTTCTGATGCCGCGGAGTGACTGGACCGCGGATTGCGCGGCGTCGAGATCCCGCATGACGAGTCTGGCCGGGCCGACTAGTTCCTTGCCGGCTTCGCTGAGGACTGCCCTGCGGCCGATGCGGTGGAACAGCGGAACGCCTAGCTCCTTCTCGAGGTTGGCGATGGTCTG
Source organism: Arthrobacter sp. GAS37 (assembly GCF_044908325.1). NCBI lineage: Bacteria > Bacillati > Actinomycetota > Actinomycetes > Micrococcales > Micrococcaceae > Arthrobacter > Arthrobacter sp. GAS37. The sequence continues at coordinate 4,611 of NZ_JBIYDB010000062.1, forward strand.
GGAAAGCGAAGGCTGGGCGATGAGCAAATGCTCGGCAGCGCGGTTGAACCCGTCGTGGTCGACGACGGCGAGGAAGTACTTCAGTTTTCGCGTGTCCACGGTGCGGCTCCTCTGGCTGGGCGGTCTTCCGAAACGATCGATAGCCTACGCCTATCAGTGGCTCAAGCGATGGCCGGGCTGTCTGGGCGTTCGAGGTGCTGCCTCCCAAAAAAATCCGGCTGCTTCTCAAGATTTTTCGCCCGGGCGCGGTTCTCCGGCCTAATAATGTCAGTGGTCCCTGCGAGGCTTTTCTTATGGACGGGAACCGGGGAACACAGCTGATCGGAGCGGGCGCGCCAGTCGGCGGCGCGGTTCCGGATGCTGTCCCCGGTGTCGCTGTCCCGCGCGTTCGGGTGCGGGACCTGGTCGATGTTGTGACGTCGCTTCGCCCAGCCGCTGCCTTTGAACTGGCCGGCGGCACCGAACGTCCCGACCCCGCTGAATTGATTGACCAGTTGCGTACCCTTGAGGATCTGAAGTCCGCGGCCGCCGCTGCGCAGGCGAGGATTGCCGTCGCGTTCGATGCCGCCCAGCGCAGCGCGGAGGCAGATCTGGGCATCCCCGCTGAGGAGCAGGGACGCGGCGTCGCGGCACAAATTGCCTTGGCCCGGCGGGAGTCTCCCGCCCGCGGATCCCGGCTCCACGGCCTCGCCAAAGCGCTTGTGAGCGAAATGCCGCACACCCTCGCCGCCCTCGACACCGGACAGCTGAACGAATGGCGCGCGACCCTGCTGGTGAAGGAAACAGCCTGCCTGAGCGCCGAGGACCGCCGCGCCGTGGACGAGGAACTGGCCGCCGACACGGGGACCTTCGACGGCGCCGGCGACAAGGCCATCATCGCCGCGGGCCGGACCGCGGCCTACCGGCGGGACCCCCGCTCCGTCACCCAGCGCGCCGGCCACGCCGCCACCGAACGGCACGTCAGCCTGCGCCCGGCACCGGACACCATGACCTACCTGACCGCCCTCCTCCCGGTTGCCCAGGGGGTGGCCGTGCACGCGGCCCTGTCCCGGCACGCCGACACCCTCCGCTCCGGAGGGGAGACCCGGTCCCGGGGACAGATCATGGCCGACACCCTCGTCGAACGCACCACCGGCACCCCCGCCGGGATCAGCGGGGTGGAAGTCCAGCTCGTCATGACCGACCGCACCCTCTTCCAGGGCGAGGCCGAACCGGCACGCCTGCCCGGCTACGGGATCGTCCCCGCCGCCTGGGCCAGGACACTGCTCACCGGGAACAAGGGCCACGCCGAACCCGGGCAACCCGGCCAGTCCGGGCCGGACCAAGCCTTCAAGCTCTGGCTCCGGCGCCTCTACACCACCCCCGGAACCGGCGACCTTGTCGCCGTCGATTCGCGGGCACGGCTTTTTCCGGCAGGCATGCGGCGATTCATCCAGGCCCGCGACGACACCTGCCGCACCCCCTACTGCGACGCGCCCATCCGGCACTTCGACCACATCGTCCCCTGGCACGACAAAGGACCCACCAGCCTAGCCAACGGGGCTGGCCTATGCGAAGCCTGCAACCACACCAAAGAACTCACCGGTTGGACAGCACGAACCCGGTCAGCAACAACACGCCACGTCGTTGAAATCCGCACCCCCGCCGGACATACCTACCGTTCCACAGCCCCGCCGCTGCCAGGAACGCATTTGAACGGAGACCCGCCCGTCATGGCGGCACACTATTTCGGGGACCTGTTTCGCAGCCGCCACCGATCGGAAATGCCGGCTGCCTAGGTCCTGTTCCCGCTTTCGTTGCCGACAGCTTTCTAGAACAAACCCAACGGTAGGATCGTAGGCTCAAGCTATGGACAGCAGGAGCAGTCACAGCACCAGCTTGTCCCGCATGCTCGATTCCGGTGCAAACCTGACAGTGGACGGTGCACTTGCCACCGAGCTTGAAGCACGCGGCTGCGATCTGGACGATCCGCTATGGTCGGCCAAGGTCCTCTTGGAACAACCTCAGCTGATCAAGCAGGTACATCGCGACTATTTCGACGTCGGCGCCGCAGTCGCCATCACCTCGAGCTATCAAGCACTGCCACAGGGATTTGCCCGGTGCGGCATTGCCGAGGCGGAAGCCTTGGAACTGGTGGCGTTAAGCGTTCGCTTGGCCGACGAGGCCCGGGGCGAGTACTTCCTCGCCCAGCGCGAGTTCAAGGAGTTCCACCGGCCGCGCATTCGGGCGCTCGTGGAGGCCGCCGCGGACCTGCTGGCCTGTGAGACGCTGCCCTCCTTCGCGGAGGCTGAGGCCCTTTTGGCGCTCGTGGAAGAGTTCGACGTCGAATCCTGGTTTTCCTTCACGCTTCGGGACGGCGGACACATCAGCGACGGCACGCCCCTTGCTGAGGTGGCGGCGCTTTGTGGAGCCCAGCCGCGCGTCGCCGCGATCGGCGTGAATTGCGTGCCGCTGAACTTGGTTTCCCCAGCGCTTGAGGCCCTGCGCAATGCCACGGACAAGCCGCTGCTCGCGTACCCGAACTCGGGCGAAAGCTACGACGCCGTCACCAAGACGTGGGGACCTTGCCCCGGGGCATGCGCCGGGGGCCCGTCAAGCCTCGCCGAAGGGGCTGGCACTTGGCGCGATCTTGGGGCTCGGCTCATCGGCGAGTGCTGCCGGACGACGCCGCGGGACATCGCTGCCGTGGCGAGGCTGTCGATGAAGCGCTAGCGCGCAGATCCGGTCAGAACGCGGGGCCTCCCGTTTCGCCCAAGGGATACCCGCGCTGAAGCTGTGCAACTTTCGGATCGTCTTCATCAGCTCCGTAGTCCGAGTTCCGGGTGATGTCCTTTCCGTCGGGGAGCTTCATGGCGCGGAAGACCAGCGAGAGTACGGCAGCAACGATAAGGTTGATCGCGAACGCCACGACGGCGATGTAAACCTGCACATTGGTGCCGGGGATGGCCGCGATGGACCCGCCGAAGTTGGCCTTCGTCACGGGGTTGACCACGTTGTACGCGGCGACGGTGCCGTAGATGATCCCGGCCGCCCAGCCTGCGAAGAGCGCCCAGCGGTGGAACCAGCGAGTGTACAGTCCTGCCACGATCGCGGGGAAGGTCTGCAGGATCCAGATACCGCCAAGTAGCTGCATATTGATGGCAGCCGATTGGTCCATCGCAATCACGAAAATCAGCGCCCCGAACTTCACCACGAGCGAGGCGATCTTGGAGACCTTCGCTTCCTGCCGCGGGTCGGCGTCGGGCCGGATCAGGTCGCGGTAGATATTGCGGGTGAACAGGTTAGCGGCAGCGATCGACATGATAGCGGCCGGGACCAAGGCGCCGATGGCGATAGCCGCCAAGGCGATCCCTGCAAACCATGCGGGGAAGTTGTCCAGGAACAGCTGCGGAACCACCAGTTGCGGATTGACGGCACCGTTCAGGTCAATGGGTTTGGTGCCCGCGGAGATGGCCGCGTAACCCAGGAGGGCAAGGAACCCCAGCATAAGCGAGTACAGCGGAAGAACCGCGGCATTCTTGCGGATGGTGTTCCTGCTCTTGGTCGCCAAGACCCCGGTGACCGAGTGGGGGTACATGAACAGCGCCATGGCCGATCCCAGAGCCAGTGTCCAGTACGCCGAATAGCTTGCGGCACCCGGGATGAAGACGCCGGTTGGCTTTCCTGTGGCCGGGCTGATGGCGTCGAGTTTCGTCTGGGCCGCACCGAAGATGTTGTCCCAGCCCCCGAACTTGATCGGCAGGTAGATCACAGCAACGATGACCGCGAGGTAGATCAGCAGATCCTTCACGACGGCGATAAGCGCCGGCGCCCGAAGGCCCGAAGTGTAGGTGTAGGCGGCCAGGACCACGAAGGCGATGATCAGCGGAAGGTCAGTCAGCAGCACATTCTGCGCGCTGCCGAGGCCCAACACCGTGAGTACGGCTTTGATGCCGACCAGTTGCAGCGCGATGTAGGGCATGGTCGCGACAATGCCCGTGAGGGCCACCGCAACAGTCAACGCCCTGCTGCCATAGCGCCCGCCAACGAAGTCCGCCGGCGTGACGAACCCATGGCGGTGCGAGACCGACCACAAACGGCTCATCAACAGGAACACAATCGGGTAGAGCACGATCGTGTATGGCACGGCGAAGAAACCGCTCACGGCGCCGGTGGCCCACATTGCCGCCGGGACGGCCACGAATGTGTAGGCCGTGTAGAGATCGCCACCGAGAAGGAACCACGTCACCCAGGTTCCAAAACCGCGGCCGCCGAGGCCCCACTCATCGAGACTGTGCAGGCCGGTCTCCTTGCCCGCTCGCCAGCGTGCGGCGAAGAAGCCCAAGACCGCCACCAGGATAAAGAGGACGACGACGACGGTGAGCGCGACGCCGTTGACGGGCCGATCCGCTGTGGTCACCAGCGGGACGGTGAGCCCGCTCATTGTTCCTGCTCCTCAGTGCGTGCGCCCCGCGCGACCTCGCGGCGGCGACGGTCCTCCTTGGTAACCAGCCAGTAGGAGACGCCCACCATGCCTGCCGTGATCGGGACCCAGAGCATTTGGTACCAGTAAAAGAACGGCATGCCAGCGAGCCGCGGCTGATCAATCGAATACACCGGGACCAACAGTGGAACCAGAATGGCGATGGCCAGCAGGATTCCGGCCACAATATACGGACCGGGCCTTGCGGGCCCCCGGGTCGGCACATCGGGAGATGACATGGACGCCTCCTCATAGAGACGGCCCCCGGAGCGGGATGGGCTTCCCGGGACGTGCCGGTGGCCTGGCAGACCGTACGTGTACCGGTCCATCAACAGAATAGATTCTGGATTAATTCTTTGACAGGGGAAGTGGTCCCGTTTTTTGTTGCGGGCTCAGCGGCGGATGGCGCAGCGCTTAATCAGCCCGCCAGCTACGTACCCGCCAGCCATTCCGGCTCGAAGTCCGGATGGTCCGAATAGGGCAGCGCGAGGGCATTCAACGACTTCGTGGTCCATTCGATCGATTCCGGGATCCACTGCGGGGTATCACCAAGCGTGCCGCGAACCATCGTGGCCAGGGCCGTCTGCCGTGCGGATTCCACGATCCTGAGCAGCCTTCTCTTTGATTCGCATTCCAGGAGAAGGCGTCGCTCGTACCATTTGCCCGCTTCGGAGACGGAACGGTCGCCGAGGAGTTTCCGTGCCGCAGCCTCGTCCTCGTTCAGGCGGTCCGAGAGGAAATCGACGATATCCACAAATTGAGCGTACGCGTCCCTTGCGGCTGCGGAAATGCCTGCCTCCGCTAAGCGGGGTCGGCCTGCTTTTCGCGCGGGAGTTCGACGGCGGGAGCGGCCGCGGGGGACGAAGCGGCGGCAGCGGCTCGGGCTGAAATCGGGATGTTGACGTGGGGGAGGGCGGCAACATGGGGGAGGGCGTTGAAGTGGCTCCGGGACATGCTGCCGAACTCGTAGGCGGTCTCGGCGTGCTCGGACAAGTCCACGCCGGCGAGCTCCGCCTCGTGGCTGACCCGGAATCCAACGGTCTTGTGAATGACAAGGGCAATGATTGCCGTCATGATTCCCGAGATTGCAAGGGTGACAAGAATGGCGACGATCTGCGCCACGAGCTGCTGGAGTCCGCCTCCGTAAAACAATCCTCCACCCTTGCCGTTCACCGGCAGCGCGATGAATCCGAGCGCGAGCGTGCCGACAAGTCCGCCACCGAGGTGGACGCCCACGACGTCGAGGGAGTCATCAAAGCCGAACTTGTGTTTCAGGTCGACAAATACGGCGCAGGCGGCGCCGGCTACCAGCCCCAGGCCGAGGGCTGCCGCGGGAGCCACATTGGCGCAGGCCGGAGTAATAGCCACGAGGCCGGCAACGACGCCGGATGCGGCACCCAATGATGTGGGGTGGCCGTGCCGGATCTTCTCGGTGACCAACCAGCTGAGCATAGCCCCGGCCGGGGCAACAAGGGTGTTGACCCAGATCAAGCCGGCCTGCGCCGACGTCGTGGCCGCGCCGGCATTGAAACCGAACCAACCGAACCACAGGAGTCCGGCGCCAAGCATGATGAAGGGGAGGTTGTGCGGGCGGTGGTTCGGGTCTTTTCCAAAGCCGTGACGCTTGCCCAGGATCAATGCCAGGACAAACGCGGCAGCGCCGGAGCTGATTTCCACCACTGTGCCGCCGGCGAAGTCAATCACCTGACCGAAGACCGAACTGATCGCTCCGCCAGGGCTGAGTAGGCCGCCACCCCAGACCATGAAAGCCAAGGGGCAATACACCAGGGTGATCCAGATGGGGACGAAGATGACCCAGGATGAGAATTTGGCGCGGTCGGCGATGGCGCCGCTGATCAGGGCCACGGTGACGATGGCGAAGGTAGCGCTGAAGCCGAGTTTGATGAGATCGGTGGAACCGACCAGGTCCGCCGAGCCGAAGCTGCTGAACGGATTGCCGAAAATCCCCAGAACACTCTTGCCGCTGATCATCGAGTAGCCCCACAGGATCCACACGGCGCCTACGATGCCCGCGGAGATGAAGCTCATCATGATCATGTTGAGGGAGGCCTTGGCCCGCGTCATGCCACTGTAGAAGAGGCCGAGTGCCGGAGTCATGAGCAGTGCAAGTGCCGCCGACACCATCACCCAAACGTTTTCCGCAGTGATATTCACGTGCGTTTCCCTTCTTATCGGAATGCCGTAGGAGGACCGCCGCAGCGTGGCCCGGTTCTTCCCCTGCCCAATATTTCCGGTTCCGTGTTTCAAGCAATGCGAGGAAAAGTTGCGGGTACGTTACATGACTTGACATGGCGTGAAGAACGCATGACGGGCGTGTTTCGGGAATGTTAACGCCGCCCCGGCACGGACGAGTGGCCCTCCGGAACAGGCGCCAAGGATCCCAGTGATTCCGCGGATTCCAGAGCCAAAGGAGGTGAAATCCTTCCACTAGGCCGGAAATCCGGACATTTCTTCCACGTGAACGGCGGCTCACCGCACCTCAAACGGATGTTTCGGCCGAACGCTGGCGCGTCACTGCCGCCGCGCGCACACTTAGCCTGTGAAGCCGTTTCTCCTGCTCGCATCTCGCGCCGAAGACGCTGCCGCCGAGGAAGAGTACCAGGCGTATCTTCGTTTTGGAGGGCTCGCTCCCGAGCAACTGCAACGCATCCGAATGGAGGTGGCGCCCCTCCCGCCGCTTGAGCTCTCCGACTATTCCGGAGTGATTGTGGGTGGCAGCCCCTTCACCTCGAGCGACCCGCCGGAACACAAGAGCCCGGTCCAGAAAAGGGTGGAGAAAGAACTCGCGCAGCTGCTGGACACGATTGTTGCCGCCGACTTTCCCTTTCTGGGGGCCTGCTATGGGGTCGGAACCCTGGGACTTCACCAAGGGGCTGTGATTGACCGTACCTATGGTGAAGGACTCGGCGCGGTAACCATCAAACTCACAGCGGAGGGCCTCCAAGACCCGCTCCTCCAAGGCATGTCCGAGCGTTTTGTCGCCTTTACCGGCCATAAGGAAGCCTGCACGGTCCTGCCAGGACATGCGGTGTTGCTTGCCGGCTCGGCCGCCTGCCCGGTGCAGATGTTCCGGATCAAGAGGAACCTTTACGCCACTCAATTCCATCCGGAGCTCGACGCCGAGGGGCTCGTCACGCGGATCGACACGTATCGCCACGCTGGATACTTTCCGCCCGAGGCTGCTGAACAGCTGATGGCAGACGCCCGGAAGATCACGGCCACCGAACCGATGAAGATCCTCGGCAACTTTGTCCGCCGATACGCGATTCCCCAATAACGTCGGGGGAATGAAGCACAATGGGCCCATGACTTTTGCAAATGTGGGAAGCCTCGGCACGAAACCCGGCCAGCGCGACGCCGTCGTCTCCATCCTTCTCAGACCGAAACCGGAGCTCCGGGGCGCGGGCTGCCTGCTCTACGAGGTGGGCGTCAACGAGGAATCGCCGGACACGGTCTTTGTCTGCGAACTATGGGAATCGGCAGAAGCGCACCAAGGATCGCTGCAGCTGGACAGCGTCCGGGCCGCCATAAGTGAGGCAATGCCACTGCTGTCCGGGGAGATGGGCGGCACCCGGTTCACGGTATTGGGCTCACCGCTCCGAAACCCCTGATATTCATCCAGGCGACACGTGGCTGACGGACAGGATTTTCATAGCTCTTACATAGCTGCAGTAGCTACGGTTGGTTCATTATGGAAGAGCAAGAGCCCCGTCGTCCCGGCCAAGGGTCCGGACGAAAGAGAAGTCGGTGGAACCGCTGGAGTCCCCGCCGACGTCGATCGGCCTTGCTGACGGCCTTCGCGGGCATTCTGGCACTGACCCTGACGGCCACGGTTTACTCGGCCGCGCATGCCCGCTCATCCGTCCCCCATGCTGTATCGGCGGTAGCCGGCGCCACGCCGTCGGCAGCTGTTCCAGCCGCATCCCCGACGACGGCATTCCCGACGACGGCGGCCGCCGCGGCCGAGGCGCCGACTGCAGCTCCAGCCGTCGCGGCTCCCGCAGTTGCGGCGCCGGCTGCTTCGGGTACCGGAGTGACCCCCGCGTTGGACTCCGAGATCAACGGCATCATCAACGCCAACAGCCAGTACCAGATCGGCGTCACCCTGATCGACTTATCTGATGGCTCAAGCCATCAGTACGGGGTCCAAGCGCCATTCGAGGCAGCAAGCACCGCCAAAGTCCTGTCTGCCGCAGCGTACTATCACCTTGTCGAAACGGGCGCAGTGTCCCTTGACGATCCCTTGGGCGAGTACACAGCCGGATTCCAGATCAAAGAGATGATCCAGAACAGCGACAACGACTCCTGGTCCCTGATCATGGACGCGGTCGGTTATTCGGAACTGCAGGCCTATGCCGCATCGATCGGTGTCAGCTACGACCCGATGAACAACACTCTGACTCCAAGCGAAATGGCCAGCATCATGGCCGGCCTCTACGGCGGGAAGCTCCTGAACCAGCAGGACACCGCACAGTTGTTGTCCTATATGCAGAACACCAACTACGAGTCACTCATCCCCGCCGCAGTGCCGGCCGGAATCACTGTTTTCCACAAGTATGGACTGCTCGACGACGAACTCCACGACGCCAGCATCCTCACCAACGGGACCAACTCCTACGCATTCGTGGTCTACACCAAAGGCCAGGACGAGAGCGATATCCCCGCCCGCACCGACATCTTCCACCAGCTCACCCAGGCTGTGGTGAATGGTCTGTTCTAAAGGGACCTGGCCCGATCTTCAGCATCACGACGCCGGCCGCGCAGTCAGACTGACTGCGCGGCCGGCGTCCTTGTTCCCTTATGGGCGCTGAGCGCCTGTAGAAGTGCTATCTATATGTCTCCCTTCTTCATGGGGTCGGGCCAATTTCCTATCAATCGGTTATGGTCCTGCATGGTCTTCTCCTGACTAAGACGGTGTTCTGCGCGATGCGGCGCAATTGGTCGTGCCTGCCAAAAGGGCAGGGGCGGCCTGATCAGTCGGGAGAGGAACCAGGATCGAATGCAGGTTCGGCTGAGGGGCTTTGCCGGCGATCGGGGATCGGGCCATGGCGGGGTGGCGGTGCCAGCGCATGTTGTTCCGGCAGATCTGCAGCGCCGTAGGCGGCCGAGCCACCCTGCGACTCCGACGTCGATCCAGACTCTTGTGGGGGCGCGGCCGGAGGGACCTGTTTGCCGGGCGGAGGGCCACCCGGAACTGGCGACATTTCCGTCGTCGCCAGCATTTCCGGGGGCAGGACAACAACTGTACGGGGGCTCGTGCTGGCAAGTATGGTGGGCGCGGTCAGCGCAGCGACGGATCCGGCGCGCAAGGGATCGACGGGGATAGCTGGAACGCTTGGTCCGTGAGGCGGCAGTGCTCCGGGCACCGGCGGCAATGCCGGCACGGAAGGCGGCTCGGGCAATGGCGGGAGTTCCCCGATCGTGTTCTCGACCACGGGCGGCACAGCGTCGACGACTCCAACCACTGGCGTCAAGACCTGCTCCGTTAGCTGATTGACAACGGTCTTAGGAACTGTGGCCAACGGACCCGGGCTTGGAACCACGGACGGGACGTGCTCGACGATCGGCCCTACGGGATCGGTGAGGGGAACCGGTGGCAGTGAAACCGAAGGTGTCGGGACAGCCGGAATCGTCGGCAGAAGGTCTGTGGCCTGCGAAGGACCGGCCAGCCACAGCAACCACGCCAATGCGCCGAAAACGGCGAGAAGAACGGGGCGAACCAAAGAAACGCCACGGCACCCCAGATACCCAGCCAAACACTCCACCTCCCCAGTGCGGTGTTTGGAAACTAAGGTACGCCCGTCCGGGGCGGCAGTCCATAGCTAAGCATGCTTAGCGCCCGAACTCCGGAAGGATCGCCAGATGGGACGCGGCGTCGACATCGGGGCGGAGATCCCGGTCCTGGACGTCGGCGGGCAACGATAGACCGGCGTCGAAGGCTTTTCGGAACCGCGGACTCGCGAATTCTCCGGGTGTCCGGCCTTGCAGCCTCAGTGCCCGTGACGCGCAAAGGAGTTCAACACCAACAACCGTTGCAAGCGCCCGGACGGTGGAATCCAGCCGGGAGGTGGACACACTCGCGAAACTTGCATCTTCTTCAGCGCCCAAGGACAGGACCACCGTTTGTAGGCTCACCGGCTGAGCGTTGGCTCGAATATGGCCCACCGCTGCGGCCGCCACATATTCCAGCATCATGACGCCGGACTGGCCGGAGTCGTCGACGGCAAGGAACCTGTGGAGGCCCGTGTACGCGGGATCGCATAACCGGCTGATCCTTCCAAGCGTGTTGGTGCATGCTGCGCCAAGTGCCAACTGCAACCCGTCAATCCGCCGGGCGAGAGTGGACATCTGGAAGAGGCCGTGGTGCGCCACACCGTTGCTGCCATCTTCCACGGAGCCGAAGACCATGGGGTTCTCGTGGCCTGCAACCACCAGACGCTCCAAGACGAGCTTCAGCGCGTCGAGTTCTTCCACTACAGCGCCTAGTGCGTGTGGAAGCATGCGCAGAGAATACGGGTCCTGAATACGTGCGGGCTTGCCATGCCCTGATACCAGTCCCTGAAGGGTTGTAGCCACGTCTGCCAGTGCGTCCGATTCTGCCGCCTTTGCGACTTCCGGGGCGAACGCTTCGGAGTTTCCTGACATGGCAGCGAATGTCAGTGCGCTGACCGTCGTGAGGTTCTCCAACAGGGTCGCTAGCCTCTGATGCGCCAGGACGGCCTGGGCGATGGTAAGCGCGCTGGAGCTGATGAAGGGCAGCGCATCCTCGGTCGCCCAAGTCTCCAGTGGCACCGGCACTTTCTTGCCGTCCATGGTGGGCCGCTCACCGAGGAGGGTGAGAGCCGTTCCCGCCAGGGCGGGAAGATCTGCGGTTCCTATACCGCCGAATTCCCGTACTTCCGGCAGGGTATCGGCGTTGAGCATCTCCGAAACGGCGTCGGCTACAGCCGGGTTGATCCCGGATGCGCCGGCTGCGAGTTGGGAGAGCCTGATGATCAGCATCGCCCGGACGGTCTCGCGGTCAAGGGCCCGTCCGGCATCGACGGCATGGCTCCGCAACAAGTTGAGACCGTGGGTGTCGACCTCAGTGTCCGCTTGGTTGAGGGTCACGGAGCGGTTAGCGCCTACGCCTGTGGACCGACCATAAACCGGCCGTGCCTGTGCCGTCGCGCGGGCGGAGCGCTGGGACGCCGTCATGCGTTCAACGGCCGACGGCGCCAGCGTCACTTTATGGCGGCCTGCTGCCACCGCTAGGATGTCGCCGAGCTCAAGCCGGCGTCCGTCAATTTCGATCATGGGAGTGATTCTTTCTCAGATGGGTGGTTGACCTCCCCAACTAGCTCGCAGTTGTTGTCGTTTTCGGGGCTCATAACGACATCTGGTGCGAGCTAGTTGGGGTTGTCGGGTCTGGTTAGCGGGTTTCTTCCATGGGGATGCGGACGCCGCGTTCGTGGGCGACTTCGATGGCGCGGTCGTA
>NZ_JBIYDB010000063.1:0-15633 GCF_044908325.1 Arthrobacter sp. GAS37
CTAACAGCGTTTGATTTCGCCCCATTGTTGTGTTTATACCTCTCGGCGGCGGGGCCCTTTTTTGTTTGGCCCGCCCCCCCCACCCCCCCCGCCCCGCCGTCGTACATCAAGCTACTGAATGAGCTGCAGGCTGGTGATCACCCGCTTGAGCTTCTGGTATTCAGGTGTCTGCAAGTACTGCGTGGCTTCCGCCATGGTGCTGAAAGTGCGGGAGCCGGGGGCCTGGGCATCGCTCGTAGCAAAAGACAAAGTGCCCTTCGGCGCACTCCCTAAGAATGTGTACATCAGGCAGCTGTCCCCGAGTTCACCGCTGAACTTGTCTACCAGGCCGATCTGGTAGCTGATGCCCTTACCTTGGGCCGTCTGGTCCAGCACATGGTAGGAGAACCGGACCTGCGAATCGGTGACCCACTGCCCCTGCAGTGAAGAGGCAGCTCTGTCGAGCTCCGTTTGCTTGTACGTTCCCGGGCCGCATGCCCCGCCTACGCCGCCGCCCGTGCCGTAGTAGAACTTCGCCACCATGCTGCCCGCCTCGTCGGTCACCTGGATTCCGGATGCCGGATTGCTTGCGGTGCCGGCTGGAACGTCGGCGGCCGTCCAGCCCGCCGGGAGATCGAACTGCGCGTGGGCGCTGGCGCTGACGAAGCTCGTCCACGCAGGGCCCGCCGTCGATGGTGTTGATGCTGTTGGTTCGTCGGTAGCGACCGTTGAAGCCGAGGCCGTGGCCGACGCCGATGGCGATGAAGCAGTCGTCGCAGGGGCCGTCGTAGCTGCGGGTGCCTGCAGCTGGCTTCCGCTCTGCGCCTGTCCCTGGGACCCCAGGTTGCCGGCAACGAGGAATCCCGCCGCGAGGACGGCTGCGGCAAGAGCCACCAACACGATGATTCTGAGTCTCCGCATCTTCCTTTTCCGTTCAACGTCCGTTGAGTCCATGCCCAACATGTTTCCGTCGATCTCGGAGCGGTATGAACGCTCCATGGTTTCGTCGTCCTGCATGGACAGTCCGTGGCCATCGTGGCGCCTAGAATCCACCATTCCCCCTTTGCCGGTAGCGCCCGAACTGGGCGTTCATCGTGTAAGTTTCCGTCAAGCGTCCTGAGGTTACAGCCCCGGCATCCAATTCCGGGCGGACGCACGCGCGGTTGCTCCGTCGTCGGTCCAGTCTGAGTGGAAGACTTCGGCCACGTTCTCGTTGTCATCGGCGAGTACTACGCGTACATCCATGCGCCGGCCATTCATCATCGCGGGAAGCCAGTGCTCGGCGTCGGCCCACATATGGGCTACCGGCAGGTCCTCCGCCGGGTACCACTGCGGTGTGATCTCGTCGCTCTCGGAAGGCTCCCCCACCCAGGATTCGGCGAGGAACACGGTGGTAAACATGTTCCATTCAGGCTTGGCAGGGAACACAAAGTCCACAGTTCCTGCGGCCACCAGGTCCTCCGGGTCAACATCGACGTAGACTTCCTCGCGGACTTCCCGGCAGACCGCTTCGACGGCGGTCTCACCCTCCTCCACATGGCCGCCGACGCCCACTACCTTGCCCTGGCCGAAGCCGGTGCGCTTGCGTCCAAGGAGGACCTCCCGGCCGGCATCGACCTCGCGGAGGAGAAAACAGAGGGTCACGTGGGCGGCTGTCATGGCATCAAGCCTACGACTGCCTCGCCCCTGAAGAACGACGCCGGGCCGGTCAGGGAGCTCGGGGTGGGCCCACGCGAGCATGGTACAGGCCCGGCGTCGCGGCTTTGTCGCTAGCCCATCTTGGTGATCGTGAGCGAAGTGATGACAGCCTTGAGATCCTTATAGCCCTGTGTCTGGGTGAAGGCCGCGGCTTCTTCGACTGTGTTGAATTTGTAAAGGCCCCACAACGGTCCGCCCAATGGGCGGCGATCGGCGAAGCTGAAGAACTTCAAGGGGCCGGGTCCTGCCACCGCGAGATCGAGGACGCACCCTATCCCCTCCTGTCCGGCAATACGGTTGGTAATTCCTATCCCTGCCTGAACCGGACCCCCGTCATTTGCGGCTGACGTCATTGCGACGTAGACGAACCTTGGTGTTCCCTGGGCTGGCGACGCGGGGTCTGTCGGCAACCCAGGCATCGGCTGACTGTCGAGGATCTTGTAAGGCGCCTTGTTGAGGCAACTGCTCAGGCTCCAGTCGTTGGTTTCCCCCAAGGCGAGCCGTGCCATGGACTTGCCGGTGGAGTCCGTGAGCGCAGTTCCAGGACCGCCCGTCAAGGAAAGGCTGCCCGGGTCACCCAATTGCCACGCGGCGGGATAGGTGAAGCTCACTTTGTAGCCCGTGGACAGGTCCTCGTAAGCCTTGAGACCTTCGGCAGCGAGGGATCCAGGCTCCGGGGAACCGACCAGAACGGGACGAAGCTCGACCGGGATTCCGTTGGTGACGAACGCCTTGTCCATGAATTGCTCAGCCGTCAGCCGATCATTGTTGGACGCAGCACCGGCCCAGTTCCCAAGGCTGGTTTGCTGCACGTAGCTCCCGTTGACAAGCCTGGCGATCCAGAACCAGTCTCCCGGTTCCGGATTCGGGTTGTCGCTTGGTGCCGGCGCCATGATGCCCATCCATCCGGCTTTGCAGCCCACAAGCCGAAGAACCGGCTTCAGCCGCTCCAATGACGTCATGGCTCCCGTCAGGTTTTCAATCGTGCATTCACCGTGTCCGACGCCGGCAAGCGACGTGGTCGTCGTCGGGCTTGCCGTCGCGGTCGGGCTCTCCGTCGGGCTCGCGGTGCCGTCCGCCGTTGCTGTAGCCGTCGGTGACGCGCTTGGCGTTGCGGAGGACGTTCCGGCCGGAACCGGGACAGCATTGATCGAACCCAGGTGCGTCGCCACAAGCACCCCGGTGGTCACCGCGGCCGCGGCCATCGTCAGCAGCCCTGCAATCCTGGCATTCCGCAGCCGACGTGCAGCCGCCATGGACCGAACATTCGGCGGCAACTTATCCACGCCGTTGCCCGGAGCAGCCACCACCCGGGCCAAAGCCGCGTCTGCATCCGGCATGGCGCCGGCGCCGCTGCGCAGCGGATCGGCCTCTTCAATCAGTTCTCGGATCGGATCCATCCCTATGCCCCCAACTTCTGTGCCACCGCACCGCTACCGGTTGGCAGTAACTTTCGGAAAGCCTCCCGCGCCCGGTGCAAGCGCACCTTCGCGGCCGACTCCCCGCACTGCAGGACGGCCGCGATTTCCAGGACCGTCAATTGATCCCAATACGCCAACTGAAGAATGTCCCGGTCTTTCTCCCGTAGGGAATCCAGGACCTCATCCACCATCGAATGTCCGTTCCCGGCCACGTCGCCGGTAGCCACGGACTCACGGAGGCGCTCATGCAGGGCTACCTGGCGCCTATGACTCCGATAAGCGTTCCCCAGAAGATTTCTCGCCACGGTGAACAACCAGGCCACATCCACCGACGACGCTTCATCCCATTTCTGCCAAGCGACACGGAACACGTCCGCAGCCAACTCTTCAGCCACTTGCGGATCATCCACGCGTCGCCGCACAAAACGGAATATGCGCGGGTACGTATCCCTATGCAACGCAACGAACGCCGATTCCCCCTCGGAAAGCACAATCCCCCACTCTCAATCCGAAACCCCAAGCCAAAACCCTGGCTAACTGTATAGTTTCCGGCACGAGCCCGCAGGTTACAGCGCTGCCACGCCAACCGGACCGGCACGAGCCGCCGATTGCTAGAGTGTCGCCATGAGTCAAGAGGGGAACGAGCAAGCCTCGGAGGCTTGGCTGCCTGGCTGGCTGGTCCGGCATCCGCTCTACGCCGGGTGGGTTTGGACCGGATTCTGGGCGTTGTTGATCGTCCTCGATGAATTCCTGGACCTGGCCGGCTGGAGTTGGTACCTGCTGGTCGGCATGGCCGCACTTCCGACCCTTCTATCCACACTCGCGGTGCTGCACGCGACTCCCCGCAGGCATTTGAAACCACAAAACGAATCAGTGCTGGGCCACTTCTTCGTGCGATTCCTTGCACTGGTGACTGCATTCCTCGTGTGGGGCGTTTCGGTGGTCATGAGCGCCTCGATCTCCACCGCTGTCCAGGCCACTGTCGGAAATTCCGAGCGCGAAGTCACGTCCTTGGGGTTCACCTTGCTCGTGGCAGCTGTCCCGCTTGTCATTTCGGTGCTGTGGATGGCTTTCATCGTCCGCTGCGCATGGTTCCTGCGCCGTCTGCGTGGCTGGAGTCAAAGTCCCGCCAGCTCGCGGGTGCCGAGGAAATTCCTGCGCTGCCGCCCGAAGCTGAGACGGGTCGTTGTCGGCTTGGCGCACCCGGGCCTTCTGCTCGTGGCCGGTCTCGGCATGTCTATTCTGGCGCTGTTCCTGAACGCGGTGGAGCTCACCTTTAGCGTCTTGGCGTGACCGGCACCGGACCGCGTTCGGTGCGAGGCGTCAGCCGAGCGCCCGTGGATGCGCAGCCGCATACACCTCACGCAAGGTGTCGGCAGTGACCAAGGTGTACACCTGCGTGGTGGTCACCGAGGCGTGGCCCAGGAGTTCCTGCACCACCCGGACATCGGCGCCGCCCTCAAGCAGGTGTGTGGCGAACGAATGCCGCAGGGTGTGAGGCGAGACGTCCTTGGTGATGTTGGCCTTCTCTGCCGCAGTCTTGAGAATGGTCCAGGCACTCTGCCGGCTGATCCGGCCTCCGCGGGCGTTCAGGAACAGTGCCGGGGTGCCTTTTCCCTTGGCGGCCAGCGCAGGTCTTCCACGAACTACGTAGGAGCCGACGGCGCGGGCACCGTAGGACCCCAGCGGCACCAAGCGCTCCTTGGAGCCTTTTCCGAAGAGCCGCACGATCGCGGGACCATCGGCTTCCGCTTCGAGGGAGACATCGTCGACGTCAAGGCCCACCGCTTCGCTGATGCGGGCACCCGTGGAGTAAAGGAACTCCAAAAGGGCCCGGTCCCTCAGCCCGGTGGCGGTATCGGCTCCGGCGGCCTCAAGGATCCGTGTCACTTCGCCGACGCTAATGGCCTTCGGCAGACGCTTGCCGGGCATTGGCGGGTGGACATCGCTCGCGGGGTCCGCCGTCGTCGTCCCCTCCAGGGCCCAAAACTTGTGGAGCCCCCGGACGGCAACCACGGTGCGTGCGGCGGAGCGGACGCCGAGTGCGGCTCCGCCGTCGGAGCCGTCGGCCAGGGCCTGGACAAAGGCGGTGACATCGTGGCGGGAGATATTGCCCGGGTTGTCGACGCCGGACCCTGCCAGGAAGTTCGAATAGCGGGACAGATCCCGGCGGTAAGCGGACAAAGTGTTGCTTGCGAGGCCTCGTTCCACCCCGAGGTGTTGCAGGTAGTCCGTGATGGCCCGGTCAATGGCGGTCTGGACCCTGGTCTCCGCGAGCTGGGGCACGGTCAGCGCTGGCTCGGGTGGGCAGGCCAGGGAGCGTTGGCCGGCCGCAGGTTCCGGAAGCCGTCGGCGCGTGCGGCGGCGGCCGCGAGGATCCCGACGACGGCGGACGGGTTGTGCAGGCGGCCTTCGAGCACCGCTGAAACAGCTTCGTCGAGCGGTACCCACACAAGCTCGATTTCGGATTCCTCCTCCGTGCGGAGGTGCCGTTCCGCCTCGGGCACGTCTCCCAATCCGCGGGCCAGATAGATTCGAATCGCCTCGCTCGAGGAGCCAGGTGAGTTGAAGAAGTCCGCGAGGACATTCCACGTGGCCGCCGTAAGATCGGCCTCTTCCGCGAGCTCCCGGGCTGCGCCGACGACGAAGTCTTCGCCGGCCACGTCAAGAAGCCCGGCAGGAATCTCCCACAGATCCATGCCCACGGGGTGGCGATATTGCTTGAGCAACAGGATTTCGCCGTCGACGTTCATCGGCAGCACCGCAACAGCGCCGGGATGGTCGATGTAGTCGCGGACCAAAGTACCGGTGTCTTCGCCCAGTTCGAAGGCGTCACTGACGACGTCCCAGATCCGGCCTTCATAGACCTTGCTGGACGACAAAAGACGGCGCGGGCTCGGCATGTCCGAAACCTTCCGAAAAGTGCTGGGGGTTTCAGAAATACCGGGCATCGCGCCGTCCTTCGTTTGTGTGAGCGATTACTTTGCAGCTACCTTGCGGGCTGACTTTGCTGCCGAATCCACGCCTGACTGACGCTCCAGCGCCGCCTTCACGAGGCCGGCAAACAGCGGGTGGGGGCGCGTGGGGCGGGAGCTGAGCTCGGGGTGGGCCTGTGTTGCGACGTAGTACGGGTGTACTTCGCGCGGCAGTTCCACGAACTCAACAAGCTTGCCATCGGGAGACGTTCCGGAGAACACGAGTCCCTCGGCTGCGATCTGCTCGCGGTACTTGTTGTTGACCTCGTAGCGGTGGCGGTGACGCTCGCTAACGGTTGTAGCGCCGTAGGTCTCTGCAACCACGGAGCCTTCATCCAGCTTGGCTTCGTAAAGGCCCAGGCGCATCGTGCCGCCAAGGTCGCCCTTGCCGTCAACGATGTCGAGCTGTTCCTCCATGGTGGCGATGACCGGGTACTTGGAGTCGGGCTCGAACTCGCTGGAGGACGCACCCTCGAGGCCGACCACATTGCGGGCGTACTCGATGACCATGCACTGAAGACCGAGGCAAAGGCCCAGCACCGGAAGCTTCGTCTCGCGGGCGAACTTGAGCGCGCCGAGCTTGCCCTCCAGGCCACGGATACCGAAGCCGCCGGGGACACAAATGGCGTCGACGCCGGCCAAGGACTTGGTGGCGCCTTCGAGGGTTTCGCATTCGTCGGACGGGACCCAGCGGATCTTGACCTTGGTTTCGTTCGCGAAACCGCCGGCACGCAAGGCCTCGGTCACGGACAGGTAAGCGTCCGGGAGGTCGATGTACTTGCCCACGAGGGCAACTTCTACATGGTGCTTGGGGTTGTGTACTGCTTCGAGGAGCTTGTCCCAGCTGGTCCAGTCGACGTCCTTGAACGGGAGATCCAGGGCTCGGACGACGTAGGAGTCAAGGCCCTGGGAGTGCAGCGTCTTGGGGATGTCGT
Organism: Arthrobacter sp. GAS37; assembly: GCF_044908325.1. NCBI lineage: Bacteria > Bacillati > Actinomycetota > Actinomycetes > Micrococcales > Micrococcaceae > Arthrobacter > Arthrobacter sp. GAS37. The sequence goes on from NZ_JBIYDB010000063.1 coordinate 7,009, forward strand.
AGATGCTGGGAGCATCGGCGGCATTGACCACGGCGTCAATATCGACGTCGCACATGCGGCCGATCTTTTCGCGCATGGCGTCGGGCACTTCGCGGTCCGAACGGATCACGATCGCTTCCGGCTGGATGCCGAGGGAGCGCAAGGCGGCAACGGAGTGCTGCGTTGGTTTGGTCTTCAGTTCCTGCGACGGGCCGATGTACGGCACCAAGGAGACGTGGAGGAAAAAGACGTTGTTGCGGCCGATGTCCTGGCGGACCTGGCGTGCGGACTCGAGGAAAGGCTGGGACTCGATGTCGCCAACCGTGCCGCCGATTTCGGTGATGATGACGTCCGGAGCGTTTTTGCCCTCAGCGGGGAGGCGCATGCGGCGCTTGATCTCATCCGTGATGTGCGGGATGACCTGGACGGTGTCGCCGAGGTACTCACCTCGCCGTTCCTTGGCGATGACTGTCGAGTAGATCTGGCCGGTCGTGACGTTGGCCGAACCCTCAAGGTTTTCATCGAGGAAGCGCTCGTAGTGTCCGATGTCGAGGTCGGTTTCGGCGCCGTCGTCAGTAACGAAGACTTCGCCGTGCTGGAAGGGGTTCATCGTGCCCGGATCCACGTTCAGATAGGGATCGAGCTTCTGCATAGTTACAGACAAACCGCGTGCCCGCAGCAAGTGGCCGAGGCTCGAAGCCGTCAGTCCCTTACCGAGCGAGGACGCCACACCGCCAGTGACAAAGATGTGTTTGGTCGTCTTGGACGAGCCCGGGAACCGGGAATTTACACGGGAATTTGATCGCTGCACCACGGAATTCGAGCCTATCATCAATTGCGCCTCCAAAGGATCCGCTAGCCGTTTTCCCAAATGCTCAATAGTCCCCTGCCGTGGGGCAAGGATCAAGAGTAAAGTCCACCCGACCGGGGAAAACAGCTCAGCCGGCCGGGAATCCGCAGCGCGGGATCAGGTCCCGCAGAAGTGTGCTCCCGGCCCGGCGAATGCGTTCATGTGACCGATGTCCCAAACCCCAGCCGGGTGGCTACGCCTGCTGGGGCAGAAGCTTCGCGTCGTCCAGCAACTCCTGGGCATGAGCCCGCGCAGACTCCGAGTCTTCCTGACCTGCCAGCATCCTCGCAAGCTCCTTCACGCGTTCCTCGTCATCGAGGAGCTGGACGTCGCTGGACGTGAAGCCCGTGGCGGTCTTGCCGTCGCTTCCCCTGACCGAGGTCTTGGTGACCCGAATGTGTTGGTCGGCGAAGGCGGCCACCTGCGGGAGATGGGTTACCACCAGCACCTGGACGTGGCGGGCCAGCATGGCAAGCCGGCGTCCGATCTCGACGGCGGCACGCCCGCCCACTCCGGCATCTACTTCGTCAAAGACGAAGGTGGGCACCGGATCAACGGCGGCGAGGACCACTTCGATAGCAAGCATGACGCGGGACAACTCACCACCGGACGCCCCCTTGCCCAGGGGGCGGGCAGGGGCACCTGAGTGCGGTTGCAGGAGGAAAGAGATGTCGTCGACGCCGTGCGGCCCCAACTGTCCTTGGCTGTCCACCTCGATCACCAGGGTTGCATCGGCCATGGCAAGGGCGGTGAGTTCCGCACTCACGCGCGCAGAAAGGTCTTTGGCCGCCTTCGATCGCGACTTCGAGATGCGCGCGGCTTGCCTTCGCAGTGTGGACTCCGCAGCGGTCACCTCGGCGTCAAGGGCTTCGATTCGGCTCGAGTCATCCTGCAGTTCGTCCAGCCGGGTCCTCGAAGCTGCTGCCCATTCCAAGACCTCGTCGATGCTCGGTGCGTACTTCCGGATGAGTTTGGCCAGTGCTGCGCGCCGCTCCTCGATCTCCGAGAGCCGTTCGGGTCCTTCGGAGTCCAGGGATGCTTGGTAGCTGGACAGTTCCCCCGCGATGTCGTTGATGAGGAAGCCGATTTCGGCGAGCCGTGCGGCGGCTCCCGCCAACGCTTCGTCGTGTTCGGAAACCTGGTCCAGCGCCCGTTTGGCCGAGTCAATGAGCGTCGTGGCATCGGCTGTTTCGCCGAATTCCTCCGAGATCAGGGCTTCGTGCGCCGCCGCGGCGGCGATGCGCAGCTCTTCCACGTTCGCCAGCTTCACTGCCTCGGCCTTGAGGGATTCGTCCTCGCCCGGCTGTGGATCGACGTCGTCGATTTCGTTGAGCGCGACCGCGAGCGATTCCGCCTCGCGCAGCCTTTCCCGGGCCTCGCCGCGAAGGGTGTCGAGCTCCGCTTGGATGGACTTCCAATGGCTGTAAAGCTCCTGGTATTCCGTGAGCGTCGCGGCGAGGTCGGCCCCGGCGAAGCGGTCCAGTGCCTGCCGCTGCGCGACGGCACCCTTGAGCCGTATCTGGTCCGACTGGCCATGCACCACCACCAGGCTCTCGCCAAGTTCCGCCAACACGCCCACAGGCGCCGACCGCCCGCCCACGAAAGCACGGCTGCGGCCGTCTGCGCCCACGGTGCGGGCCAGCAGGAGCTGGGTGCCGCCGTCGTACTCTTCCGCGTCGCCGCCGGCCTCCACGGCCCGCTCCACGGCGGCGTGCCCCGGATCAAGCAAGAGCCGGGCCTCTGCAGAGGCCGACTTGGCACCGGAGCGCACCGCGCCGGCGTCGGACCGCGCTCCCAAAAGGAGCCCGACGGCGGTGACCACCATGGTCTTGCCGGCACCGGTTTCACCCGTGACGACACTCAGGCCGGGCCCCAACGGCAACGTGGCGTCGGTGATGACGCCGAGATCACGGATCCGGAGTTCCTCGATCATGGTTTACATCTCCTTTGTGGGGTCGGCCGCTCTGCCCGTCCGCACGTCCTGGGGGGCCGGCAAAGGGCTGGGCTTGAAGGTCCTGATCACGGGGGTAGGACCGGTGTGGATGTCAGCCGAACGGGGTGCCGGACCCCGCCAGCCGTGGATGGGGAGCTCAAACTTCCGCACGAGCCGCGCCGAAAACGGGGTCTGGTGGGTGCGGGCAAGCCGTACAGGCCGGGTGGACCGGGTCACTTCGATCCGGGCGCCGGGCGGCAGATCCACGGAGCGACGGCCATCGCACCAAAGCACGCCTTGGGCGTCGGTCCGGGTGAGGATCTCCACAGCCAGCCTGGACCGCGGCGAAACCACGAGGGGCTTCGCGAAGAGGGCATGGGCGCTAATGGGGACAATCACCAGGGCCTCCACCTCGGGCCACACCACCGGCCCGCCGGATGAGAAGGCATAGGCCGTGGAGCCCGTAGGGGTAGCAAGCACCACTCCATCACAGCCGAAAGACGTCAGCGGACGTTCATCCACTTCGGTCACCACCTCGATCATGCGCTCCCGGTCAGCCTTTTCAATGGCGGCTTCGTTGAGGGCCCAGGTATGCCAGATCTTTTGGCCACGGACCCACACCTGGACATCGATGGTCATGCGCTCTTCCACCGTGTATTCACGGCTGGCAATCCACTCGACGGTCTGGGCAAGATCGGCCCGCTCGCTCTCGGCAAGGAAGCCGACATGCCCGAGGTTGACGCCCAACAGGGGAACATCGACGTTGCGGACCAGCTCGGCCGCGCGCAGGATAGTGCCGTCGCCGCCAAGAACCATGACGAGTTCGACGTCCTCCAACCGGACATCCTCGTGGAGTATCTCGATCGGCTTATCCACCACACCAAAGAACCGCTCGATGTCGTCCAGTTCAGACTTCTGCATCACGGGGATCAGGCCGGAGTAGTGGAGCTGCCCGCAGGCATCCCAAGCCGCGCGAAGGGAGTCCTCACGCCCGGTGTGGGCAAGGACCAAAACGCGCCTGCTCATGGTGTTCTGCTTTCTAGTGGGTGGTCCAGATTCGTTCCATCAGTGCAGCAACTTCCTCGTCCCGCTCTTCGATCTTAGGCAAGTCCGACTGCATCCTGCGTTTTATCCACAGGAAGTACTCCACATTTCCGTCCTGGCCCGGCAAGGGACTGGGTGCCAGGCCACAGAGTTCAAGCCCTGCGTCCACGGCCGCTTTGGCGACTTGGGCCACCGCGCGGTGCCGTTCATGATCGGAGGTGACGACGCCCGTGCGGCTCAGCCGTTCCTTGCCGACCTCGAATTGCGGCTTGACCATAAGCACGAGGTCGCCCCCGGGTTCGGTGCATGCAGCGAGCGGATGGAGTACCAGGGTCAGGGAAATGAAGGACAGGTCTGCCACAGTGAGCGCTGCCGGGCCGCCGATCTGCTGGGGCGTCATGTAGCGGACGTTGAGTCCCTCATGGACTGCGACGCGGGGATCGTTCCGCAGGGACGGCACCAACTGGTCATGCCCGACGTCGACCGCCACTACATGCGCGGCACCTTGCCGGAGCAGCACGTCTGTGAAGCCACCGGTGGAGGCTCCGGCGTCGAGGCACCGCTTCCCTTCCACAAGAACGGAAGGGAACGCCTCCAGCGCCCCGGCCAGTTTGTGTCCGGCGCGGCTGGCGTAAACGTCCTCGGCGCGGGCTTGAACATCAATTTCCGTCTCTTCGGAGACTTGTTGCGCTGCCTTGGCGAGAACACTTCCCCCGGAACTGACTTTTCCGTCCGCAATAAGTTTCGCGGCATGGGTCCGCGATCTCGCCAATCCACGGCTGACGAGTTCCTGGTCGAGTCTGGCCATGCTCAGCGTTCTTCGTCGTCGAGGGACGCCATCAGGGAGTCGTGGATCTCGGCGTAGATACCGCTGTGCTCGGCCACCGGCACAGCGGTGATGCCCGCCAGTCGCTCCAAGGCGGAATCCACGGCTGCGTCACCTGTAGCGGCCGTGTCGTCCGGCCATGGGGCATCGTGCGGTCCTAGGCCGTCCATGTCGACGGCACTCTCCGGGTGATCGTTCAACTCGCTCATTGGACCAGTCTAGTTTTCCAGCCATTCGAGCCGCGGCGATGTAGCCTCTGCCGCGTCGGGATTGGCGGCCCACCAGGCGGCGCACGCAGCACGCCAGGCGTCCAGATCCTTCTCGGACCCGGTCACGGTGATGAGACCATCTTGGACTTCGGCAGTTGCCTTTCCGCAGCGGAACGTGCTGTCGTCCTCGACGATCTCGGGGTACGGCTCGTGCAGTTCCGTGAGATCAGCCAGCAAGTAGCCGGGGCGTTCCGAGCTGCGTGCAGCCAGGATTGACTCAGGCGTGTCGACGCCGGTGAGCACGGCCGCCGTCGCGAAGCCCGCACGGTTGCCGCCAAGGATGTCGGTGTCCAGCCGGTCTCCGACAACGATCGGGCGCTCTGACTTCAGCCTCCGTGCCGCCGAGTGGAAGAGCGGGGCCTCCGGCTTGCCAGCGACCCGCGGCTGTTTTCCCGTGGCAGACGCGACGGCGGCAACGAGGGTGCCGTTTCCAGGAGCAATCCCGCGGGCCTGGGGAATGGACATGTCCGTATTGGTAGCCACCCAGAGGGCGCCCGCGGCAACAACGTAGGACGCCTCGGCCAGATCCTTCCACCCGATTTCCGGGTTGAAGCCCTGGACCACAGCCACAGGGTTCTCTTTGGCGCTGTGGACTGGCGTGAGGCCCACGAGTTCGACTTCGTGGGCCAGCGCCGGACTGCCGGTAATCATCACCCGCGAACCCGGAGCAAGGAGTCCGGCCAAAAGATCCCCGGCGGCCTGCGAAGAACTGACCACTTGGTTGTCGTCAGCCGGCGCGCCAAGTTCACGAAGATGCGCGGCAACCTGTGCCGGGGTACGCGAGGCGTTGTTGGTTACATAGCCCAGGCGCACCCCGACCGATTCGAGCCGCTGCAGGGACTCCACAGCGCCGGGAATGGCATGCGGACCTGCGTAGACAACTCCGTCCAGATCAGACAGGACGGCGTCGAATTGCGAAACCAGTGAGGACTCAGTCATTCTTGGTCTCTTCGCCGCCCTCGGAAGCCTTTTCTCCGTCTTCCTCGTCCTCTTCGGAGTCCTCGACGGAATCGCGGTCCGACTCGGCGTCGTCGGACTCAAAGTAGTCAGACTCAACGTCGTCGAGTTCCACGTCGTCTTGTTCGGTGGCTTCAGAGCCAATGACCGTCTCCGCGCTTGCGGGCGCAGCCTCGGACTTGCTGTCTCCGGCTCGCTGCGTGTCCTCTTCGATGTTCCGGAAACGAGGCTTGCGAGCTTCGTTTTCATCGTCCTCGCCGAGGTCGATGATGTCCGGGTCCTCGAAGTCTCCAACGCCGAGGGCATTTTCAGCCACGACTGCCTGGCGCTGCCACTTGCCGGCTTCTTCCGTGCGACCCACTGCCGTCAGGGCGTCTGCGTAGGCACGGAACAGGCGCGGGCTGTAGGAGAAGGCGCGGTTGATGTCGAGTTGGATGATCTCCAGCTCGGCCACTGCGGCGTCCAACTGTCCAAGGTCGGTCCTGGCTCCCGAGGCGACAATCGCCAGCTCAACCTTGCCGGGGGCGTCGAGGTCCTGTGCTTCGGGAGAACGGACGACGTCCAGCGCACGGTCCGGCCGCCCCAGGCCGCGTTCGCAGTCAGCCATGAGGGGCAAATGGACGTTGGAGCCGCTGATCCGGCGGTAGGTGCGGAATTCGCGAAGCGCCTCGCCATAGTGACCAGCAGCGTAGGCGGTCAGGCCCACAGCCTCACGGACGGCGGCCAAGCGTCCGCCACGGCGGCTAGCGGCCAAGGCGTGCTGGAAGGACAGCTCAGGGTCGATATCGATGAGGCGGCCCGCCATCACCAGGTGCTTCGCGACCCAATCGGCATTGGTCCCTTCAAGGGTCTTGATCTGGTGCTTGGTGACCCGGTCGAGCTCCTGGCCCGTAACGTCGTCGTCGATCTCCGGGGAACGCTCGCGGTCCGGGCGGTTGGCGCTGCGCAGATCCGCGGCGTTCGGAACCCGCGCGGGACGATCTTCCCAGGATCCGCCGCCGAAGCTACGTCCCTCGGTACGTGGGCCATCGAACTTGCGGGGACCGCGCTCGGGGCGATCGCCGAAGCTACGGCGCTCTCCGTCGCCTTCGCGGCGCAGACGGTCGCCGAACGGCTTACGGTCGCGGTCGCCAAAACTCGGGCGCGCATCCCCATCACGACGAGGACGATCACCAAAAGGCTTGCGGTCACGATCACCTTCACGACTCGGACGATCACCAAACGGCTTGCGATCGCGGTCGCCAAAGGGCTTGCGGTCACGATCACCCTCACGACTCGGACGATCACCAAAAGGCTTACGATCGCGGTCGCCAAAGGGCTTGCGGTCACGATCACCCTCACGACTCGGACGATCACCAAACGGCTTGCGATCGCGGTCGCCAAAGGGCTTGCGGTCACGATCACCCTCACGGCTCGGACGATCACCAAAAGGCTTACGATCGCGGTCGCCAAAGGGCTTGCGGTCACGATCACCCTCACGGCTCGGACGATCACCAAAAGGCTTAAGATCACGATCACCAAAACTCGGGCGCGCATCCCCATCACGCCGCGGACGATCACCAAAAGGTCTGCGGTCGCGATCGCCAAAGGGCTTGCGGTCACGATCACCCTCACGACTCGGACGATCACCAAAAGGCTTACGATCACGATCACCAAAACTCGGGCGCGCATCCCCATCACGCCGCGGACGATCACCAAAACTACGGCGCTCACCATCACCAGCCGGCTTACGATCGCGATCACCAAACGGCTTACGGTCACGATCGCCGCCGGCAGCGCCGGGAGCGCCGTCACGGTTGTCCTTGGAACGGAATCCTCGCGGGTCGCCCCCGGAATTGTTGTTGGCGCGGAACGGACCGCGATCGCCACGGCCACCGCCGAAGTTGCCGCGGTTGCCGCCGTTGTGCTCAGCCATGATGGATTCCTCCTGTTGTGAGCTGACCACTGGCGCATGCGCAGCCGCTCTTATCCGTGTTTTGTTCTCACGCCGCCGGGATCCGGCTCGTATCTCTTATGTAATTCTAGGTGAACAGCCATCCGCGAACGCATTCGAAGGGCCCCTATTCAGCTTCCCGTGGGAATCATCACAACCCCAGGCGTGACGGACCCCCCCTTCGGCTGGCTGGCAGATCCGAGTCCAAGGGCGGAGTGCAGGCGCCTTGGGCTGCCAAATGGTCGGAATCCTCAAACAACGCCCGCTCACATATGCCGGGTCCCGGCCGGACGCCCGCTCACATATGCCGGGTCCCGGCCGGACGCCCGCTCACTTATACCGGGTCCTGACCGGACGCCGGCTCACATACAGGGGGTCCCGGCGGGACGCCCGCTCACTATACCGGGTCCTGACCGGACGCCGGCTCACATACAGGGGGTCCCGGCGGGACGCCCGCTCACGTATAGGGGGTTCCGGCCGGACGCCGGCTCACTTATAGGGGGTTCAGGCGGGACGCCGGCTCACTTCCGCTGAGGGCGGGTGGGGGGCTGGGGCCGGCCCGGGTCGTTGGTGGAAACCGGGTCATAGGTGAGCCGGCGTTGGTGGAAACCGGGTCATAGGTGAGCCGGCGTTGGTGGAAACCGGGTCATAGGTGAGCCGGCGTTGGTGGAAACCGGGTCATAGGTGAGCGGGGGTTTGGGGGTGCTGGTGTGTTAAATGGTGCAGGCCCCGACACGTGGTGTCGGGGCCTGGACCGTTAATGGTTGTCCGGCGGTGTCCTACTCTCCCACACCCTCCCGGGTGCAGTACCATCGGCGCTGTGGGTCTTAGCTT
>NZ_JBIYDB010000064.1:0-15601 GCF_044908325.1 Arthrobacter sp. GAS37
GGTCCGCGAACCCACCGTGAAGCCTTCCATCCTGGCCCGAAATGCCGTGAGTTCCCGCTCAGAACACTTCAGTCCGGCTGAACTCACGGGAAACCCAGGACTCCTGAGCGTGTCCCCAGGGGCAATCTAGGTGTGGTTGAGTTTGGCCGCGGCGTCGGCGTCCAATCACTGACCAACGGGATCGTGGACACAACTACCGCACACGGCAAACTCGTCTTCGGAATGTTCGCACTTATGGCCGAATACGAAGCCGCCTCCTCCACGAACGCACCCAGGCCGGGCTCATCGCCGCCAGGGCGAGAGGACGCAAAGGCGGACGCACACCCAAAAATGACCCGCGAGCTCATCAACAAGGCCCAGCGCATGAACGACGCCCGACAATTCACCATGGCCGAAATCGCAGCCTCCTGCGCCGTCACCCCCATGACCATCTATCGCAACATCCAAACCACCAAACCCATTCCGGAACATCCTTAGCGCCAACGGCTGTACGGAAACCCCGAACCGGCAAGCCAACGGCCGGACCGGAGGGCTTTGACCATAGCCAGGTCCGGCGCATCAGCAAACTCTCATCGCGGGCGCCTTCACAGGGCTTACCCGCGCACGGGACCAGGAGATACAGGTCCTATCCTTGGAATAGTGGCCACCGTACCGACTGATTGAGCATCCGCCGGTACGGTGGCCATTACTACCTATCTCGTTCAGGTGCGGGCGCGTCTGATCGAAGACATCACCGCGGGCAAGCAGATCCCTGGTCTCAAATTCGCGCTCGACCTCGACGTCGTTCTCTTCATCCTCAAACAGAACCTTCAGGTCGGTGACTCTTCCGTTCCCGGAGCCAGAACCCAGCCACACCTAGATTGCCCCTGGGGACACGCTCAGGAGTATTGGGCATGCAAGGCGACCGTGGGCGGGCCCGGTTGTGCGAGGGGAATACGGGGCCGGTGTTTTCGAAGGGCCTCGGATTCCGCTCGCGGGCTCGAGGGCGTACCGCGCGCATGAGCCTGGTCAGGCTGTCGCGGCCGTCCTGCGCTTGCGGACAAGCCACACCCCGCCGGCGATCGCGGATGCGCCGGCGAGAGGGCCACCGCCTGCGATCGGATCGATCATCGGGGTCGAAGCCGAGGCGGCAGTTGTGTACCCGACTGTCACGGTCCCTCCCCCCATCTCGGGATTCCCGGTGGCCGTGAGCGTCTCCGATCCGGTGAGGGTCGTGTTGTATGGGGCTGAGGAGGAGATGGTCAGGGATGGGGCAGAGAAGTAGGCCGTGGACGTGGCGGTGGCGGAGCTGGCCGGAACGGTGACGCTGGTCGCCGGGCAGGTCAGGACGGTGTTCCCGGAGCTGAGCACGCATCCGGTGATCGTCGTTGTGGCGCTGTAGGTGCCGGTGGTTGCGTCGAAGGTCTGCACGGTCGCCGCGGCTAAGTTGAACGTTGAGAACTGTGGAGCATTGAAGGTCACCTGGCCGGTGAACGTCTGGGAGGTGGTGGTGTTGTTTCCCTGTTCGACGGCGTAAATGAAGGCGTTGGTTTCGCCGGGCGCGTAGGTGCCGGCGGTGATTCCGCCTCCCCCGGCCGGGCGGGTTGCGGCACTGACTTCGTTGTTTTCATCGTTTCCCTTTCGAGGGTTTCAGCCCAGCAGAGGGGCCGCTGAGCCAAATGGTGCTAAACGCCCCGGCCTGCTGCCGGCTGCGTTTCCGTTCGGTCTGCTGTTTCCTTTCACACGGCAGAGCGAGTGGCGGTTGGGGCTGCGCCTTGTATACCGTGCCCGGTACCGGCGCAACTAGTCCTGGCGGATGGTCTTGGTGAGTGACCACGCGAAGAAGGCCGGGACCAGGGTGAGGGAGACCAGCGTGGAGATGAATTGGGGGTCCCATCCGTGAATCGATTGGGTGAAGACCATCGCGAGAATGCCTGCGCCGGAGTTCAGGAATCGTGAGGTGATCTCCCCTGGAGCGTCCTGGCGGATGATGGCCAGCGCCAACCCCGCGAGGCTGGTGGCGGCCATGGCGATTGCGGCGAAGGCAATGATCCACTGGGCCATGTAGTCGTTCAGGGCCGTCGAATAGATGGCCAGGACTACCAGTGCGATGTTTCGTATCGTGGCTAGCCAGCGGGTAGCGGCCGGCAACGATTCCGGTGTTGTCGGGGAGGTTTTCAGCATGGCCAGAATGAAGCCCCGGACTGCCATGAGGGCGGTCAATGCCGCGATGAAGATGGTGGTGCTGAGCTGGTTGGCGTGGATGACTCCACGTCCTTCGGCACCCCACCACAAGATCAGCGAGCCTGCTGCGGCGATAAGTACTTCAGCAAGGAACGGTACTGTCTGGGTTCCCGCCGGAAGGGGCTTGTGTGGTGTCGCTTCGGGGCGTGATCGCAGGGTGGCGGACTGGCCCGGTTCCTGGCCAAGGATTGGTGCCGTGGTGGTGCCCGGGGACTGACCGGGGGCCGCCTGCCGGGGCGGCTGTTCTGGCGAGAGCTGGGTGGTCATACGTCTGGTCCTTCTGCTGGGTGAGGGTGTGGCATCCGGACGGGCTGTCCCTGCCGGGCGGGAGGATTACATCCACTCCCATTTGGGCACCGTTTCTGCCAGGCTTGCGTCGACGAGTCCGTCGTGGAAACGGGACGCGATCGTGAGGGGATACCGGGACGCAGCCTCGGCGATCGCCTCTGCAGGCGTTGCACCGTCCGCAATCCTGACGGCGATGGCCGCAATGCGGTCGCTGGCCATGCCGTCACCGTAGGGAGACGGGACGGAAGCCAGTGTCTGTTCCCGGTTGCCGGTCAAGAGATGGTTGGCGGCGTGGCTGATGCTCTCTCCAGGAGTGAGCAACTGTGCGAACCCGGCCTCAATGGACTCAGGCCTTTCGGTGCTGCGCCTTACGACAAGCAGAGGCTTCTTCAGCACGGTGCATTCTTCCTGCAGTCCGCCGGAGTCCGAAACCAGCAAGCTCGCCGAGCGGGCCAGACGCAGGAATTCGTGGTGCGGCACCGAGTCGACAATTGATAAGCGATCGGCGTGGTGCTCGAGTCCGAACTTCCGCATCGCGGCGCGGGTGCGTGGGTGGGCGACGAACAACATGGGCACGGCTATCTCGGCAAGTCCGGACAGTATCCGTTCAAGGGCTTGCCTGGTGTCGGTGTTTTCGGGTCGGTGGACGGTGGCCAGTACGTACTCCCGGCCCTCGCTCCACGGCAGGTTGATCCGGCCGGCGGGACCGGCGAAGCTGTCCGCCCAGGCCAAGGACGCTTCGGTGGCTTCGACGATGGTGTTTCCGGTGACTGCGATCCGGTTGGAGTCAACGCCTTCGAAAAACAGGTTCTTGCGGTTGCTCACGGTGGCGGCGCAGTGGACGTCCGCGAGTGTCCCGGCCACGAGCCGGTTGATTTCTTCGGGCATCGCCCGGTCATGGGACCGCAGCCCGGCTTCGACATGGATGACCGGGATTCCGGCGTAGTTGGCGGCCTGGGCAGCCGCCGAGACGGTGTTCGTGTCACCTTGGACAACCACAACTGATGGCTTGTTGCGCTCAAATTCCTCGGCGAGGGCTTTCATGCAGGTGGAGATCTGCGTGGCCCGGTTCTGCCCGCCGACTCCTTCGAGGACGACGTCCGGAGCCGGGAGACCCAAGTGTTTGCGTACCTGGCCGGAGAGTTCATCGTCAAAGTGCTGCCCGGTGTGGATCAGCCGCGCACGCTCGCCCAGATGCCGGACGACGAGCGCTAGCTTGATCATTTCGGGTCGCGTGCCCATGACGACTGCGACGTCGGAATCGATCACTTCATGCTCCTTGGATGGTGCGGTGGCACCGGTTCTTATGGTGGGCTGGGTTCGCCGCCCGGTGGCGGTGGTTCAGGGTTGTCTCCGGTGTCCGGCCGATCGCCGGGCTTTGGAGCGTTTGTTTGGTTTGAGCGTGATCCACAGAAGGATCAGGAAGCCGAGGGCGAAGGCGGCCAGGGCTATCAGGGATCCGATGAAGCGGTGCCCGATGGCGTAGCCGAAATCCATTCCCCAGGTCTGGGTCGTCCACGCGATCAGTCCCAGACGGAGCTGGTTGATGACGAACGTGACGATCGCGGACACCGCGAAGGCACAGATGGCGCGCAGCGACCCGACCCGTGTGAACATCAGCATGAGGGCGCTGACTACGGCGAGTGGGGACACCAGCAGCAGCGCGGTGCATTCCATGGTGATATCGAAAGCGATCAGTTGGTGCCCGGGCAGGTACACCAGGAAGTGCGTGTCATGAGGTCTGACGCCCCCATTGATGAGGGGGTTCAGCCAGGAGGCCAGGACCCGGGCTTCCGTGGTCCGGAATTCAGTGGCGTTCACGAAGAGAAAGGCAACCCCTGCCAGCAGCCCCAGCCCCAACAGCCAGCGGAAAGTCCGCAAGGCGGGCGAAATGGGAGTCAGAGGCGCCGCGAATCGGCGGTTGATTGCAATGCTCATGAGTGGGCCTGACCTAGTACGTTCGGGTGGTTTTCGGAAACGGATCTCGTTCTGGGGCCTGGTTCGGCCGTCCGGGCCGTTTTGGTCCATCCATGCTGCCCGCGGACGATCCGGTAGAGGGCGCGCCAGACACAGGCATAGGAGAGGTAGTTGGTGATCACGAATGCGTGGCCCATCTTGAGTGCTCCGAATAAGCCCAGGGTGTGGTCCCGCCGGTAGGCCACGGCGGCTGTCAGCAGCGCCGGCCAGAACCCCAGGAGGTACCAGACGACGGCGTAGACCGCCACGGAACCGATGCCCCATTGGGTGATGTTGACGCTTCCGAACATGAAGGCCAGCTCGATCAGCACCAGGTGGTACAGGACGGACCAGGGCAGGTCGAAGATCCACGGAACCAGGACGTAGAGGGTCATCTCAATGGAAGCAGCGTGGCTCATCTTCGTTGATCGGAGGATATCGGGCAGTCTCTTGGCAGTCAGCATGTGTCCCTGGTACCAGCGCGTACGCTGCTTCAGCAGCGCCCTGAACGTCTCGACCCCCTGCTGGTCGACGGCGGCCAGCGGGGTGGAACTGGTTTTCCAGCCGCGCGTGGCCATGCTGACGGTCAGATCAAGATCCTCCGTCAAGGAAGCCGACCACGGGCTGTCACCGACCTCCAAAAGAGCGCTGAGCCGGGCGAATTGCCCGTTCCCGCCGAGGCTGACGCTGTTTGTTCGCATGCGGCCGAACTGTGTCAGCGCGGACTGGGACCAGAATTGGTAGTCCTGGAAGCGGAGCAGAAAATTTGTGGCTCGGTTCCGGATCCTCACAGCCAGCTGGACGCCCCCGACCTCAGGATCCTCGAAAACGGGCAGCACCTCTGTCATGGCGCCCTCGGAGAGCTGTCCGTCGGCATCCATGACACAGACAATGACCTTGTCCGGGTCGAGCTGTTGGTCGGCAACGTCGGCCAGGAGGCGGGCAAAACCTGCGTTCAGCGCAGCACCTTTGCCCTTCCTTGCGTCCGGGAGGTTCCGGCGGACGAGGATGACCTGCCCCTGGCCTGCTTCACGGGCGAGGGCACCCGTGCGGTCCTCGCTTCCGTCGTCGATGACCACAATGCGCGCCTTTCCCCCCGGATGCAGGAGCCCCGCTACCGTGGAGGCGATGACGGCTTTCTCGTTCAGGCACGCCACCATGAAATACGTGACGTAACCGGTCAACATGGCTTTGCCGGGGATGGGTTCGAAAGGCTTTCCATAGATGAAATGGCTTTGATAGCCCAAAGATGTCTTGTCGCGGCGGAGTTGACTTATGCCCATTCCGACGTTCAGAAAGAAGTAGGCGGCCGAGAGTGCCATGACGAAAGTCGCCAAGGCGTTCGTTGTCGCCCAGAACATGGTCATGCTTTGAGACCCCCATGATCAGTAAATTAATGAAAGGAAATAGCCACAGAGAGTGCCGCGTGAGCACCTATTGCCAAGACCCGAAACCCGCCTGTGCCTCGCATGCCTGCCGATCCCATCCGTTTTGCTCCCGCAGCATCGCTGCTGCGCCCGTGATGTTGAAAGTGCCTGGCGCGCCGGTGAGTGGCTTCCCTCTGGGAGGGAGATAAAAAACAACAACCTCGTGGGCGCCATAGTGATGGTCGTCCGTCGAAGACTTCTGAAAGCCGCCTATACCGGGACGTTCACCGGCCTGCCGAGACGCATCGCCGCCGATACGCGGGTCACGCCGTCTTTGGGCCCCCGTGTTCGGCACACCGAGGGTCTGTGGGTTTGGGGTACCTCGGGTGATACCGCCACGGCGGGCAGGTGCAGCCTGGGTAGCGGTTCGTCGGGCGCTGCCAATAGCTGTCCGCCCCCACCCCGACTACAAAGAGCCGCTTGCCCTCTTCCTCGCTCATGACTCCCTTTCTGGGTTCACCTGTCCAAGCGGCAAGTAACTGTCCGCGACGTGCTGTGCTTTCGGAGTAAGAAGTGCGGCCGGCCACATGGCGTGGCCCGGCCGCACCCTCTGCCGGTTCGGCAGAAACGCGCTCCCTCCGGAAGGAGGCCGGAAGGTGCGCAATCCGGGAACGCTTCCCGCTCGTCCACGAGTACTCCACCGTGCGGACGGGCGAGCTGCGTCTCCCCGGACGTTTGGAACCTTCGGTCCCGTCAGGGATCACAGCTTTCAGGCTGCGGTGTCCTCCGGGGCCTTGGGTGCGCGGATTGCCGCGATCCTGAACAGCAGAACACCGCCGAGGATCAGCGCAGCCGCGATCAGTGCGATGGAGAATGATTGGAAACCGGTGTAGGCCAGCGATCCCGCTCCTGCTACTCCGCCGCCGGCCGCGGTGATGATTCCACCTCCGCCGCCGATGCTGGGACCTCCTGATCCGTACGCCATCAGAGCCCTTAAACTCCGTCGCCGGCACGCCGGCGACGCTTGAGGACCACTGCGGCGCCCGTTCCCACAACGAGAACCCCGGCGCTGAGACCGACCAGCGGGTCAACCATCGGGGTCGAAGCGGACTGCACGATGTTCACGTCCAGCGTGCCGTTGGTGATGGTGTAGTTGTTGCCACTGGGATTGGGGTCGGTGAACTGCATCGAGGCCGCTGCAGAGAACGTTCCGGGGGTCGCCGTCGGGCTCACTGCCACTGTGGGGCTAAACCGGAAGTACCCGTTGGCCGGCCAGCCGCTGTTCCCGCCGTTGGCCGACGTAATGTTGCAGCTGAGCGTGGTCCCTCCACCACCCACCGTGCACCCGGTCAGAGTGGCGTTGTTCGCTCCAAAGGTTGTCCCGTCCGAGGAGTAGGACGTCGGAACGGTGGACTGGGCAGGGAATGTCGTACCCGCCGGAGCATTGAAGGTCATGGTTCCACCCGACGGAGGGAGGGTGCCCGACCCTCCCGTGTTCTTGTACGTCCAGTCCAGCGTCGCGGTCGAACCCTGGACAGCCTGGACCACGGTGGGCTGGTTCTGTCCGATGAATGTGGTGGCGAAGGCCGGCGATGCCACGGCAATGGATGCCGCCGCCAGCAAGGGCGCGACGACCCACCTGACGCGTCGTTTGGTGATCGAACTCATTGATTCTTCTCCTTCTTACTTTTTTCACAGACGGCTGCTTCCAGCGGGCCTGGTCCGCTTCTTTGTTTCCCCCAACGGGGTTCTTCGCACTAATGCCCATATTTACAACTCCTGAACTCATCTCTCCCCCGGCCCCGTCGAAGAACCAAAATTGAACGACCCGGTCCGGGCACAATACGGATTGGTGATCCTCCTCATCGATTGGTGTAACCGCCGCCGCCAAGTGTTGATCGACGTGCCCCGGACGACCACTGATTTGGACCCGATCGAAACCCGCCGCCTCCCGTCCGGGCGGCAGACTGCTTTCTGGGCGCGCACGACACGGCGATGTACTACCTGGATCCTGGAAATATCACGGCATCCTTACCCATCGCACCGCAGAACAACATCCGGCAGCCTGCCGCTGGAACGGGAGCCATGAATCTAGGCGGATTGCCGGTTACGACGACGCACCAGGAGAATCGCCCCGCCGACGGCCAAAACGGTCGCCAAAACACCGCTCCCGACCAAAGGGTCAACCATTGGTGCGCCGAGCCCGGGACCGGTTACCGTGGCGGTTGAGGGCGCGGATGTCACCGCGGCGCCTGTGGCCGGTGTGCCCGTGGCCACGGCGGTGTTCGTTACACTCCCCGAGTTGGTATCTGCCTGCGTCACGGTATATGTAGCCACACAAGTCACCGAGGCCCCCGGCGCGAGAGAGGCTGCGCCTGCAGGGCAACTGATCACCGGGGCAGTGCCCGTGCCTGAGAACGCCGTCTCGGAGACCGTCACCGGGGCCAGAGTCACGTTCCCAGTGTTTGTCACGAGAAAGGAGTAGTTCAGAACCTGCCCGGCTCCCGTCAGGGCCGTTTCGGCGACGGACTTCGCCAGCGAAACCGCAGGGGCGGGGACATCGGGGATGGTAAAGCTGATGGGGAAGCTGTCCGTAGCGTGCAGTTGAGCCGGAGTTCCCGAATTCAGCGCCGTGATAGACCCGACGTTGAACGTCAGCGAGGTCACCAATCCGGTAAACGTCACGGTGCCGCAGCCCGGCGGCGCGTTCACCGTCGAGCAGCTCAAGTTGTACGTGTCGGTGATTGTCTGGATCGTGTTGCCGCCGACGATCTGCAAATTGGTACCCGAGGCCACCGCCATCGTGACACCCGGAGTAACCAAGGTCAGATTTGCCGCCGTATTGTTCGTTGTCGCCGTACACACACCGTTGACACAGCTTGAATTCGAAGCGATCGACCCTAGCTCATTAATGTGCATGCTCGGATTGAGCACTGGCTGGGAAAAGGTGAAAGTGATCGTGCCCAGGCCCGAACATTGTCCGTAGTCCGGGCAAAGTGTGTTGTTCCCGGGAACACTCGCCGTGAATGCAGGGCTCTGGTCCGGAACGGTAGGCGTCCAATCGCCGGCCGTGTAGCCATAGCCGTTGGTAGTACCGAATCCGTTGTTTGAAGCAGGAATTGTGATACCGCCGGGCCCGCTTGTCGTCGCCGTAACCGTCACTCCGGAGGGAAAGGTGAGCGTGTTCCCCGCCCCGGTCGACGGCAGCTGGTCCGCACTCGCCGGCGAAACCCCAACGAGCGCAGTTGTGGCCAAAACACACAAAGCGGCCAATGCAAGCCCGGCAACACGCACTATCGATGCTGTCAGGCCTTTACGCCGTATCGTCTTGTGTATGGACAAAAAATAGCTCATAAGTCATCCCCTTCCCGAGGAATCCGTTCTTCAAAGTCATTGATCCGCTTGTAACTTTTCCGGTGCGCCGCTGGAGAAGATCGAGCATTTGAAGCCCCCTTTCTAGTCCGCTTGGTGGGAAATTCATTCGGGCTTGTGAACCCGTCCCGCGCACCCGACCTATACGCAGATCAAGTGCTTGTATGTTTTAAGTACCGGCCTGCGGCAAAGTGTGTTGCGAAAATTTGATCTTTTGAAGCGACAGTTTCAATAGTCTTGTTCGGGACCCACGAGCGGGTCGGTCCTGTGAATCCCGGGGCCTTCCACCGGAGGCACCTGCTCCGACTCCACAGGAGCCCTGAATACGGATCACCGTACGTTTCATGTCCTGGCCGCCGCACCGGCCGAAAACCGGGCCGACATGGCTGACCAGCGGTAACCCCGCCGCTCAGTCCCGTCGGGTAGTCGGCGCGCTTCGCGACACGATCCTGGCCTGGCGCCCACTAAGTTATTGCCTGACACGCGATAGGCGAAGAGCGGTGCGCTGGGAAGGCGCCCGTGCCGAATTCTCCTGAGTCGCTTGCCAGGCTGGGCTCCGGGCGGTGTATACGTGCGAGGTACCCGCCCAGCCCCCCACCGCCGGGTCCGGAGAGCCCGGCGAGGAGAGTGCGGTCAGGGACCAGCACTTGGCCGCATTCTTTCCTATCCACAGGGCGCCTGGAACAACCCGGGATTGTGTCCTTCGCGCCAAGTCAGTCCTGGTTCACTCACTCCTCACCATCACCGGGTACCTCCCGTCGGGGGTTTGCCGATAACGGAACCGTGCCACCTGCCCCACGCCTTCCGGCAGGTGACACCAGCGCCATGGTGCAATTCTTCGAGGCGTATGGGCACCCGGTTCCCAGGCCTGCGCCGACACCGGCTCCGATGACGGCGGCGAGGCGAAGCCATGGTTCATCGATCGGGCCGGGATCCCAGAACCGCTGATTTTCGGGTTCACTGCTAACGCCGGAACCTTGTCCCGGCGGGCGCACTCCTTCACCCAGGACCAGAACGCCCATGACCGTGACCGGCACCAAGACATGATGCGTGGATGGCTCTGATGGGCCCTTGGCCGGGTGACAATGGCGGTATGAGCTCAGAGAACGCACCGCAGCCCGGCAAGACGCCTGAACCATCGGACCCGCAGCCCTCCGCCCGGGAGGCCGGCCCGGCCCCGGCCGCGGTCCAGAAGCCACATGTCACCCGGGCTGCGGTCATCTGGTCAGCCGTAGGGGTCAGTCTCGTCGTTCTGGTCCTGTTGATTGTCTTCTTCATCCAGAACCAGGACGTGATCACGGTCAGGTTCCTCGGCTGGGAGGGCCGCCTCGCCCAGGGTGTGGCTTTCTTCATCGCCGCCGTCGGAGGCGGGATCCTCGTGGCTATCGCCGGGAGTGCACGGATCCTGCAGCTGCGCGCCGGCCAGAAGCGCCGACGCAACAACACCGGCACAGGCGCCCGGGAATAGCACCACGACCCGGACCGTCGACGACACCGGCGTCTTGTAGCGTTTGCCTAAGACCGTGCCGGCCGACGGCCTGTTTCGCCGCCCCGCGTCCGCGCCGGTTCGTAGGACTCACCCCGGCAGAAGTACGCCACGACCAGCCGTGATCATGCCCGGCCTCCCCGCAGACCGGAGCCGGGCCCCACGGTCCCGGCGGAGCTCAGGCTGAGGACCTGGCAAGGGACCCGTGCCAGGCCTGCATTTCTCGGAAATCTTCCGGGACCCGGTGAATTTAAACCCCATAATCAGCTCAGGAACAACGAGCTGTATGCGTGGGCAACCGGGAAGGGCGTTTGGCCAACGAGAACCGATGGGTTGCCCAGGACAATGTCCACGCCCATGCTTCGGCCGTTACCCGGCTGAACTCCCGCCACCAGGGCTCCGTCATGGCATACGCGGGGAACTCGCCCGGTGCGATGGGGGCCATTCATCAATCCGGAAGGCTGACCGGACCGAAGGCCGACGGACCTCGACACTGGAATTCATCGCCTCCCTCGGCGATGCCCGCCTCTACGACGTCGGAGCCCCGGTGAACTCCCGGCACAAAGCGCGAGGGCCTGCCGCAGAGCTCATCGCCGCGAAACTCACAGAACGACCGGACATCTGAATCCCCGGCCTTGGAAATCCGGGAGCGACAGACCGTCGTCTTTTCCGATGTCCGCTGCCTAGACTGGAAACGGGGCCGGTCCGGACTGGGCTGACCGGTATCTTGGCAATCGTTAGAGCGGGCAGCGTCCGAAGGGCTCGGAGCTTTTGAGCCGGCAGGAGAGCCTGACACTTCCACGGCAGCTGATGCCGCGGAGAGTGCCGCGATCCTGCGCGGGCAGGCGCAATCAATCATCAACGAGGTCCTGAACAGCACCGAACCCGAATACGAGCAAGCACGGGCAGAGCTGAGACGGACCGTCTCGCGGTACCCGGAAAACCCAGAGCTGGCATTGCTCGTGCACCTGATGAACCGGAATCAATGACATAAGAGGCACATCGCGGCCATCCACGTATACACCGGTGGGGTCGGATCGACGGTTTGTTTCTGAAGCCTGGAAGGCGGCGGACCCGGCCGCGACTTCCGTTCCTTTCTACTGATCATTCTGCAGCGCACGGCCAATTCATCGAAGCGCTCAACTGCAACCCCCACCTCATTCCGGTGGAATCCCGGCAGCAGCCCGCAAAACCAGCAAGGAACTTTCTGACCGGCTCCGCCGCGCGGCGCTCATCCCGGGATCGATGGCCGCGAACACCATGCCGGAGACCAACAAGAACCCCAAGCTGCATCCAGCGGGATCACCGGGAACTATAGCGGAAATTTGCGAGGGTCATCGTCCGTGTTTCGCCGGGCCTAAGCTCAACGATCACCGTGTCGGAGGACGCAACTGCCGACGGCGAGTTCCCGTCGGTGATCAGCGCGGACAGGGTGTAGGTGACAGAGGCAATGCCAGGGTTCCTCAGCGGGGCCGTGCCTGTCCAGATGCCGTCGGCATCAGGGACGCAATCAAAGCCTTCGCTGCCGGCGTCGATCACCGAAGCCATGACCTCGTTCCACCCGGGGGTTCCACGGGACACAGTATCGAACGGGCCTCCGGTGATGTTCAGCGAACATTGCGGGACCGCTGACCGGTATTCCCTTCCCGGCTCCCGGAATGCCGCACTGGAAGAATTTGCGTGTTCGATCGTCTGACCCGCCAGTATCCCGGCGGCGAAGACGGCCACGGCCGAGGCAGCCATCACTAGGGAACCCGTGATCCGGATGAGCACCAACCGGGACCGGGGCGACCGCCGCCAAGAACGACCCGGCTCCGGTGATCCGTGAACACGGCCCTCCGGCTCGTGCCTCATCATTCTCATATTTCTCCTCAGGTAAGAGGGCAGGACCGCAGGCCCCGTTCTGGAAATGCTCCAGGGAGCTCGTCAGGCGTGCGCATCAAAGCATCGCGATCCGCGCGCCGGGAGCCGGTCCCCGGGACCCGTGTTTCGTCCACTGTCGCGGGCAGGTGCTCCGTGGCAATTCCGGTCAATATGGGCATGATCCACCGTGCGGAGTCTTTGGTTCGTTGTAGCCGGTCATCCCGGACTCCGGTCGTTTCGTCTTCGTCAATCTAGTAGCGCCGGGCCTGGGATCGTGTCGCGGATCCCGGACCTTTGTCTGTAATGCCGGGTTATGTGCAGGGACGGCCACCCAGGCCCGAGACCAGCCGGATCCGGTTTCACCGGATGGTCCCGGCGCGCCAGCCGCATGGAACGGGGCGCCGGCACCGGTGGAGCGAGGTCCTCCTCTGCTCGTGGCCACGGACCGCGACCGTCGCAAAATTGACCGTCTTCAGGTCCTCACCTACCCGGCCACCGACCAAGCATGTGCACCGGACACCGGAGAACTGACCCGGACCCACACAGTCTGTGCCGATGTTCCCCGGAATCGTTAGGTCGGTGGCAGGTTCTGCTTCTCCGCCCCGCAGCACTGACCCGGGCAGGTTTGGCGACACGTTTAGGGCCTCATCTGCACTTAATTTCAGAGGGCGCAGACCTTTATGCGGGACCTCAAACTGTCAGCCCAGGAGATGAGCAATGAACCACATCACCATCGCGTCTTTGCCGTTCAACCTGGCAAGTCCCGATCCAGTAGACGCACAGATCCTCATCATGGCCTTGGTCCTGGTCATCATCTGGGCCTGCGCAGCGGTAAGTTTCGTCGTGATGCTGCTTTTGCTGCCTCCCCTTGGCATCGCGATCCGCCTCGTGCGGTTCAGCCGGTTGAGCCATCGGGCAGCGATCCCGGCGTTGTTGCCGGGGTCTGCCGGGGCACAACCGTCCGCTAAACGTGCCCACAGCATGCATATCCGTCGCGCACCGCGCAGGATCCAGACATCCCGGCACTGACAGGTCAAGGACCGGACGTTGCCTGGCCCGGGGTTCTTCAGGCGGGCCAGGCCGGGAGCCGTCCGCCTCCGTGGGTTCCTTGTACCAGGGCTGCCCGGGGGCTCCCAGTGAGCGCCTCGTCGCCGACTACAGCCTGTTAATTCATGAAAGGCCCAAGGCAATGACTATTCGCCGGGCGAAGGAAATCGGCGCATGGGTCTGATCGTCCGGGCCGCTGACACGTCCCTGGGCGTCCGGGCCCTGCCGCCCTGCTGCTCCTCCATCCGCGTCTTGCTGCTCGTGCCGGTTGGGACACGGCTCCGGGAAGTCGCCGGTCTGAACCCAGACCCAACCGTCCAAACAATCCTCGTTATCGCAAATAGAACGTTCCACGGATCCTCAATTTCGACGCGCCTCAGCAGCACCAGGCGATCTCCGTCATGCCCGGGCATGACTGAGATGCATTCGTGTGCGCCCCCGCAACGGACTTCACTGTCCGTGCGGGCACTCCGCCAGGCAAATCCTGCCCCGGGCCGACCCGCCCCGCCCGTTCGCGTGACCGCCGGGCTTCGGAGGCTAGGACGGCGGGAGCACGGTCGCGCCCAGGACACAACTGACGTCGGCTGGAGGCGTCTCGAGCTTCGCCGAAATGCTCCAGTCCTTCGGTTTCAGGGGCACGGCATCTTTGAGTATCTCTGTGCCTTTCACAAGTACAGCCGAGGTTGCCGGATCCACCCAGCTGACCGAGATCTGCACTTCACCTTGGGTGTCCGCCGGCATAGTGGCCGTGCCCTTGGCAACCACGGTCCCGGCCGTCTTGTCGCAGGAAGTCATGGTCGTTGAACCAATGATTCCCTTGCCGGGATTTGAGGCCGTAGGCTTCTCTGTGGTCGCGGGTTGGGTTGTCATGGTCTTTTCCGGCGCAGCTTGCCCGCTGTCCCCGCCTGAGGAAGTACACCCCGCCAGGGCGCCCGCGAGAACGATGGTGCCGAGCAGACCTGAAAATGTCTTATTCATTGGATTTCTTACTTTCTCTTTCATTACCTACAAAGACTCCATGCCGGGGATCGTACGCTCCACAACCCCCGGCACAAACGCGGCATTACCGTCGGGAACGACGCCGCCGGCTCAGCAAAACGAACACGAGGCCACCGGCAAACAATGCCAGCGCGATCGGTACCGCCGTCAGGGTCATCCCGGTGAACGCCAGCGGTCCCGTCCGGGAACCCTGAACAGGGACGACAGGGAACGTCACCACAACCCGTGCGGGGGGCGGGGTGACAGGCGGGCCGGTGGGCGGTGTGCCCGTGGCCGTGGCCGTGTTCCCCACATGCCCGGCATCAATATCGGCCTGCGTGACCGTATACGTGGCCGTGGCCGTGACCGCCTGGCCCGGCAACAACGTCCCCGGGGTCCCCGGCCACGTGTAGACCAGGGCCGAAAGACCAGCCATCGGATCCGCGATCACTACGCCCTTCAACGTCACGTTGCCCGTGTTCTGGGCCGCGAAGTGATAGATAATGACGTTCCCGGCCACAGCCGGCGAATGCACAGCCGACGCATCTGCCGTCTTTGAGAACGACAGGCCGGCCCCCGAGGACAGCGGGGTGTCAGTGTGCGCCGGGGGCGGCGTGACCGGCGGCCCGTTCGGGGGCGTCCCGGAACCGGTGGCCGTGTTCGCCACATGCCCGGCATCGATATCGGCCTGCGTGATCGCGTACGTCGCCGTGGCCGTGACCGCCTGGCCCGGCAACAACGTCCCCGGGGTCCCCGGCCACGTGTAGACCAGGGCCGAAAGACCAGCCATCGGATCCGCGATCACAACGCCCTTCAACGTCACGTTCCCGATGTTCTGGGCCGTGAAGTGATAGGTAATGACGTCCCCGGCCACAGCAGGTGAGCCCACCGCGGACGCGTCCGCGGTCTTTGAGAACGACAAGCCCGGCGCCGGGGTCAGCGGGGTGTCCGTGGACGGCGGGGCCGGGGTGACCGGCGGCCCGTTCGGGGGCGTCCCGGAACCGGTGGCCGTGTTCGCCAC
>NZ_JBIYDB010000065.1:0-14758 GCF_044908325.1 Arthrobacter sp. GAS37
CTCCGTAACCCATTTTGCCCCCCCCGCGCGGCCCCAGCTTTGCGGGGGGGGGGGGGGGGGGGGGGGCCCCCCCCCCCCCCCCCCGGCCCGCACCCACGGTCCAGCCGCCATGCGAGCCCGGCGTCCGAAAATTACGATCAGTCAACCGGTTGACCAATTTGCGCTCGGGGGCTTATGGTTTTTATCACACGCTTAGCTCGGTCCTGAGGCATCGAAGTCCACGGATCGGCACTAAGAAAACCCGAGCCGTCTGGTCCGCAGAAGGACAACGCGCTCCGGCAACCTCTAGGAGTCAATGTGGACACCACACAATCGGTGGTCGAAAGATCGGCCATCAAGAAGGTCGCGATCCGGCTGGTGCCGTTCGTCGCCTTGATGTTCTTCATCAATTACCTGGACCGGACGGCCATCTCGTTCGCCGGCCCCAACGGCATGAACAAGGACCTGGCGCTCTCCGCAGCGCAGTTCGGCTTCGCGTCCGGAGTCTTCTTCATCGGCTACATCCTGCTGGAGATCCCTAGCAACCTTGCTTTGCACAAGTTCGGCGCACGCCGCTGGTTGGCCCGCATTATGGTCAGCTGGGGCATTGTGTCCCTCGCGTTCACCTGGGTGGGCAACGTGGACCAGCTCTACATCCTGCGTTTCATCCTGGGTGTGGCCGAGGCCGGATTCTTCCCTGGCGCCATTCTCTTCCTGAGCCTCTGGGTTCCCGCAAAGCACCGCAGCAAGATCCTGGCCCTCTTCTACTTGGCACAGCCGTTGACCACGGTGATCGGCGCTCCGCTGGCCGGCGCGTTGATCCAGCAGCACGGCGTGTTCTTCGGCCTTGAAGGCTGGCGGTTCATGTTCTTCGGTGTCGCCATCCCGGCGATCGCCATCGGTGTCATCTCCTGGTTCTATCTGGCCGACTCCCCCGCCAAGGCCAAGTGGCTGACGTCCGAGGAAAAAACCTGGCTGACCGGTGCTCTCGCAAAGGAAAAGGAAACGACGGCGGCCAGCAACAAGCACGTCAGCGTCCGGACAGTGTTCGGCAACGGCCGCGTTTGGATGCTCTCCCTGATCTATTTCGGCTTCATTTACGGCCTCTACGCCCTCGGCTTCTTCCTGCCGACCATCATCAAGGGATTCGAGTCCCAGTTCGGCACGAAATTCGATGTCTTCCAGCAAGGCCTCATCACCGCCATCCCGTACTTGCCTGCCGCCGTCGTCTTGTACTTCTGGTCCAGGGACGCCACCAAGCGCGGCGTCAAGACGTGGCACATCGCGCTTCCCGCACTGACCGGCGCCGTCAGTATCCCGTTGGCACTGTTCGCAGGATCCCCGGCGGCCACGATCGCCGTCATCACCATCACCGCCATGTCCATTTTCGCGGCCTTGCCGAACTTCTGGACGGTGCCCACGCAGTTCCTCACCGGGGCAGCGGCCGCAGCCGGCATCGCGCTGATCAACGCGGTCGGCAACCTGGCAGGCTTCAGCGCTGGCTACATCACGGGTTGGCTCAAGGACTGGACCGGAGGCTACGTGGTGCCCATGTTCGTGGTGGGTGGCTTCATGCTGCTGTCCTCGATCGTGATGGTTGTCCTCAGCCGCCGGGGCAAGGCGAGCGACGGCATCCCCGCCGAGGCGCTGGATCCCGCAGGCGCCGGCCACCACGCAGAGCCCTAACCCCGGCCTGCCCAACTAGCTCGCAGTTGTTGTCGTTTTGGGGGCTCAGAACGACAACAACTGTCAGTTAGTTGGGTCGCCAGGCATCACGCCCCCAGTCCCGCCATCCGGCACCACCCCAATCCTCGCTATTTGGTCCAGGAGTTCCGCATGACCCGCTTGTTCAATGAACCCGCAGCCTTCGCTGACGAAATGATCGAAGGTTTCGTCGCTTCGCACGGCCGCTGGGTACGGCGCGTCTCCGGCGGCGTTGCCCGCAGCACCCGGAGCACTCCCGGCACGGTAGCTCTGGTGATCGGGGGCGGTTCGGGCCACTACCCGGCTTTCGGGGGTCTCGTCGGCCAGGGCATGGCGCACGGCGCAGCGATGGGCAATCTCTTCGCCTCGCCGTCCGCGCAGCAGGTCTACAACGTGGCCAAGGCTGCGGACAACGGCGGCGGCGTGCTTCTGGGCTACGGCAACTACGCCGGCGATGTCCTGCATTTCACCCAGGCCCAGGTGAAGCTCCGCAAGGAGGGAATCGACTGCCGCAGCATCGCCGTCACTGACGACATCTCCTCTGCCCCGCTGGCCGAACGGCACAAGCGCCGCGGCATTGCCGGGGACCTGACCGTCTTCAAGGTGGCCGCTGCCGCGTCCGAAGCGGGTTACACCCTTGACGACGTCGTGCAGATCGCCGAACGCGCCAACCACCGCACCCGCTCCTTCGGCGTCGCGTTCACCGGATGCACCCTGCCCGGTGCTGAACAGCCACTCTTCACCGTCCCCGAGGGCCGGATGGCCGTCGGCATGGGAATCCACGGCGAACCGGGCATCGGCGAAACGGACATCCCGACGGCGGACGAGCTCGCTGAGCTGATGGTCACCAAGCTCCTCGCCGAGGTTCCCGAAGGCGTCGAGATCAGCCGTTCCCGCGTCGTCCCGATCCTCAATGGCTTGGGCAGCGTGAAATACGAGGAACTGTTCGTGGTGTACCGCCGCGTGGCGCAACTCCTCGCAGAAGCAGGGCTTGAGGCCGTGGACCCCCAGGTGGGCGAGCTCGTGACCAGCTTCGACATGGCAGGCACCTCCCTGACCCTCTTCTGGCTGGACGAAGAACTCGAACATCTCTGGCTCGCGCCGGCCGACGCCCCGGCCTTCCGTCGCGGCGCGATTACAGCCCAGGCGCTGGCGTTCGACGACGGCAAGCTGGCCGACGTCGAACTTTCCATCCCTGCCGCCACGGCCGAGTCCCGCGCGGCCGCCGTCCGCGTCCTCGCCGCACTTGGCGCCGCCAAAGACGTCGTAGGCGCCAACGCTGACGAACTCGGTCGGATCGATGCGATCGCCGGCGATGGCGACCACGGCATCGGCATGGAACGCGGGGTCCGCGCCGCCGTGGAAGCCGCGGCAGAGGCCGTCGAACGCGGTGCCGGTGCGGCCACCACCTTGCATTTCGCCGGGGATGCCTGGGCCGACAAGGCCGGCGGAACCTCCGGTGCGCTGTGGGGCATGGCGCTGCGGGCCGTCGGTGACGCTTTGGGCGACGCCAACGCGCCCGACGGCGGCGCTGTCGCCACCGGCGTGGCAGACGCCGCCGCGGCCATCATGAACTTCGGCAAGGCCAAGGTGGGCGACAAGACCTTGGTGGATGTCCTGGTCCCGTTCCGCGACGCCCTCGAAGCCGGCGTGCAGGACGGTCGGTCCCTGACGGACGCGTGGGACACCGCCGTCGTGGCAGCCCAACAGGCAGCCAAGGACACCGCGAACCTGCTGCCGCTAATGGGCCGCGCCCGCCCGCATGCCGAGAAGAGCCTGGGCACCCCGGACGCCGGAGCCGTCTCGATGGCGCTGATCGTCCAGGCAATCCACGAGACCTTCCTCTAGGAAAAAACACAGTGGAGAACACCGTCGAAAACAGCATTAAGGAGAACACATGAGCACCAAACTGCGACTGGTCATCGGATCGGACGATGCAGGATTCGAGTACAAGGAAGCCCTCAAGGCCGACCTTGAGGCCAGTGAACTGGTCGAATCCGTGACCGACGTCGGAGTGGACGCCGTCAGCCACACCCCGTACCCGTCCGTGGCCATCGCTGCGGCCGAACTGATCGCCGAGGGCAAGGCCGACCGTGCCCTGCTGGTCTGCGGCACGGGGCTGGGGGTGGCCATCGCTGCCAACAAGGTCCCCGGCATCCGCGCAGTCACCGCACACGACTCCTTCTCCGTGGAACGGGCCGTCCTGAGCAACAACGCCCAGGTCCTCACCTTCGGCCAGCGCGTCGTCGGCCTGGAGCTGGCCCGCCGCCTTGCCAAGGAGTGGCTCACGTACACCTTCGACGAGTCCTCTGCCTCCGCCGAGAAGGTCACACTCATTAAGGACTACGAGGGTGTCACTTCCTGCTAAACCCGCCGGTGGCGGGACGAATGAGAAGGCGGTCGTCGGCGTCAGCCTGAAAATGTACTTCGGCTACGAACGCACGCTCGAATGGTGCCGCGCCGTGGCCGATATCGCCGCAGCCCACCCCGCCGTCCAAGACGGCAGCATCGAGCTCTTCGCCCTCCCTGCCTTCCCTGTCCTCAGCGAGGCCGGAAGCGTCCTTGCCCCCTCCGGGGCGCGGACGGGAACCCAGGACATCTTCTGGGAAGACGAAGGCGCGTACACCGGTGAGGTTGGCGGTCCCATGATCACCGAACTCGGCGGTTCCTACGTAGAGGTTGGCCACGCCGAACGCCGCAGGATCTTCGGCGAGGACGATGACGTGGTCGGGCTCAAGACCGCGGCAGCCTACCGCAACGGGCTCACTCCGGTGCTCTGCGTCGGCGAACCCGTGCAAGGTACGGCCGCCGAAGCGGTCGCCTACTGCGCCCGGGAGCTAGACGCGGTCCTTCATCGTGCATCCAGCCTCGATCTCGCCAAGCGGACGATCGTGGCCTACGAACCACAGTGGGCCATCGGCGCACCGGAACCCGCGACGCCCGAATACATCAGCGCCGTGGTCCGGGGTTTGGACGAACACCTCCGGAGCCTGCCCGGACAGTCCGAGAGCCGGGTCATTTACGGCGGGGGCGCCGGCCCAGGACTGATCACCCAGCTGGACATGTCCGTCGCCGGCCTGTTCCTGGGCCGCTTCGCGCACGACCCACAAGCGCTCAAGACCATCCTCGACGAGGCTGCAGCCCGTCTCGCCGCATCCGCACAGGCGAGGGCCGCAAACGGGGCAGCAGCATGAGCTCAACCATCGGCCTGAGCAGCTACGCGTTCTTCTGGCAGCTCTCGGACGCCGTCTCGGCACCGTTGAGCATCCACGAAGCACTGCGGCGCACGGCGGGACTGGGCGTGGAGCTGTTCCAGATCTGCGACTACGCTCCCCTGGAGCACATGTCCGACGACGAACTCGCCGCCGTCCGCGCCACCGCGGACTCCCTCGGGATCACACTGGAACTCGGCACGAAGGGCATCCGGCCGGAGCACCTGCACAAGTTCCTGCACATCGCTGTGGCCCTCAAAGCCAAGCTGCTGCGGACCATGTTCAACGTCCCCGGCCACACCCCCGACGCCGACGAAGCCACGGCGATCTTCACCGGGATCCTTCCGGCCTTCCAAGCGGCAGGCGTGCGGATCGCCGTCGAAACCTACGAACAGGTGCCCACCGCACGGAGCCTGGAGGTGATCCGCCGGGTGGACAGCCCGTACCTGGGGATCTGCAGCGACCCTGCCAATACCGTCGCGGCGCTGGAGATGCCTCGCGAGGTGATTGACGCCGTCGCGCCCTATGTCCTGAACATGCACATCAAAGACTTTGCGTTCAGCCGCAAAGAGGGGTGGGTCGGGTTCACGTACTCCGGCGCACCGCTCGGCGAGGGCCTCCTGGACTACGACTACATGGCCGGAAAGATCCAGCCCGCGCAAAGAAACATCAACCAGATCGTCGAACACTGGCTGCCCTGGCAGGACTCAGAGGCGGAAACCATCCGCCTCGAAAACCAGTGGACCCAACAAAGCCTCGAATTCCTAAGGAGCAAGTGAAATGTCAGCAGAACAATTGACCGTCGCCGTTGTCGGAGCCGGTGGCAAGATGGGGATGCGCGTTTCCGCCAACCTCCAGAAGTCCAACCACACGGTGACCTACAGCGAGAACTCCCCCGCCGGCCAGGACCGCGTCCGCGCCGAAGGCCGCGAAATCACCGCCACCGACGACGCCGTCAAGGGCGCCGACGTCGTGATCCTCGCCGTGCCGGACACCGTCCTCGGCATCGTCTCCGAAGGCGTCGTCCCGCAGATGAAGCCCGGCTCGATCCTGCTCACCCTGGACCCGGCCGCGGCCTACGCCGGACTGCTGGCCAAGCGCGACGACGTCATCCAGGCGGTCGCCCACCCCTGCCACCCGTCCGTGTTCCTCGAGCGCACCACCAAGGAAGAATGGGCCGACACCTTCGGCGGCCAGGGCGCCCCCCAGAACGTCGTCGCAGCCATCGACGAGGACGCCCCCGCAGCAACCCGCGATGTAGCCGAAGCAACCATCCGCACCATCTACGCCCCCGTGATCAACGTCCACTGGGTCACGGTGAAGCAGCTCGCCATCCTCGAACCCACCCTCGTGGAAACCGTGGCCTGCATGATCGGCACACTCCTCAACGAAGCCCTGCACGAGACCGTGCACACCGCCGGCGTCCCGGAAGAAGCAGCCAAGGCCATGCTTTTCGGCCACGTGCAGATCGCCCTGACCAACGCCCTGCGCGGCTCCAACCCGTTCTCCGAGGCCTGCGAAATCGCCATCCAGTACGGCAAGGACACCATCATCAAGGACGACTGGAAGAAGATCTTCGACGACTCCGAACTCGACGGCGTCATCGCCAAGATGCTCAAACTGGACGCCGTCAAGGGCTAGTCACGGCACGGACACCTCCGGAGAAAGCGAAGCCGCGGCTGTCTCCTCACGAACACACCGGTCATCGACTGGCTGCCGCGTGGCAGCCAGTCGATGATTGATCCTGGACCAAAGAATCGCAGGGGTTGATGCTCTGTTCTAGAGCCCTGTTACGGAGTATCGACGCTCTATTCCGGCGCTGGCGCGACCCCATTCGCTTCTAGCGACGCGGTCTTGGTGGGCCCTGAAGGCCGCCTCATCGCTGAACCTCTCGTCAACCTGCCACACCATCGGGTCGTCGGTGGCGGTCACGTGAAATGAGATACAGCCGGCCTCGGCGCGCGTCAAGGCGACGTGGCGGGCAAGGTGGAGGGCGACGACGGCGACCTCGTCAGCGTCGCGGCACACGAGTTGTCCGCTGAGATGAACCAGTGTCATGGAATAATCCTCGCGCATCCCGCGCGTAGACGACCCCAGGCACAGCCTGTCGAGACCGGCCGAGAGCGAAAGTGATCTTCCAACGGCGCACAGGCTAGTGAGGCAAATTCAGCTCGTTCCGCTTGACCAAGTCGTGTAAGGGTGGGCTCCCCAAGCCTTTACTGCCTGCCCCGCGCCAGCCATCATGAAATCAGGCGCAGGACTTCGCCGACCGCTACAGCACGGCCGCTCCTTGCGCGGCGGAGGCGCAGCGACATGTCACCCAGAATCGAGCCCGCGGACCACGCCTTGGGAGGCACTGCCCCCGGCGCCCCGGACCGATTCCTCACCGACTACTACGAGCACGTGGCCGATGATGATGTCCGCGACTACACCACCGATGCACTCCTGGAGCGTGCGCGGTACCACCGCTCATTGGCGGAACGGCGGGCTCCCGGGCAAGCAGTGATCGGCGTCCTGAACGAGGCCGACGCCAGCCTCGTAGCTATTGTCACCGAGGACATGCCCTACCTGGTCCCGTCGGTCACCGCGGAAATCGCCAGGGACAACGCCTCCATCCGGCTCCTGGTCCACCCCATTTTTACAGTCACCCGGGATCCAGCCACCCATCGCCTGATCGACGTCCGCCGCGGTCCCCTGCGGACGGGACTGCCGTCCGGCGTCGAACCTTCCGCCTCGGTCACCCCTATGGACCACGACGACGGCGGGCCGCTCACGGAGGCTTGGATCGCCGTCGAGATCTCCCGGCTTCCAGACGAAACGAGTGCCGAACACCTCGTTGAACGGCTGCAGACCGTCCTTGGCGATGTCCGGGCCGCCGCAGAAGACGCGGCTGCCATCCATCAGGAACTTGCCAACGAGGTCAGGGGCTTGGACGGGCTCGCGCAAGCCGCCCCCGCGGCGCGGGAGGTCCAGGAGTTGCTGCGCTGGCTGGACGACGGGAATTTCGTCTTCCTCGGCTACCGCGGCCGGAAGGGTCTCGGCCTGCTCAGGAATGTGGCGGTCACCGCGTCCGAAGGCGAGTCGTCCGCGGCGCCCCTCCTGACACTCACCAAATCGACGCTCCGCTCGACGGTCCTCCGGCGCGCCTACCTCGACGAAATCAGCCTCGGCGGGGCTGACGGAATCTGGGAGCGCACCTTCGTTGGCCTTTTCGCTCCCAGCTCGGCGTCCCGCTCGGCACTCCAGATTCCCGTCATCCGGGACACCGTGGACGAGGTGCTGCGCACGTTCGGATACCCGCCCGCATCACACCGAGGCAAGGAACTCCTGGCGGTGGTGGAGGCCTATCCACGCGACGAACTCTTCCACATCGACGCACGGCAGTTGGCGGAGCACGCGCGGGACATCCTGCGCCTCCAAGAACGGCACAGCACACGGTTGTTCCTGCGCCCGGACTCGCACAACCGCTTCATGACAGCCCTGGTCTTCCTGCCGCGGCAACGCTACAGCACGGCCGTCCGGCTCAACATTGAACGCGAACTTCGCGAGGCCTTCGTCTCCGACGCCATCGAATTCGAGCTCCGCCTGGGCGAATCCGCCATGGCCCGCGTGTTCTTCCGGGTTCTGTTGCCACGCGAGGGGGCGCCTGTCGTCGTCGACCCTGCGGTACTTGAGCAGCGGATCATCGCCGCCACAAGGTCCTGGGCCGAAGGCCTGGACGAAGCCCTGCGGGCGAGGTTCCCCGCGGACGAGGCCGCCCTGCTGTCCCGGCAATGGGCCACCGCCTTTCCAGCCAGCTACAAAGCAGACTACGAGGTGGAAGACGCGGTTCAGGACATCGTCCGGTTCGAGAGCTTCGCGCCCCGGGACGGGGACCTGACAGACGGCGACGCCGCGGACCCGCTGCTCACCGTCTACAAGCGCCCGGGAACTGCCGTCCTCGCTGAGGATGCGCGGATTCGGCTCTATTTGACCCGCCCGCAGAGCCTGAGCCAGATTTTGCCGCTCTTCCACAACCTGGGCTTGCGCGTGCTGGACCAGCGGCCGTTCGATGTGCAGCGTGCCGACGGGCGGTCCTACTTCCTTTACGACCTCGGCCTCGTGTATCCGCGCGGAGTTGATCCCGTGGGAACCGGCGATCTGCTGGCCGCTTCGTTCTGTGCCGCGATGCGGGGAGATGCGGAGTCCGACGCCTTCGATGCCCTGGTCATCCGGGAGGGGATCGACTGGCGGCGGACAGCCATCCTGCGCGCGTATGCGAAGTACCTTCGGCAGTTGGGGAGCACCAATTCCTACGGGTTCATCGCGGATACCCTCCGTGAGAATGTTCGTGCAACCCACGCTTTGCTTTCACTTTTCGAGGCGAAGTTCGATCCGGACCGGTTCGAACCCGATCTGTTCGATCCTGAACTGCGCGAGCCGACGCCTGCTGAGCCGACGGCGACTGAGCAGATTCCGGCTGGAAGCGATCTGTTCGAAACGGACCGCGGCAAGTACAGCTCGCGGACACAAGCCACGAACGCCGCCCGCAAGGAACTGGCGGAAGCGATCGACGCCGTACCCGTCCTCGACGCCGACCGCCTGTTGCGTTCTCTGGCGAGCCTTGTGGAGGCAACCCTCCGCACCAACTTCTACCTCAACAAGCCGTATTTGAGTTTCAAGCTCAATCCCTCCTCCATCGCCGCCGCACCGGCACCCCGGCCACAGTTCGAAATCTGGGTCTACTCGCCGAGGGTGGAAGGCGTCCACTTGCGTTTCGGCCCGATTGCCCGCGGAGGCTTGCGCTGGTCCGACCGTCGCGAGGACTTCCGCACGGAAGTCCTGGGACTCGTGAAAGCCCAAACGGTGAAAAACGCCGTCATCGTTTCCACCGGAGCCAAGGGAGGTTTCTACCCCAAACAGCTCCCGGACCCCGCCGAAGACCGCGCGGCCTGGCTGGCCGAGGGCCAGGAAAGCTACCGGATCTTCGTTCGCGGACTACTGGACATCACGGACAACCTGGTTGCCGAACCCGACGGCGGTTCGCACGGCCGCGTCGTTCCGCCGCAGCGCGTTGTCCCGCCGCAGCGCGTCGTTCCGCGGGCCCGCGTGGTGAGGCACGACGGCGACGACTACTACCTCGTGGTCGCCGCGGACAAGGGCACAGCCACGTTCTCCGACATCGCCAACTCCCTGGCCGCAGAGTACGGATTCTGGCTCGGCGATGCGTTCGCGTCCGGCGGTTCGGTGGGTTATGACCACAAGCAGATGGGCATCACGGCCCGAGGCGCCTGGGAGTCCGTGCGGCACCATTTCACCGAACTGCTCATCGACTCCCGGGCCGAGGATTTCACCGTGGTGGGCGTCGGCGACATGAGCGGCGACGTGTTCGGCAACGGCATGCTGCTCTCGAACCACATCAAGCTGGTGGCAGCCTTCGATCACCGGCACATCTTCCTCGATCCCACCCCGGACCCAGCCACTTCCTTCGCCGAGCGGAAACGGCTCTTCAAGCTATCCCGCTCGTCCTGGGCCGACTACAACCCCGCGAAGCTCAGTCCGGGCGGAGGGGTGTTCTCCCGGACCGAGAAGTCAATCAGCATCACCGAACCGGTCCGCCTCGCCTTGGGATTGGATGAGGGCACGACGGCGATGAGCCCGCCTGAGCTGCTCAGGGCCGTCCTCATGGCCCCCGTCGACCTGCTCTACAACGGCGGAATCGGCACCTACGTCAAGGCCTCCAGCGAGACGCATGCCGAGGTCGGAGACAAGTCAAACGATGCCATCAGGGTGGACGCCGCCCAAGTGCGTACCCGGATCATCGCTGAGGGCGGCAATCTCGGCATCACCCAACGCGGCAGGATCGAGGCTGCTCTGGCCGGAATCCTCGTGAACACCGATGCCATCGACAATTCCGCCGGCGTGGACTGCTCGGACCACGAGGTAAACATCAAGATCTTCCTGGACCGGATGATCGCCGCGGGCAAGATGTCCCCGGATGAAAGAACGAAATTCCTGCACTCACTCCAGGACGAGGTAGGGCGGCTCGTGCTGAAAACCAACGTGGACCAAAACGTCCTCCTCCTCAATGACAAACAGCTGGTCCTTGAGTGGAGCCCGAGCTTCGAACGGACCATGGACTGGCTCGAATCAGCCACGGACCTGGACCGGCAGCTCGAATGCCTCCCGACTACGGAGGAAATCCACGCCCGCGTGGGGACCGGAGTCGGACTGACCTCGCCCGAGCTGGCTGTGCTGGCGGCTTATGCCAAGATCGAGCTCGCCCGGGAACTGACGGAGGGCGGGCTCGCGGACGATCCGTGGTTCTCGCAAACACTGCGCGAGTATTTCCCCCGCCAACTTTCGGAACGGTTCGGCGATGACCTCTCCACGCATCCCTTACGCCGCCAAATCGTCGCCACAGTGGTGGCCAACGACATGATCAACCTCGGCGGCATAGCGTTTGCATTCCGCGCCATGGAGGAAACCACGGTTTCGGCGGCCGCGGTGGCGCGTGGATTCGTGGTCATGCGCCGAATCTGGGATTTCGATTCGGTCACTGAAGCCATCGCCCGGGTGCCGGCAAGCATCCCGCGCGAGCACGGATGCGCCGTGGCACTGGACATGCGCCGCCTCCTCGACCGGTCCACCCGTTGGTACGTCACCCACGATTTCCGGGACAAGCCCATTGCGGACGCCTTCGCGCGGCTCGAACGGCCCATGTCGCTGATGCGGGCAAATTTCACGCGCCTCCTGCACGGGATCAACCTGCAACACTCGTTGACGCGCCTCGCCCATTCGGATTCGGTGGGCCTGCCACACGAACTGGGCCTTCGAGCCTCCGAACTCCTCGTCAGCTACGGCCTTTTGGACATTTCCGCGATTGCCGAGGAATTGCAGGAGCCCGTTGAGGACGTGGCGGAGGTCTACTTCGCCGTGTTCGAACGGATCTCGGCTATCCCCCTGTTGGAACACATCACGCTGTTGCCGCGGGACACCCACTGGGAGGCCTTGGCCCGGGCAGCCCTCCGTGACGACATGTACCTGGTCCTTGCCGACATGACCAAGGCCGTGGTCCGGCACACTCCCCGCTCCTCCGAGGCAGTCGCCGACCCCGTAGCGAGGATCGAGGATTGGGAACGCGGAAACATCGAACAACTCGCCCGCATCCAGGACACCATCAAGGAAGCCATCAAGCCCGGCCCGGTAGACATCGCGGCACTCTCCGTGGCCGTGAAGCTGCTGCGCGCCATGGTCCGCCGGTGATCCAGCTCCCAAAATGCCGGACATCCCATGACACTTTGCTATCTTTTTATGCAGGAATTGCCGCTCCCCCCTGCGGCACCCTGCAGAAGGAGCCCCCCAATGAACACCGCAACAATAGAACGCAACGAAATCCATTTGTCCTTTGCGTCCGTCGACGAAGTCCATGCAGGACTTGACGAAGCTGTCAGCACGCTCATCGAAGCCGCTGCCGACAACGGCCGCTGCGGGATCCTGGTGACCCGCCGGGAGCCTGGAAGCTACACGGTTGCCTTGGACGAGTCGGTCCCGTTCGGCCAGACCCGCGAAGTCCTCGCCGCCTAGGAAGCCTAGGAACAGGTACGGACAACAAAACCGGGGCTTGTTTTCCGGACCACGCCAAGAAGGCGCGGAATGGGAAACAAGCCCCGGTTTTTATACGGTCACTACACCCGGCGCAGCTCCACGCCGTCGGACTTCATGAAAAGCTGTTTGGCGGCTTCGTCGGCGCCAGGCCCTGCGGGTTCAAGCCACACAACGTTGCCGCTGCCCGAGACTTCCTGCACCTCCCCCGCCGCGACCACATGTGCGTGCCTTACGACTTCGATCCGCTCCCCCACCTTCAACGTTCCCCAGTTGGAAACGACGGCGGACTGTGCGATTCGCCTGGACAGGACTGTCCCGCGTGCCTTCATTGAACTTCTACCCCTTTGTGGATGTTCGTTGTTTTCAGTTGTAAACGGATTTTCCCCGGCAGGCCCACGACATCATCGGCGTGGACATGCCGTACCCCATAAGTTCTACTACACAGAAAGCGCCCCGGGGCGCGTATTGCCAAACATTTCCGGGGCGCTTCCTATTGTTCACTCGAACAGTATTTTGTTCGGCGTCAGGCGAGAATTCCGACGGCGGATTCGGCGGCCGCTCGCACGTCGCCAGCGCCTACAAGACGGTCCGCGGCTTCCAGCTCAGGTGAGAGGAAACGGTCAGTTCCGGGGCCGTCGACGACGCCGCGCAGCACCTCGATCACGGCGGTGCCAGCTGGCCCCGGAGTGAGTTCGCCGCCGGACAGTTTGGTGCGGATGTCGAGGGCACGGGCGCTCGTGACGAGTTCCACAGCCAGGACGCGGCGCAGGTTCTCGATGGCCTTGCGTAGCTTGCGGGCAGCGTGCCAACCCATGGAGACGTGGTCTTCCTGCATGGCGGAGCTCGGGATGGAGTCAACCGACGCCGGGACGGCCAGTCGCTTGTTGTCCGAGACAAGTCCGGCCTGGGTGTACTGGGCGATCATGAGGCCCGAGTCCACGCCCGGATCGTCGGCAAGGAAGGCCGGGAGTCCGTGTGAGCGGGCCGGGTCCAGCATGCGGTCCGTGCGGCGCTCTGCGATGGAGGACAGGTCCGCCACGGCGATGGCCAGGAAGTCCAGCACGTAGGCCACCGGGGCACCATGGAAGTTGCCGTTGGAGGACACGCGGCCGTCCGGGAGCACTACGGGGTTGTCGATGGCCGCAGCCAACTCGCGGGAGGCCACGAGTTCAGCGTGCGTCACGGTATCGCGGACCGCGCCCGCAACCTGGGGTGCGCAGCGGAGCGAGTATGCGTCCTGGACCTTGGTGTCATTGACGCGGTGCGAAGCAACGATCGGCGAGTTGGAAAGCACGCGCAGCATGTTGTCCGCGCTTGCGGCCTGGCCCGGGTGGGGACGCAGGGCCGCATGCAGCTCCGGCAGGAACACCTGGTCCGTGCCGAGCAGCGCCTCGACGCTGAGCGCAGCGGTGATGTCCGCCGTCGTGAGCAGCAAGTGCAGGTCGGCGATGGCCATCAGGAGCATGCCGAGCATGCCCTCGGTGCCGTTGACGAGGGCAAGGCCTTCCTTTTCCGCGAGGACGACCGGCTCGATGCGGTGCGCGGCGAGGAGCTCGCCAACCGGCTTCTTTCCGGCGGCGCCGTACAGCTCGCCGTCGGGCCCGGTGGCTTCGCCTTCGCCCATCAGGACCAGTGCGCAGTGCGACAGCGGGGCAAGGTCGCCGGAGCAGCCCAGGGAGCCGAATTCACGGACTACGGGGGTGATACCCGCGTTGAGGACGTCCACCATGGTCTGCAGGACCACGGGGCGGACGCCCGTGCGGCCCGAGGCCAGGGTCTTGGCGCGCAGGAACATGATGCCGCGGACCACTTCGCGCTCCACTGCCGGGCCCATGCCGGCGGCGTGGCTGCGGATGAGCGACTTCTGCAACTGGGTGCGGAGTTCGTTGGGGATGTGGCGGTTGGCCAGGGCACCGAAGCCCGTGGAGACGCCGTACGCCGGAACTTCGCTGTGGGCGAGGCCGTCGATGTGGGCGCGGACCTTGGCAACCGTGTCCAGGGCTTCCTGGGAGATGGTCACCTTGGCGTCGTAGCGTGCGACGGCGACGACGTCCTCCGGCGTGACTCCGCTGGAGCCGAGGGTGACGGTCAGCGGTTCGTGGGTAATGGTTGTCATTTTTCCTCGTTCTTCCCAACTAGCTCGCAGTTGATGTCGTTTTGGGGTCCCATAACGACAACAACTGCGAGCTAGTTGGGGTTGTCGGGTCTGGTTAGCGGGTTTCTTCCATGGGGATGCGGACGCCGCGTTCGTGGGCGACTTCGATGGCGCGGTCGTA
>NZ_JBIYDB010000066.1:0-13886 GCF_044908325.1 Arthrobacter sp. GAS37
CACATCGCGGTCCAGTACGCGGTGGCCATGGGATTGCGGGTGGCCGCGGTGGACATCGCCGACGACAAGCTCGCCCTCGCCAAGAAACACGGTGCAGAGCTCACGGTCAACGCGTTGCACGAAGATCCCGCGGAAGTCATCCAGCGGGAAACCGGAGGCTGCCACGGCGTCCTGGTCACGGCGGTGCACCCTTCGGCGTTCGGGCAGGCGATCGGCATGGCCAGGCGCGGCGGGACGATCGTGTTCAACGGACTTCCGCCGGGGGACTTTCCTGCGCCGATCTTCGAGATTGTTCTCAAGGGCCTGACGGTCCGCGGCTCGATCGTGGGAACGCGGCAGGACCTGGAGGAAGCGCTGGATCTCTATGCGCAGGGCAAGATCCACCCGACCGTGTCCACGCGGGAGCTCTCCGAGGTCAACGCGGTCCTTGACGAAATGAAGCACGCCAAGATCGACGGCCGCGTGGTGCTGAAGTTCTAATGCACCACGACAGGCTTGACGCCGCAGTGACGCTGCCCGGGGAAGACTTTTCCCGGGTGGCGCTCACCGCCGTTTCCATCGAACTGCTCCGGAAGTTGTGGGAGCAACACGGTCCGCTCATGTTCCATCAGTCAGGTGGTTGTTGCGACGGCTCCTCACCCATGTGTTACCCCGCTGGCGAATTCATTACCGGTGATTCGGACGTTTTGCTTGGGCTTTTCGACATCGGCGAGCCCGAACGGCCGCAGCCTTTGGAGTTCTGGATGTCCCGGGAGCAGTTCAATTACTGGTCCCACACCCATCTGACGGTGGATGTAGTGGACGGCCGTGGGAGCGGCTTCTCCGTGGAATCGCCTGAGGGGAAACGCTTCCTGATCCGTTCCACCTTGATGGATTGGAACGTCCCCAAGCTCTGAAGGCAAGCCGCCCTTGTGTCTCACGATTTGGGACAAATGTGGGGGTCCATTGGCTGGACACTACTCTTGATGAGTCTGTTTCTACCACCTCATCAAGATTGTGGACTCTTCTATGAACCTCCTCCGGACCAAATCGATCGAGCAGTCCATCGCGGACGCCGATGAACCCGGACGCAAGCTCAAGCGTTCCCTCAGCACCTGGGATCTGATGATCATGGGCGTTGCCGTTGCAGTCGGCGCTGGGATCTTCTCGGTCGGCGCCAAGGCCGCTGCGAACTTTGCCGGCCCCGCCGTGACGATCTCCTTCGCCGTCGCGGCCGTCACCTGCGCCTTGGCCATCATGTGCTACGCAGAATTCGCTACCGCGATCCCGGTCGCTGGGTCCGCCTACGTCTTCACTTACGCCACCATGGGTGAAGTACTCGCCTGGATCATTGGTTGGAACCTCATCCTTGAATTGTTTACCGCTGCTGCCGTCATCGCGAAGTACTGGGGCATCTACTTGAGCAAAGTGTTTGCGCTCATGGGTGTGGATATGCCCCCGGCCTTGAACATCGCCGGCGTGGATCTCTATTGGGGTGCTTTCCTGATTGTCGCGACCTTCACGGTGCTCCTGGTGCTCGGCACCAAGCTGTCCGCCCGCGTAGGCAACGTCTTCACGCTGATCAAGATCGCCGTGGTGCTGTTCGTGATTGTTGTCGGCTTCACCTACGTGAAATTCTCCAACTACGCGCCCTTTGTCCCGGCATCGCAGCCTACCGGAGGCACCGACGGTGCGGATGTCATGAAGCAGTCCCTCTTCGGCTTCCTTACTGGTGCGGTCCCGGCGCAGTACGGAACGCTGGGCATCTTTGCCGGCGCAGCCTTGGTGTTCTTTGCCTTCATTGGCTTCGACGTAGTTGCCACCTCCGCGGAAGAGGTCAAGAACCCCCAGAAGACCCTGCCCCGGGGAATCTTCGGCGGCCTGGCGCTCGTGACGCTGCTGTACATCCTGGTCTCCCTCGCCCTGACCGGCATGGTGTCCTACACACAACTGGCCCAAGCCAAGAACCCCACCCTGACCACGGCCTTCGAAGCGGTTGGAAACACCGACGCGGCCAAGGTCATTGCCTTCGGCTCCCTGATCGGTTTGACCACCGTCATCATGGTGCTGCTCATGGGCCTGGCCCGCGTGGTCCTGGCCATGAGCCGCGACGGTCTGCTGCCGCGGGCACTGTCCAAGACGAACGAGAAGCGTTCGACGCCGGTCCGCCTCCAGATCATCTGTGGCGCTGCTGTGGCAATCGTCGCCGGTCTGACCAACGTTGATCTTCTCGAAGAAATGATCAACATCGGTACCCTCTCGGCCTTCGTCATGGTGAGCCTGGGCATCCTGGTCTTGCGTAAGAAGCGCCCGGATCTGAAGCCGGCTTTCCGGGTTCCGTTCGGCAAGGTGCTTCCCGTGGTTTCGGCTGTGCTGTGCGTCTACCTGATGACAAACCTGGCCGTGGAGACCTGGATCTTCTTCGCCATCTGGCTGGTAATCGGACTTGCCATCTACTTTGCCTACGGGCAGCGCCACTCCCGACTGAACGAGAAGTTCGCTTCGGCGAAGGCCGCCGTCTCCGGGACGGCAACTGTTTCCGGCAGGAACAATGATTCAAGCGAATCCAGCGACGACGAAGACAGCCTCAGTAGGGTTTAAGCGGCCGGATCGACCCACCCGACCCCGTTGACGGTCCCCTCGAGCTTTGGACGCATGGTCCAGGGCCCGAGGGGTCTTTCCGTTGGATCCAGAGCTACGGCTCCAAGGCATGGGCTGCTCCAACGCTTTTGGCCCCAACGATATTACGGCGCCGCGTGCTCGTTGACCCACTCCACGAGCGGGCGCAGTACCTCCCAGCGCTTCGCGATTTCTTCCCTGGCTGAGGGCTGGGACATCCATTCCGGTTCGCCCAGGGTCATCCCAGCAGACAGCGACTTGTGCTTCAGGAGCTCGGCCCGTGGATGGTCTTTGTCGAAACCACGCGGCACAGTCTTGAGCTTCTCGCCCTCCACCGCGAAACCTGCCGCGGCGATGGAATCGACAATTTTCTGGAGTTCCTCTCCGCTGGCCGGCGAATCCGTAGCGGCGCGGAACCGGGCAATCTGCTCCGGGGTGCGCGAGTGGCATCCACCGCCGACCAACAGGCCGTCTGCACTGAGCTGGAGGTAGAAGCCCACGCCCTCCTTGTCCGCTGCAAACCCTCCCTGTGCCGTCTTGTAGGGGGACTTGTCCTGGGAGAAGCGGACATCCCGGTTCGGACGGAAAACCTTGCCCGGCCCGAATCGTGGTTCAAGCTCTTCCAGCAACAGGGTCAATGGCTCCTTCACGGCGGAGTCGTAGATGTCTTTATGCGCCAACCACCATTCGCGGTTGTTGTTCTCTTCAAGTTCGGCATAGAAGGCGATGGCCTCTGCGGGGATCCCGGTAAATGTGCTCATGTAAGGATCCTATGGATCACAATGCCGAGCTAGCCAGAGACATTGTCGGCTATGTGGAAAACCCGTCGCGGAGCCTCGTCGCGGAAAACCTGGCGCGGAAGACCCGCCGCGGAACCTCGTCGCTGAGAGGCACACCCCTGGATCGGTACCTTGTTTCCCATTCCAGGAGCTACAAGCTCAGGAATCGCAAACAAGCCCCGGTTTCGATGCGCATTAAAAAAGCAACCCCGCCGCGGAGAATCCGCAGCGGGGTTGCTTCGTTTGTGGATGTTGTTACAGCTTGTTGGCTGCCTCTGCAGCCGACTCGCCCTCGCCTGCGCCGAGGTTGGCGCGCAGCTTGGCGCCGAGTTCAGCATCGACGTTGGTCCAGTACTGGATGGCGCGTTCCTTGATGCCGGGGCTCTTGACGCCGCCCACAGCGCCCGTGATGGTCTCCAGCAGACGGGCCTTGGCGCCGTCGTCGTAAACCTCGCGGTACAGCGCGCCGGCCTGGACGAAGTCGCCGTCCTCGGCGTGCAGGGAGTGTGCGGAGAGCGTCAGTTCGCCGTCGTTCTCCCAGCCACCGGCCGGGTTCTGCGGCTCAACAGCAGCCGGGCCACCCACGGAGTTCGGTGCGTAGACCGGAACCGAAGGAGCGTTGAACAGGTAGCGTCCCGCGCCGTCCTGGCTGTAGTTGTTGACCTGGTTCTTCGGCTGGTTCACCGGGATCTGGGCGTGGTTGGTGCCCACGCGGTAGCGGTGTGCGTCAGCGTAGGAGAAGATGCGGGCCTGCAGCATCTTGTCCGGGGAGGCAGCGATACCCGGAACGAAGTTCGACGGCGCGAAGGTGGCCTGCTCGATCTGCGCGAAGTAGTTCTCCGGGTTCTTGTTGAGCTCCATGGTGCCCACGTGGATCAGCGGGTAGTCCGAGTGCGGCCACACCTTGGTGAGGTCGAACGGGTTGAAGCGATACGTCTTGGCGTCCTCGTAAGGCATGACCTGGACGTGCAGTTCCCAAGACGGGAAGTTGCCGGCGGCAATGTTTTCCTGGAGGTCGCGGATGTAGAAGTCCGCATCCGAGCCGGCCAGCTCTTCAGCCTGGTCGCCGGTGATGGTCTTGACGCCCTGGTTGGACTTGAAGTGGTACTTGACCCAGAAGCGCTCGCCCTCGGCGTTGATCCACTGGTAGGTGTGCGAGCCGTAGCCCTGCATTTCGCGCCAGGAAGCCGGCAGGCCACGGTCGCCCATGAGCCAGGTGACCTGGTGTGCGGACTCGGGGGAGAGGGTCCAGAAATCCCACTGCATGTCGGCGTCGCGCAGGTGGGTGCCCGGGAGGCGCTTCTGGGAGTGGATGAAGTCGGGGAACTTGATGCCGTCGCGGATGAAGAACACCGGGGTGTTGTTGCCCACGAGGTCGTAGTTGCCCTCGGAAGTGTAGAACTTGACGGCGAAGCCGCGGGGGTCGCGCCACGTGTCAGGGGAGCCGTTCTCGCCTGCGACGGAGGAGAAACGGATGAGCATGTCCGTCTCGACACCGGGCTGCAGGAAAGCTGCCTTGGTGTACTGGGAAACGTCCGAGGACGTCTTGAAGGTACCGAAAGCGCCGCCACCCTTGGCGTGGACAACACGCTCCGGGACGCGCTCGCGGTTGAACTGGGCGAGCTTTTCCACCAGGTAGTGGTCGGTCAAAATGATGGCACCATCGGCACCAACGGACTGGGAATGCGCGTCCGAGGTGACGGGGGCGCCCGACTGGGTGGTCGAGATGTTCGCGGTCATCGTTCTCCTATTTCGTGGTTGCTTGCGTTTGAGTAGGAAGCTGTTGTTTGGCCTGGCAGTCCTGGCAGATGCCTTGGTACAGGACGTCTGCGATCTGGATGGTCATGGGTGTGGAGTGCTCATCCCAGTGCGGGGTGAGACAGGGGGCATGGCCTACGGCGCAGTCGACATCCTCCACGCGGCCGCAACTGATGCAGACGGCGTGGTGGTGGTTGTCGCCCACCCGCGTCTCGTACAGCGCGGGAGAGTGGGGCGGTTCGAAGCGTCGCAGCATCTGTAGGTCCGTGAGGTCGCTCAGCACCACATAAACAGACTGCGCTGTCAGTTCGGGAAGATCCTTGCGCGCGGCAGCCAGGAT
This sequence comes from Arthrobacter sp. GAS37, assembly GCF_044908325.1. Classification (NCBI taxonomy): domain Bacteria; kingdom Bacillati; phylum Actinomycetota; class Actinomycetes; order Micrococcales; family Micrococcaceae; genus Arthrobacter; species Arthrobacter sp. GAS37. The sequence goes on from NZ_JBIYDB010000066.1 coordinate 5,476, forward strand.
GCCTTCGGCCGGGGAATGTGGATTGTGCTGAACGGCAGCAAGAACCGCAAGACGCTGCTTGGTCACGCGGCGTCCGTGGGAATGCAGGGCGGAAGCCCACGCTTCCTGGTCTGCCGTGTGATCTGCCATACGCCCATTGAAGCACTTATTATGAGTCCTTCACAATAAGGTGAGGCTAACTTCGGATGAACCCGCCGACGGCGGACCGGACTCGGGCGCGCGACGGCGGCACGCCGCGCTCCGGGAGTGCGGACGCGCGGGTGGGTAGGGTTGGACGGTGGCAAAACTCCTGGCTGACATGACCCCGCTTCGCGAAAGCCCCGCATTCCGCCGCCTGTGGCTGGGGTCTTCCGTGTCGATGGTCGGGTCCCAGTTGACCCTGGTTGCCGTGAGCCTTGAGGTCTACAGCATCACCCAACAGAGCCTCTACGTGGGCCTGCTCAGCATCTTTGCCCTGGTTCCGCTGGTGATTGCGGGTTTGTTTGGCGGCGCCCTTTCGGATGCCTATGACCGGCGGAAAGTCGCCATTGTTGCGTCCCTTGTTTTGTGGGCCTGCAGCGTGGCCTTGGCACTCCAAGCGTGGTTCCAGCTGAACAGTGTCTGGATCCTGTTCCTCCTCGTCGCGATCCAGAGCGGCGCGCAAGGTATCAACGCGCCAGCACGCAGCGCCATCATTCCCTTGCTGGTCCGGAAGGAACTGCTGCCCGCCGCCAACGCGTTGAGCATGCTCAACATGGGCATTTCCATGACGGCTGGCCCCCTGCTGGCCGGTGTGCTGGTTGCTTCGAGCGGTTTTGGCTGGACCTACACGATCGATGCCCTGAGCTTCGCCTTCGCGCTGTGGAGCCTTTTCAAGCTCCCGGCCCTTCCCGCGGCAGCGAGCGCGTCGGCACCCGGCCTGCGCTCCGTCGTCGAGGGCTTCCGTTTCCTAGGCACCCGGCCCAACCTCCGCATGACGTTCATCATCGACCTCGTAGCGATGATCTGCGCCCAGCCGCGCGCCCTCATGCCCGCGATCGGAGCCACGATGATCGGGGGCGGCGACACTACCGTGGGTGTGCTGCTCGCCTCGGTGGCCGTCGGCGCCTTCCTGGCGGGACTATTCTCCGGGCCCCTGGGAAGGGTTCGGCGCCAGGGCAGTGCGGTGGTGTGGTCCGTGGCCGGATGGGGATTCTCGATCGCAGCTTTCGGCCTGGTCGTAGTCCTTGCCGGGGACGCCGGGCGCGACGGGGTGACGCTGTGGATCATCCCGGCGGCCCTGTGTTGCGCCCTTGCCGGGATCTCTGACTCGGTCAGCGCCGTCTTCCGCACCACCATCCTGCAATCGGCCACCCCGGACCACATGCGGGGACGGTTGCAAGGCGTGTTCATCGTGGTGGTTTCCGGTGGTCCGCGAGTGGGGGACATGCTCGCCGGTGGCGTCACCAAGGTCCTCAGCGAAGGTTGGGTCCTGCTCCTCGGCGGCGTGCTGTGCGCAGTACTGGCGTGGCTCGTGGCGCGCGGGCAGCGCGGATTCCTCCGGTACGATTCGCTCCACCCGGTGCCCTAGCCCGCGCTCAGCCCCACGCCCAAGTAGCTGACAGTTGTTGTCGTTAAGGCGGCTCATAACGACAACAACTTCGAGCCAGTTGGGCGGAACGTCCGGGCCGCCGTCGGCGTTAATCGGATCAGAACCAACAGCGAGACGACTGCAAGAAAGTAGTGAAGTGCATAATCATCACAATGGCCTGAAGACCGCAGCGCTATTCGGTGTGCTCTGGGCGGTGCTGCTGGGACTCGGAGCCGTGATCGGTGTGGGCACGCGCAGTGCGTCGCCCATCTGGATCATGGCACTGATCGGCATCGCGACAACGGCTTATGGATATTGGAACAGCGACAAGATCGCCATCCGCTCGATGGCCGCGTACCCGGTTTCGGAAGCACAGGCTCCGCAGCTGTACCAGATCGTCCGGGAACTCTCCGTGCGGGCGAACCAACCCATGCCGCGGATCTACGTTTCTCCGACCATGACCCCCAATGCCTTCGCCACGGGACGCAATCCGAAGAACGCCGCCGTGTGCTGCACCGCGGGCATCCTGAACTTGCTCGACGCGCGCGAGCTCCGCGGCGTCCTCGGGCATGAGCTCATGCATGTCTACAACCGCGACATCCTCACCTCGTCCATCGCGGCCGCCGTCGCCGGCGTCATTACCTCGGTGGGCCAGATCCTGCTGTTCTTCGGCGGCGGGGACCGGCGGAACGCCAATCCGATTGCCATGATCGCCATGGCGCTCCTGGCGCCGTTTGCCGCCTCGCTGATCCAGCTCGCCATTTCCCGCACCAGGGAGTACGACGCCGACCACGACGGCGCAGAGCTCACCGGCGATCCGCTGGCGCTCGCCTCAGCCCTCCGCAGGATCGAAGCGGGCGTGAAGCAGGTGCCGCTGCCACAGGATCAGCGCCTCGTTAATACTTCGCACCTCATGATTGCCAACCCGTTCCGCGGCGGTGCCATGACCAAGCTGTTCGCCACCCACCCGCCCATGCGTGAGCGCATCGAGCGGCTTGAGCGGATGGCCGGCCGGCCGCTTTCCTAGCCAGCGGTCCCGTAACCGTATCGGTGCCGCGTCCGACGACGGGCGGCTTCATGCGAACAAGCCCTCACCAATGAAGCCGCCCGCCTTAATGCCCGGGGGTACCGCGAACAGGCCCGAGCCCGTGTGCTTGAGGTACTCCAGGGCCAGCTTGTCTCTCTTTGCCATGGCCATCTGCATGGGCACATAATGCGTCCGCGGATCCTTGACGAAGGCGATGAAGAACAGGCCCGCGTCGAGGTGGCCGAGCCCGTCCGAGCCGTCGGTGTCGTTGTATCCGCGGCGGAGCATCTTCACGCCGTTGTTCTGGTCCGCGTGCGCCAGACGGACGTGGGAATCGATGGGAATCAACGGCTCGCCGTCGCGGCCCTTGATCCCGAAGTCCGGCGCCGTGAATTCGTCCTCCGGACAATGGCGCTCCCGCACCCTTCGTGCGGCCGATCAGCCCTTCCTGTTCGCGGAGGGAGGTCCGGTCCCAGATCTCGATATGCATCCGAATCCGCCGGGAGACAAGGTAGCTGCCTCCCGCCATCCACGCTTCACCCGGGCGGGTTCCGGCGGTGGCCCAGACGTGCCCGTTTAGGAGTGCAGGGTCTTCCGCCTTCAGGTTGGCCGTGCCGTCCTTGAAGCCGAAAAGGTTGCGCGCGGTGGTCTGGGCGCGGGAGGTGGACGAGGTGCGGCCGAAGCCCAGCTGGGACCAGCGGACGCGCACCTTGCCAAAACCGATGCGTGCGAGGTTCCGGATCGCATGCACGGCGACCTGGGGATCGTCGGCGCACGCCTGGACCACGATGTCCCCGCCGGTACGCGCAGCCTCAAGGGCATCGCCCGGGAAATGCGGCAGGTCGATCAGGGCGTCGGGTCTGCGGCCCTCCAGGCTGAAGCGGGGCTTGCCGTCCTTTTCGAAGAGGCCCGGGCCAAAGCCGAACGTCAACGTCAGCTTGCCTGCCGCCAGATCGAGAGCTTCTCCGGTGTCCTCCCGGCGGCGCGTCGTAGGGGCCGTCGACGGCGCCAGTCGCTCCCGTTGTGCGGCCGGCTGTCATGGCTTCGGCCGCGGCAGTCCAGTCCTTCAGGAGCTGGATGAGTGCGGCGCGGTCCTCAACGGTCACGTCGAAGGCAGCCATGTGGAGGCGGTCCTGGGCGGGAGTGACGATGCCGGCTTGGCGTTCGCCGTAGAAAGGAACCACGCTGCTTCCGGTACCGGCCGGGGCGGCCATTGCGGCAACGGCATCATGGCTGAGGTATCCGGCGGCAAGGCCTGCCACGGCACCGGCGCCGCCCACGCCGGCAAGCGAGAACAATCCGCGACGGGACAGGCCGCGCGTTCCGCCGTCGGGCGCCTCAGCGGGCTCGTGGTTGAAAGGGCAGCCGCTCACAGGACCACCGCTGAGGTGAGCTTGGACAGTGGCTCTCCCAGGGCGTCGACCAGCGCGGCGAGCTGCTGGACCTCGGCGGGGCTGAGTTCGTTGTAGTACGCGAAGCCGTCGCCCTTGGCGTGCTTCTTGAGCTCGGCCTGCAGGGCAGCGAATTTCTCATCGAGGCTCGTGGCCAGGGCGGGGTCCTTCTGAGCGAGCGCGGGCTTGAGGTTTTCGAACGCGATCCGGGCGCCGTCGACGTTGGCTTGAAAGTCCCAGAGGTCAGTGTGGGACCAGATTTCTTCCTCGCCGGTGACCTTGCCCCGTGCAACTTCGTCCAGGAGTTCCTTGGCGCCGTTGCCGAGCTTGTCCGCGGAGAGCACCACCGTGCGGGTGCGCTTGCCGAGCTCCTCGGTATCGGAGACGAGCTGCGTGGCGATTTTGGCTCGCTCGGTTGCCGTGAGCGCCGTGTAACCTGCCGGCGGGAACAGGTCCTTCTCCGCGCGATGCCAGCCGGTCCATTCCTGGCCGGGCTCACGGTCGGCTTCGCGTGCGTCGAGCTTGGGGTCGAGGTCGCCGAAGGATTCCGCGACCGGTTCGATCCGCTCCCAGTGCATGCGGGTTGCGGCGTAGAGTTCGCGGGCCTTGGTTGCGTCGCCTGCAGCGTAGGCATCGGCGAAGGCCTTGGTGCCGGTCACGAGCTGCTCGGTCTGGTCCTTGACGTACGCCGTGTACTGCTGGACGCCGGTGTCCACAAGCTTCTGGAAATCGGCATCGACGCCGGTTTTGTTTCCGGAATCCGTGACCTCAAAGGCGGCACGGATACCGTCGCCCCCTGCATACCAGGTTTGCACGCGGTGGTGTACTTTCCCGCGGGAGCCGTGACCACCAGGTTGCGGGTCAGTCCGGGACCGATGTTCTCCACTTCGCCGACGATCCGCAAGCCGTCCTCGGCGAGGAGGTAGAACTCGGTGATTTCCGTGCCTTCGTTCTTGACTGCGAAGCTCAGGTTGCCGCTGGGGACGCTGCCGGTGGAGACCTTGCACTCGGTTTTGTTGCTGGCGACCTGGATCGGTCCGGCGGAAGCGCTGGAGCCGGGAGTCTTTGTGTTGTCCGTGCATCCGGTGAGCACCAGCGGAACAGCGGCGGCCGCGGCGACGAGGGCGAGGGACTTCCGGCGGCGGGAGGTCATTTTGGGCAGCGTCATTTTGGGCAGGGGAGTGCCAGGCATGGGGTTTTCCTTCTGTTGTGGAGTGCGAGAAGCGTTTAGGCGGCTTTGGACGTGGCCGCGTTTCCTGCGACTGCGTTGCCGGAGGATTTTGCGGGCGTGGAACCGTTGGCCCGAATGTAGAAAAAGAGCACCGGAATCACGTACAGCAACCAGGCTCCGGCTTCGAGCCAGGTGGTGGCGGGGGAAAGGTTGAGGGTGCCCTTCAGCAGGGTGCCGTACCAGGACGACGGCGGGATGGCCGCGGAGACATCGAACGCGAGGTTGTGGAGCCCGGGCAGGATTCCGGCTTCCTGGAGGTCATGGATGCCATAAGCCAGCACGCCGCCCGCGATCACGATGAGGCCGACTCCGGTCCACGTGAAGAACCGCGAGAGATTGACCTTGAGGACCCCGCGGTGCAGCAGGTATCCGAGCCCGGCGGCAACGGCCAGGCCCAGCAGGGCGCCGAGCAGCGGCTGTGACGATTCGCCGGCGGCCTGGGCAGCAGCCCAAAGGAACAGTGCCGTCTCGAGTCCTTCGCGGCCCACCGCGAGTGCCGCCACGACCACGAGGCCCCACGCGGCGCCGTCGGCCATTTTGTCCACTTGCGACTTCAGCTCGCCGCCGAGGCTGCGGGCAGTGCGCGCCATCCAGAAGACCATCCAGGTGACGAGCGCGACGGCGACAATGGACAATCCGCCCCCGATCGCCTCTTGCGCAGCGAAAGTCAGTCCCTGCGGACCGAAAGTGAGCAGGGCCCCGAAGGCGATGGATACGGCCACGGCGATGCCGACGCCCGCCCAAAGCCGGGGGAGCAGGGAGCGGCGTCCGGTCTTGACCAGGTAGGCCATGAGCAGGACCACCACGAGGGTGGCTTCAAGGCCTTCGCGCAGGCCGATCAGGAAGTTCGCGGTCATGTGGAATCTTTCGTTAGGGGAGCCACACTTAGGCTCGCCTAAGGAAGTACAGTACCCGCTAGGCGCGATTAGGCAAATAAAACATGTCGTAATTATTTTGGGTGGGTGTCACGCGACGCAGTCTTTTGACCTCCGCGGATCGGCGCAGTCGCAGAATCCCGGGGTCCCGGCCCGGCCTCGACCCCAAAAAGTTGCGCGGCGTGACGCGCCTGGTCAGATTAACGACAGCCCCATTAACGACGACGGCGCGTTGCCCGCTCAGGGGGCAACGCGCCGTCGTCGTACTTCTGGATGGCGGCCTGGGCCGCAGCAAAGTCTTAGCTGCGGAAGTTCACGAACTGCCAGCTAATGGTTGGAGGGTGTTGGTTGATGCTGAAAACCGCGAGATTCCGGGCTTTTCAGGGTTGGTCGTGATGGGAGGAAAATGGCTTCTTGCGGACCTGCTGCGGACTTTCTGCGGACTGCCACTGAGCTCGGCCGCACGAACAGGAGTGGAAAAGTGGTGCTTGGAACACTGCATTACCACACTTTGAGCACCATTTCAAATCTCAGATTGGTCTTTGGCGCCGTTTGGGGCTATCTTCGTCCGTAGACGCTCCTATTCTCACGGAAAGACCACCATGACGCTCCCAGCAACAGAAACCGGGCCTCGCACCTACAAGGTCGAAGAACTTGCCAAGATCCTCCAACTCCGCCCCGCGACCGTCCGCGCCAACGCCCGATCGGGTGCATGGCCCTACCTTAAATTCGGGGAACGCACCATGCGATTCACCGAGGCGCATCTGGCGACGATCCTCACCGTGGCCGAGGCAACACCGCCCCTTCCACGGACCACGCGCCGAAGGACGCGACGGCCTTCGTTGTAAACCCGATTGCTTGACAAGCGCGGCGAGCTGACCTGGATTCCCGCAAGCCTGCCTTAGCATCGGCACGGGAGTTCACTTCACAATTTGGGGGTACAGGAGATGAGTAATTCAGACAAGCCGAATCGGTCTCGGAATTCGCACACGATGGGGTCGAGACAAGTCATCGGCGGTCCTGTCTGTGACGTTGTAGTCGACTAGGGCCAGTACTGGCCCATTCGTTTTCTGAACTCGAAATCCCGCAGTTCATCAAAAATGACGAGAAGCGAGTCGGGCTGATAATCGGCAATGCCGTCTCGCAACTCTCCCAGAACAACCGAGAAGGAAACGCCAGAGTGAAAAAAGAAACCCATCCACCAAATGCTGTCGGGAGCCCCTTGATTAGCCGGATGCCACAGCGCTCTTGCATCCTTCAGCTCATTCCCTATGAAGCGAGCCCAGTTTGACGACGAGGAAACATCCACATGCGGCAAGTTTTCCAACGGAAAATCGTCGCGGCTTAGCTCGAGCCCTTCAATGAGACCAGCCATCGCCCACGAAATCTTCAGGTGACCTCCTGCAACAAAATGCAGGACGACATCCATGTCGACCTCGTCTATCTGATCGGCTTCATACTCCGGGGTCCAAGTCGAAAATTCAGGGTAGACATACGTAACACGGCTGAGCTGCTCCCCGCGCAACGACTCGATGAGCTGCTCAACATAAGGCGCTTCATCCGTGGTGGCTGGTCTCAAGACACTCCTCAGTACATTCCAAAGTAGGCAAATGAACCATCAGGACCGAACGTTGTGCCGACCCCTCGCTACTCGGGCTTCGGTATTGGCACCCAACTTTCGACACGTACCATTGGCCCTCCGAGCCCTTGCGATCACAAGTCTGACGTCCTGGCCTCGCCCTGGGAACGGTGGTCTCTGCCGATGACACATCCAAGGACTTTTGTCATCTCTTCGTCGAACCACATATAGACCATAGTTCCGCCAACCGAGATCGCGGCAGCAAGAACCTGGCGGCCAGCGTACTCCTCGAGTCGTGACAGAAGTTCGCGATCACCAAGCACATTTGCATCAGTCTTTACACGGCGCCTGTACGTGCGAACCAAGGTCGGGACATCTGTCAGTACGAGCTGGAGCATTTCCAATGGGTCAATCGACCCAAGCGCCAAGGCGGCAGTAGCAGCCAGTGTTATGTTCTCTGGCTGCCATTCGTCGATCAAGGTTAAGACCGATCTGGTGGAAACTCTCCTGGTCGTCATTATCGGATCACCTCCGCTCCAAATACCGGGCCTCGAATTAGGACCTCAATGCCACATCGTCATCAACCAGCGTCCACGAATCAAGAAGTTCGCTCGTCAGCTCAAGGCCCATACCCAGAACTCAACCACACCTAGATTGCCCCTGAAGTGGGCTGCCCTGGAGATTTCGGACAGCGGTACCCCATGAAACGATGGGGATTACCGGAATGAGGAATCACCAGAATGTCATCAACCCGTCGCA
>NZ_JBIYDB010000067.1:0-13305 GCF_044908325.1 Arthrobacter sp. GAS37
CACCTCCCCTGCCCGCCGGTGCGTCAGGGATCAGTTGGGGCCTGAACATCCAAGCCAACGGCACGATCACCACCGACGACTACGAGATGTACGACATCGGCCCCTGATTCTCGATCACCCAGTTACAGATTCCTGGGCAGACGTTCTACCAGCGGAGGGTGAAACATATCGGCCCCCGCGCCTACCGGATCGGCTCAGCCGGATGGGGGCGTGAACTGGCTGGCGGTGAACTCCGCTCCCTTGGGGGTCCCGGATCAGTGCGGTGCGCGTCCACTCGGTGTCGTTTTGCCGCAGGACTTGGGCACCGAGCCGCTTGGCGACAGCCACCGTCTGGTCGCGGTCAGCCACGGTGAACGAGACGTGCCAGTGCGACGGTTCATCGGGCGCGGTGGTCGCGACCCACGCGATCGCATCCTCGAAGCCCGGCGGGGCAGCCACACCCGATTGGCGGGCCCTGATGCCCGGATCGACTGTCGCTTCAAGATGATCCCCGTAACCGGGCCTGCGGATCAGCACCGCGAAGCCGAGATCGTCGACCTGCCAGCCGAAGACGTCCTCGTAGAACGCGATGGCCGCGCCGGGGTCAGATGTGTGGAGATCGCTGAAGTTCCAGGCCCCCGGCTGATTGACCACTTGGGCCCCGAAGCGTCGCTTGGCCTGCCAAATGCGGAACTCGATGCCCTGCGGATCTGTCAGCGCCGCGCCGCGGCACCCTTCCTGGCGCTGGCCATCCCGCCGACGTCTTCGCCGTCGAGTTTGGCTATCAGGTAACGGCCCGGCGCTCCCGGCGGCATGGCGTCCTCGAAGGTCCAGCCGAAGAGTCCGCCGTAGAACTCAGCGGCTGCCTCGACGTCAGGCCGCTCGGTGTCAATCCAACACGGGACGCCCTGCGGGTAGGTCCGGTGGATCATGTCTCGCTCCCATTCATCGACCAAGCCTAGCGAACCAGCACCCGGCCGGGCACCCCGCCCGTGAACCTCGATTATCCACGCGGAAAAGGCCGTTGACCTGACTCATAAAAACATGCTTATATCTCTATGTGAATCCTGATGAGGAGTCCCTTGCCGGGGCGGCAGAGCTTTTCAAGGCGCTGTCGGCCACGTCGCGCCTTCTCATTCTGTCTGCGCTTGCCCACGAGCCCTCGTCCGTGAGCGCGTTGACTGAGGCGACGAAGTTGTCTCAGCCCTTGGTCTCCCAGCATCTGCGGTTGCTCCGGGGGGTCAATCTGGTCACGGCATCCAGGTCCGGGCGCGAAACGATCTATTCCTTGACCGACCATCACGTGGCCCACGTCATCCAGGACGCCATCACACACAGCCAGGAACGCTAGGGCCGGGGCGCCCCGGCGCCATGAAGGAGGACACCATGACCGAGGAAGTCAAGGCTGAACATACACTCGTCGAGCATCAGCACGGCGGCCCGGAGTGTAAGCATGTCACGGTCCAGCACGGCGACCACGTGGACTACATCCACGACGGCCACCGGCACGCCGAGCATGAGGGCCACTACGACGAACACGATGACCCGGCGGAGCACACCCCGGCCGAGCATCAGCATGGCGGACCGGATTGCACGCACGAAGCGGTCCAGCATGGCGACCATGTGGACTACGTCCACGACGGCCACCGGCACGCCGAGCATGAGGGCCACTACGACGAACACTGACACCTCCCAATGACAAAATGGCCCCGGAAATGTTCCGGGGCCATTTTTCTGAGCTGATCATGACTGCGAAGGTGAAGGCGCTGGTCAGCCGATCAATACACAGTTGCATGAATACATTGATCAATGTACTTTCGATGCATGGAGACCCTCACGCATGCCCCGGTACTGGCTCGCTTCGGCTACGCAGTCTCAGACCCGACCAGGGCACGGATCCTGCTGGCCTTGGCGGCGGAACCCGGTTACCCGTCCGATCTCGCCGAATCTCTCGGGGTATCGCGCCAGAGCATGTCGAACCATTTGACGTGCCTTCGCGGGTGTGGACTGGTTGTGGCCGTTCCGGACGGCCGGCGGACCCGCTATGAGCTCGCGGACGTCCGGCTGGGCCACGCCATCACGGATCTGCTCGGCGTCGTGCTCGCCGTGGACCCCGCGTGCTGCGCTCCCGACGGCGAGTGCCTGGCATGACGACGAGCAGCCTCTCCTCGCCATCCTTCCTCCGGCGCGTCGTGCTCAGCCGCCGCATCCGCCTCTTCGCGGCAGCGACCATCACCTACAACGTCATCGAAGCCATTGCGGCCCTCTGGGCAGGTGGGATCGCGGACTCGTCGGCCCTGATCGGCTTCGGTCTGGATTCGCTGATCGAAGTGGGCTCTGCTGCCGCCCTGTCCTGGCAGTTTTCCGCCAAGGACCCTGAACGACGCGAGCACTTGACGCTGCGGATCATCGCGGTTTCCTTCTTCGCACTAGCCGCGTTTGTCACCTTGGACTCACTCCGCTCCCTGGCCGGCGGAGGCGAAGCACAGCACTCAGTCCCGGGCATTGTCATCGCTGCCCTGAGTCTTGCCATCATGCCCGTACTGTCTTGGCTGCAACGCCGTGCCGGCCGTGAACTTGGTTCACGGACCGCAGTAGCCGACTCCAAACAGACCCTGCTCTGCACGTACCTCTCCGCCGTCCTCCTGGCCGGCCTTGTGCTCAATAGTGCGTTCGGCTGGTGGTGGGCCGACGCCGGCGCTGCCATGGTCATCGCCCTGATGGCTTTCCGCGAAGGGATCAACGCCTGGCGCGGAGACTCCTGTTGCGTTGTTCCTCATGCGGGCAATCGGCGATTGGCTTTCGATCGAGACGCGGATCACGGCCGCGAGCCAGTTCAGCCAGACACGGCGAACCGGGACGCCACCGATGTGGAGCCAGGGAGCAGCGCCGAAACCACCGACGTGTGTTGCCCGGAATGTTCAACGGAAACTGCACGCCGAGAAAGCCCTGCACCCAGACAATCAGGGCGCCCAACGCCGCCTTGAGCGGACGGAACACAACAAGGAAGAGACCACTTCATGCCCGCCAGCAAGGTACGCAAGAAAGCAAAGACCAGGGTGGCCGCGGAACGGGAGCGCCGCCGCGAGCAAGAAATCCCCTGCATTTCCTCCTGCTGCCCACCCGGACCGCCGGCTCCTGCCGCATCGGCACCGCGGCCGGCACCAGCGGCAACCGAACGCTCCTGACGGGGCGTTCGGAACGTCCAACCCGGAACCCGCGAGACCGGACCGTCGGTTCACATCCAGCGCCTGCACATGAAGCATCGCGCCGCGCTAAAGGAGTTTCACCTTGTTCATTCAAGCGGGTCCCGTCTGCGCGGAACACCCTGCTACTTCGTGGTTGACGGGGTCTGGCAAGGCCGGGATGCGTTCACGGCGCGCAATGATCCAGGATGCTGCTGCCGCGGTGGCGTATTCGAGCGAAGCTGCGCCCGTGATGGTGAAGCTGGAGGGCAGGGTGGGCACCCAGTAGGCGAGGCCCAGCCCGGCCCAAACGGCGGCAACGGCAAGGGCGCCGGAAAGCCAGAAGCCGGCCCATGGCCTGTCCGTGAGTCTGCGGGCCGCGGCGGGGGGTGCGGCGAGGAGCCCGAAGACCAGGAGCGCGCCGACGAGTTGGCTGGCGGTGGCCGCGGTCGCGCCCAGGAGGGCGAGGAAGAAGGGGCCGAGTAGCGGCACGGGGATCCCCCGGGCCGCTGCCCCTGCGGGATCGAGGGAGGCGAAAAGCAGGGGCCTGGCGATAGCGAGCAGCACCAGGATCAGGCCCGCCGCTGTCCATGCCTCGGCCTGGGCCGCGGCGGAACTGATGCCCAGGATCGAGCCGAAGAGGACCTTCACGTTGGCGGTGCTGTCGCTCGTGCTGCCCCGGGTGGTGTAGATCGAGAGAAAGAACACCCCGAGCCCGAGGATCCAGGCAAAGGTCGTGCCGATGACGACGTCGTCGGATGCTCCACGTCCGCCGAACAGGCCTAGGGCGAACCCGATCCCTATCGTCGCGGTGAACAGCCCCAGGCGCAGGTCCAGGCCTGCGGCGAGGGCGGCGAGGGCTCCAGTGTAGGCGACGTGGGAGAGCGCGTCGCCGGCGAACACCTGTCCGCGCAGCACCACGAAATGCCCGACGAGCCCGGCCAGCAGGGCCACCGCGGTCCCGGCGATGAAGGCGTTCTGCATGAAGGGCTCGGAGAGTATCCACCCTCCGGTGCCGAGGGCCGCGATGCCGGTCATGCCCACACTCCCGCGTTGGGGAGAGCCCGGCGGCGGCCGTGGTGCTCGCGGGCTGCCTGCCAGGCCATGGCGGCGACGAAGGCGGCGAAGGCCAGGGAGGCCACCCAGAACCCGATGGGGTATGGGGAGAAGTATGCGATCGCTTCCCCGGCCCAGGTCGCGGCCAGGGCGATCAGGACGGAGAGGGCGATCCCCAGAACCGGCCTGGCCGTGAGGCGGGTTGCGGTGGCTGCGGGGGCGACGAGCAGGGAAAACACGAGAAGGCTCCCGGTGACTTGGCTGGTGCCGGCCGCAGCGACCCCCAGGAGGACGAGGAAGGCGGCCGAGACCGCCCGGACGGGGACCCCGCGGGACGCGGCGATGGCTGGGTCGATCGAGGAGAAGAGCAGTGGCCGGGCGATGCATGCCAGGGCTGCGAGGCTCACGAGGCCCGCGACGCCGAGCAGGGCCACCTGGCCGGTGGTGACCCCGGTGATGGTTCCGAAGAGGAGGTTGTTCAGGCCGCCCAGGAAGCCCTTGTAGAGGCTGACGAAGAGGAATCCGCAGGCCAGGGCGAAGGCCTGGACTGTGCCGATGGCTGCTGATTCCTCGCCGGCGCCTCCGAGCCCTCCGCCTGCCCGGCCGGTGGCGGGAAGCGAAGCGATGACCAGCGCGCCGCCGATGCAGGCCACGAAGTATCCAACCGCCGGGCTCAGGCCAAGCAACGTTGCACCCGCGGCTCCGGGGAATCCGATGACGGCCAGGGTGTGGCCGGCGAATGATTGCCGCCTCTGGACCATGAACCAGCCGATCGCCCCGGCCGCGACCGCCACGATGGTGCCGGCCTGGAAGGCGTTGACCATGAACGGGTAGGCGAAGAGCTCCGCGAGGAAGCCTGCGGGATTCATGCGTGCACCTGCGGACCGTGGGGGTGTTCGGGAGGCGCGTCGGGCTGGCCGATGACGACGAGCCGGCCCTCCCGGTCGCGCAGGACGTCTACCGGTGTGCTGTAGAGGGCGGTCAGGGCCTCGGGTGTGATCACTTGCTCCGGGGTGCCGGTGATTGCGCTGCCGTGCCCGAGGTAGACCACCTGGTCGAGGTAGGGAAGGATCGGGTTCACATCGTGGGCGACCATCAGCACAGTGACACCCTCGCTGCGGCACACGCTTTGGATGAGAGCGCTGACGGACCGCTGGTTGGTCACGTCCAGGGAGTCGAGTGGCTCGTCCAGGACCAGCAGCTCCGGGCGGCGCACGAGCGCTTGGGCGATGAGCAGCCGCTGCTGCTCGCCGCCGGAACACTGCCCGATCGGCCGGTTGGCGTAGCCCTCGGCGCCGACGAGCCGGATGGCTTCCTGGACCCGCGCCGTGGCCTCGCGGCCTTTAGAGCCCCGAAGCCAGCCTGGCAGGGGGGTGCCCCAGCGTTCGCCGTCCAGGCCAAGGCGCACGATGTCGATCCCGCGGATACGCACGGACGATCCGAAGGCGTGCCGCTGGGGCAGATAGCCGATCCTTGACCGGTCGTGCCCTGGCTTCCTGCCGAAGACGGCGATCGTTCCGGAGCTGACCGGGACCAGGCCGAGGATGGCTTTGAGCAAGGTTGATTTCCCGGCACCGTTGGGTCCGAGGACGGCCACGAACTGGCCGGCGTCGACCGTGAAGTCGACACCGGCCCAGACGGTTCGGCCCCCTACCGCAGCGGCCGCGCCGCGGAAGCGGACCGCCGGTTCGTTAGTCATTTCCCGGTTGCCTGCGCTAGCGCCGTCTCGAGGGCCTTGAGTTGCGTTGTCTGCCAGTCCTGGAAAGTGGCGCCCTTGGGGCTGAGGGTCTCGGTGACTGCGCTGACGGGGATGCCGGCGGCCTTGGCCGCGTCGACCTGCGCAGCGACGTCGGGAGTGGAGTTCTGGCTGTTGAACACGTATACCTTCAGCTGCTTTCCCGTGATCTGGGACTTGATCGTCGCCAGATCTGCCGGCGAAGGGTCGGTCCCTTCGCTGATGGCCTTCAGGAAGGTCTCCGGAGTGATGAGGTTCAGCCCGAGCGCGGATGCCATCGGGGCGAAGATGCTCTCGCTCGCCCCGACCGGTGTTCCGGCGTACTTTGTCTTGATCTCGGCGATCGTGGCGTGGTAATCCGCCAGTGCCTTCGAATCGAAATCGGTCCGCTGGGCGTCGAAGTAGGCAGCGCTCGACGGATCGGCTTTCTTCAGTGCCGCGGTGATCGCGTCCGCGACCTTGCCCACGCTCTCCGGCGCGTACCACTGGTGCGGGTTGCCGTCGTCCGGTGTGCCGGTCACTGCCCCCACCTCCACCACCGACCGGCCGGCGGTCGGGTTCGCGGCCACGGCCTTGGCCGCCCAGCTGTCATAGCCGACCCCGTTCTCAACAAACACCTTGGAGGCCGCGATTGTGCGCGCGTCTGCCGGGGTGGGCTCGTAGGCGTGGGGGTCCGTGTCCGGGTTGTTGATGATTGAGGTGGCCTGCACGTGGGTCCCTCCGAGCTCCGAAAGGATACTCCCCCATGCGTCCGTGCTGGCCGCCACGGGAATCACCTGGACCGACGCGGCAGAAGTTCCGGCGGCCGGAGACGAAGCGGATGCCCCCGTACCGCAGCCGGCAAGGGCGGTCACCGCGAGTGCGGCGACAAAAATAACAGGGGGAAATCGACGGGGCATCGGGGGGTCCATTCTTCGTGGCGGGCGGCCGGCGTGTGCTTTACACTCAAATAGTTACATGAGAATGGTTATCATTGTCAATCGAACTAAGCCGCCCTCCGGTCAGGGGGCCGGAGCGCATCGAGGGGGCGTAGCGGCCGTGAACAGACGAAGGACCCGCAAGCAGGAGGCCGTGCGAGCCGCCTTGGAGGGTGGGGGCGGTTACCTGAGCGCCCAAGCCCTGCATCGCATCCTGGAGCAGCAGGGCATACCGATCGGCCTCTCCACCGTCTACCGGAATCTCGCAGGACTCGGCGAAGCAGGGCTTGCCGACGTGCTCCACAGCCCCGATGGCACCACCCTGTACCACGCCTGCCACTCGCCCGAGGGAGTCCATCACCACCTCGTATGCCGATCCTGTGGCCGCACCGCCGAGCTCGAGCTGGCGGAAGCCGACGCAGCCCTCCGCGCGGCGGCGGCAGAGCGAGGTTTCGTCCACGCGGACCCCGCCTGGGATGTCTTCGGCATCTGTGCAGCCTGCAGTACGCAGGCCGCCCGATGAGTCTTCGCCGGTTTCGGCGAGACATCGGAGGAGCAACCGACCTGGACTGCCGATGGGGCGCGGCTTGGCACAGCCTGGAACGCCAGAGCAACCATCGCGTTCTACACTGAGTAGAAACCTTGTTTTGGCTATGGAAGATGCTTGGTCATGGACACTCGAAACCGCTCCGGACGGCTGCCGCGCGTACTGGCGGGCCTTTTCCTGGCGGCGCTGTTGGGGGTCTTTGCCTTGGCGCCTGTGTCGCCGGCGGCTGCGCATGACGTGCTCGAGGCTACTGAGCCGGCCGACGGCTCGGTGGTAGCCGCGGTTCCGTCCGTGGTGCGGCTGACGTTCAACAACACCCCGATCGCGCTCGGCTCCGCGATTCTGGTCAAGGACCAGAGCGGCACGAACCAGGCCGATGGCCCGGTGTCGATCGTGGACAACCATGTCTCCCAGCCCGTGAAGGCCGGCGCCCCGGCGGGCCATTACACCGTGGTCTGGCGCATTGTGTCCTCCGATTCGCATCCGATCGAAGGGACCTTCACGTTCACGGCCGGGACCAGCAGCACCCCTGGTTCCGCTACCCCGACAACAGCGCCGAAACCGGCCGAGACTGCCGGGTTCCCCTGGGGAGTGGCCGCAGTGGCCGTTGTCCTGGCGGCAGGGCTGCTTGGTGCTGGCCTGTACGTGAGGCGCCGCCTGTCCGGCAACGACTCCGCAGATGAACCGGTCGAGGACTCCGACGACCAGGAATAGAAGCCGGAGGCAGCTTGTCATGAAGGCTCCCGTTGAGGCCCCGGCACCGACGCGACCGTAGAATTTACGGGAATCTCCACCCTGACTCGTGAACCCGGAAAGGACCGCCAATGACGACGCGTGCTTCTTTCCGGCTGCTCCGCACCGGGTTGATCGGTTCCATCATTCTGGGCTTGGCTGCCGGCGGGCACCTGGCCGGCGGCGGTCGCCTGCCCGAACCTGCGATTCTCTTCGCGCTGTGCGCCCTGACAGTGCTCCCGGTCGCCATGCTGACCCGTTTCCGCCTGTCGTTGCCGGTCCTCGCCGGGCTCCTCGGTGCCGGACAGGCCTGGCTTCACTGGGCCTTCTCCGCACTCTCCGACGGCGCCGCGCCGGCCGGGCCCTTGATCTCCGGCCACACCGGGCATACGCCGGGCGCCGTGGCCTCCCAAACGGTAACCGCAGCCATGCCCGCCCACGCCGCAGCAAGCGACTGGCAGATGTTGGCCGCCCACGCGGTGGCGACACTGGGCACGGCGCTGGTGCTCGCCCGCGGTGAGCAAGCCCTATGGGCGCTGCTCGCATGGCTGCGCCCGCTCGTGCAGCTGCCCGCGCCGACAACTATCCAGCCGCCCCGGGTCCCCGGCCCACGCGTAGTTCCTGCCATTGTGCCCATGGATCGCCTGGGCCGGCGCCTGCCCTCCCTGCGCGGTCCGCCGGTTCTGGTGCACGCCGCCTGAGACTCTCCCCTTTCACCTACGGGCAGGGACCGGCGGCAGATCGCTGCTTTCACCTGCCGGACACAGTCCTGGGCCGGGTTCCTGACCGTTTTTCCTTTGTGAAAGGCATCATTGCCATGAAGACCTCCCTCCGCCGTACCCTCAAGACCGCCTCGGCCGCCACGATGGCCGCCGGTCTGCTCGCATTCGGCGTCTCCGCCGCCTCCGCGCACGTCCACGTCGACCCGGACGACCCTGCCGCCGGCGGCTCCACGCACCTGACGTTCAACGTCCCCAACGAATCGCCCACGGCCAAGACCGACAAACTCGAAGTATCGCCCCCACGGACACCCCGTTAAACGCGGTGTCTGTGAAACCGGTCGAGGGCTGGACAGCCGAGCTCGTCACCACCACCCTTCCCAAACCCGTCACGGTTGCCGGTACGACCGTGACGAAGGCCATCACATCAGTGGTGTGGACCGCGGACGCCGCCCACCAGATCGGGCAGGACCAATACCAGGCGTTCTCGATCTCGGTGGGTGTCCTGCCCGACGCCGGCACCACCGTGACGCTGCCAGCGACCCAAACGTACACCGACGGCACTGTGGTGAAGTGGGACCAGAAGACCGTCGAGGGACAGCCCGAGCCGGAACACCCGGCCCCCTCGTTCGTGACCACCGCCAGTGACTCCGCCACCGCGATGACGCCCATGTCTTCCCCTGCCGCGACCACGGCTTCGACCCCGGCGGCGGCAGCAGCAGCAGCAGCGAAATCATCCGGTGACAGTGGATCCACCGCGGGCTGGTTCGGCCTGGCAGCAGGACTGATCGGCCTGGCGGCAGGCGCCACCGCCCTGACGCGCACCCGTTCAACCAAAGCCACTAGCTAACTCCTAAGCAGCATCGAATCACCCGGGCCGGACCCCTTCCGGCCCGGGTAGCTTCGCGCTGCCTTCCGACACCCAGATTCTTGCGGGCCGCCCCCTCGCGGTACCGCTCCCAGGCGTGCCCTGCGCCGCCTGCCGAACACCTTGAAAGACCAAAACCATGACCCTCTTGGCCAATCCCCCTGCCGGGGCCCAAAACACACCACCCAAACCAGGCCCGGACACGCCTCCGGCCTCGGACCGCGGCTGGTTCCGGGCGTTCCTGCTCAGGCTCCATTTCTACGCCGGAATTCTCGCCGGGCCCTTCCTGCTCATTGCCGCCATCACCGGCGGACTGTACGCCATGACCCCGCAACTGGAGCAAGTCATCTACACGCGGGAACTCCACGTCCCCGCCGTCGCCCACCCGCTGCCGCTCTCCGCCCAGGTGAAGGCCGCCGTCGAACACGCCGGGGGCGCCGCCCCGGTCACCGTCCGCCCCGCCCCTGGGCCCGAGGACACCACCCGGGTTTTGTTCACCGATCCCTCTTTGGGCGATTCCCAGTACCGGACACTTTTCGTTGACCCCGGCACCGGGGAAATCCGCGGGGATCTGCCCACCTACGGAAGCAGCGGCGCCCTGCCCCTGCGGACCTGGATCGACAACCTGCACCGCTCCCTGGGCCTCGGCGAACCGGGACGCGTCTACAGCGAACTCGCAGCATCCTGGCTCTGGGTCATCGCCCTCGGCGGGCTCCTCCTCTGGATCGACAGGCTCCGCCGCCGCCGGAGCACCGCCAAGAAGACGGCTCCGGCGAAACCCCGTCCGGCGTCCGGGCGTGCCCGGACCGTCTGGCTGCACGGGACCACGGGCACCGTCCTGCTCGCGGCCTTCGTGTTCCTCTCCGCGACAGGCCTGACCTGGTCGGCCAATGCCGGGGCCAACATCGGCACCGTGCGCACCGCCCTGGGCTGGGCCACACCGACGATCTCCACCGCGCTGACAGGACCGGCGTCCGCACCGGCGGGAGAGCACACCGGGCACGGCACCGCCGGACCGGCGTCGGCCGCAACGGCCATCGACCCCACCGTCTACGACACGGTCCAGCGGCTCGCCCGGGCGGACATCATCACCGCCCCGATGATCGACATCAAACCACCAGCGAAGCCGGGCACCGCCTGGTCCGTGACCGAAGCAGGCCGCGAATGGCCCGGCACCGCCAGCGCCGTCGCCATTGACCCGTCGACGGGCACGATCACCAGCAGGGCCGACTTCAACGACTTCAACCTCGCTGCCAAACTCACCCGCTGGACCATCGCCGCGCACATGGGACTGCTCTTCGGCCTGCCGAACCAGCTCCTGTTGCTGGCCGTCGCCGTGGGACTGGCCGCGATGGTCATCTGGGGCTACGTCATGTGGTGGAAGCGCCGGCCCACCCGCGGCAGCGCCTGGGCCTTCGGCCGCCCCGCACCGCGCGGAGCGTTCCTGCGCGCCCACTGGGCCGGGGTCCTCACCGCGATTACCGTGATGGTAGTCCTGGGACTCGTCCTGCCGCTGCTCGGCTGGAGCCTGCTGGCCTTCATCATCCTGGACACCGCCATCGGCGCGGCAAAACGTCGCAGGACCAGCCATGAGATCTCTCCCGCATCGTCGGACCCGCAGTAGCCATCGCCAATTAGACGAAGACGTCCCGGACAGACCACCGTCGTCCGGGGCGTCCTCGGCATGTTCTTCGAGGCAGGTCCATCGAGCCAGCTTTCGAAGACATGGTCGGCACTAACGTGTGTTGCCGTTCGAGGGGGTGGGCGTCGGTGATCCTGTCGGGGTCGGCGTCGGCGTCGGTGAACCCGTCGGACTCGGTATCGGGGAGCCCATCGGCGTCGGGGCGCCCGTCGGGGTCGGTATCGGGGCGCCCGTCGGACTCGGTATCGGGGAGCCCGTCGGACTCGGTATCGGGGAGCCCGTCGGACTCGGTATCGGTGAACCCGTCGGACTCGGTATCGGTGATCCTGTCGGCGTCGGGGAGCCCGTCGGCGTCAGCGTCGGCTTGGCCCCCGGGCCCTGGCTTGCGCTCGGTGAGGCGGCGGGCGAGGTGCCCGGCTGGACCGGGACCTTGCCCTCCTGGATGCCGCCCGTGACGGTCTGCACGGGGGGCGTGGCCCCTGGGACGGACCAGCTAGACGCGCCCGAGGCCGCGGATCCCGAACCGGGCTCGTAACTGACCATCGGAATGTCACCGAGAGGGTCAAGCTGCTTGATGGGCAGGAACGACCAGTTCATCGGGTTGGTATAGACGCCGTTGACATGGGTCTCGAAGTGCAGGTGGCAGCCTGTCGAGGAACCTGTGGTTCCCACTCTGGCAATGACCTCGCCTACCCTTATCGATTGCCCCTTGAGGACCGCGATTCCCTTTAAGTGGTTGTACGTGGTGACCAGGCCGTTGCCGTGATCAATTTCCACGCGGTTGCCGCCACCCCACGGATGCCAGCCCACGGCCCGGACCACACCGGCGTCGGCTGCGTAGACGAGGGTGCCGCAGGGCGAGGCAAAATCCTGGCCCCAGTGAAACTCCCCCGGCAACCCGGTGAAGGGGTCGATCCTGAACCCGAAGGGAGAACTTCGAACCAGCACTTCAAGCGGAGCGTAGAGTTTCCCGGCGGGGGGCCGGTCAAGGGAACTCGAAGCGACATTGAGGTTCCCGATTCCTTCCTTGCCCAGAGTCTGGACCGCAGAGCGCTCAAAAGACACGGCGGCGTAGTCGCCCGCCGGCACAGGTCCCGACGACGAATTTGTGGGCGATGCCCCCTGCTCTCCGGAATTGGCACCACCGGTCACACGCATGCCAGCTTCGCCCTGACCAGCGCCAGCAGCGATGATCACGGTGGCAGTGACGAAACTGCGTCTCGAAAGTACAACGCGGACTATCCGGCCAGACTCATGATGCTTACCCACAACCACCCCCGGAACAGTCGCACCTCCCAGTCCGGGGCGCGCTCGTCATATTGTGGGTGCATTCATATTGAATGTGAACACTCGACTTGCTACTTGGCTGACCCAGCAACCACTCACGGGACTACTTGCAGGCAGCAGCATGCCCCGGCGGGAGAGCGCAACAGCCGCCGCGGCACGGTCTCCCCAGACCCGGCCGGAGGCAAACTAACTAGCTACATCAGAAGCTTCACCTAACGGAAGCGTCCGGAGGAACGAGTATTGGCCACTCGTTTCTACGGCGACTTGCTGGTCGTAGCCTCTCAGGTACGTGTGTGAACGAATCACAGGCACCGGGTGCTGTCGCTTGGAACCGCGATCGGACTCCCTTTTCGAGCGGCACCTTCTTGGAACACCACGGAGGTTTCACGCGGCCGCTTTTGCGTTGCCTAGGCTGGGGAGGAGTTGACCATGAGAACCACGAATGAGCAACAGGGGACTTTGGTACCACCACGCGAGGGCCGCACACGGCCCAACGTCAGGGGATTGCGGACCGATAGACACTTTCGCAAACGCTGGACGGCCTTTGGCAGCACGGCGCTGATTGTTGCCGGCCTGCTGGCCGGGGTGGGGTTGGCCGCACCGGCGCATGCAGCGGCGAACACGGTGGTGTCGCTGAC
>NZ_JBIYDB010000068.1:0-12998 GCF_044908325.1 Arthrobacter sp. GAS37
CTGCCCAGTCGAGAAAGACCCGCCAACGCCTTCACCACGACCGGCCGGCATACGATGAGCGGCCCCCTGAACCAAAAGCCAGGAGCCGCTCATCCGTGCCTCTTGACAACCAGACCTACATATCAGCTTCCGGCTGGTCGGTGGTGCGCAGACGAGGCCCGTTCGTCCGGTCCGTGCACTACAGTGCGTTGATCGTGGTGCTCTTGTGGATCTCGGACCAGGTTGATTTGAGTGTGTCGAGGGTCGGGCAGATTGCTTCGACCTCGATGGTGACCGCCGGCTTGTTGAACGTCCGGATAGCCGTGAAGTCGTAGGTACTCCCGGACTGAAAGCTGACAGACAGCATGGCCACGTCATGGATGCCGGCAGCACCGTAGCCCAGGGTGGTGTCCTTGGCGCTTGCGACGAGGTTCTTCTCTCCAGGGGCGAGGATGGAGAGAACCTTCAGGGTCGATGCCCTATCGTCCCCGGCGACCAGCTCGGAGGGCTGATTGTGCATCTGGGTCGTCCTGACTTTGCATTGAGTCTTCTGCGCGGTGAATGTCGTTACCCCGTCTGTCGCGACACTGCTGTTGTCGGTCTGCCATCCGGACGTCGGATCCCCGAGGGAGGTGCCGACGTCGGGCGTGTGTCCACCGTTTTCGTCTCCGAGGATCCTGTTTCCGTTGTCCCAAGAGAGATTCTCCGTGGTCGGGTCGAGCCTTGACGCCGCAGCTCCGGACGGGCTGACTGGAGCCGGAACGCCGACGCCGCAGCCGCTGAGCGCCGCTGTGGCAATGACCGCTGGCAAAAGCGTTGCGAACGGTCTGCGGAATGGACTCGGCGTTTTCATGGGGATCCTTCGGTATGGGGGGACGCCAATCGTCGCACTGCCTACCCGCCGTTGAGCAAATGATCGGGCATCCGGGTTCCGGGAGCCCGTCCACGGATCTCCAGCAGTTCGCGGGCGTGGGCGTGAAGGCGCCGATCCTCGTCGGTTTCCGGCAACCAGGCCGGGATCGGAACGGACGTGCCGGTTTCGTCCCTGGCCACCATGACCGTGAGGCAGTAGGTGGTCAGGTTCATCTCACGGCTCTTGGGGTTGCCGGAGCGGACGTGGACGGCAATATGCATGCCTTTGTGGCCTGTGTAGACGAGACGGGCTTCTACTTCCACCACGTCGCCGATCAAGAGCGGGCGGTAGAAGCGCACGCCTCCGGAGAACACGGCCACGGTGTCCTTGCCGCAATAACGGGAAGCGCAGACGTAGGCGGCCTCATCGATCCACTTCATGACGATTCCGCCGTGGACTTTCCCGCCCCAGTTCACGTCAGTGGGGGCCGCCATGAAGCGGAGAACGACGCGCTCGGCCGTGCCGGCGTCGGTATATTCCTGTGCGTTCATGGCTTCGACGATCTTTTCCCGCACGGCGATCCGCGCGAGGGCGTTGTGACGCTGCTCGATTTCCTCCGGCGTCGAGGGCTCGAACTGGGGGACTGGAACCGGGCGGCCGTCGGGACCGACCGCAACGAAGATCACCAGGCACTGGCTGCGCATCGTGGCTGGCCCGCCCTTGGGGTCGCCGGAGGACACGATGGTCCGGATGTGCATGGAAGAGCGGCCCGTGTAGACGATGGTCGCTTCGACCTCGACCATGTCTCCGCTGTTCACGGGGTCGGCGAAATGGATGTTGCCTACGTATGCCGTGACGCAATAGGACTTCGCCCAGCCAACAGCTGCCGCGTAGGCGGCCTTGTCCACCCACTCAAGGACAGTCCCGGCGTCGACGGACCCGCTGTGTCCGACGTCGGTGGGGGAAGCAAGGAACCGCAGCGTGACGGAGTGGGAGGGGAGCTCGCTCATGACGTGAGTGTATCGACGGCGTAGATACTGATGCGCTGTATGACGGGCTGGCGACGCCGAAGCGGACCAGCGACTCCCAGGGCGATCTGTGTCACGCAAACTGGCTGTCGACGCCCGGATTCGGGAGTCGACAGCCCGTTTGCGTGTCGCCAGCGCACTTGGGTGTCGCCAGCGGGGAAGCGCACGCGATCCTAGGCGAGGATGCCCAGCTTGGAACCCTTCCGCCCGAAGACTGCGGCATCGATGGAGATCCGTCCGGCGCCGGTCAGGGCCACGGCTGCCGCTGCGGCGGCGAGGGCCAGGACGAGTTCGTACCCGCCCTTGTCGGCAAACAGGCCGGCCGGGGCGTGGACCAGGAACAGGGCGCCGAGCATGTCCAGTGCAAGGAGGGCGGCGAAGACCCGGGTAAGCACGCCCGCGATGAGGGCAATGCCTCCGACAAGTTCGATGGTTGACACGATCGGGGCCACGACGTCGGCGGCGGGTACGCCCATCTTGCCGAAGGCGGCCTGTGTGCCGGCGATGGTGAACTCGGTGAATTTCTGCCAGCCATGCGCGGCGAAGATGAAGCCGACAATGACGCGCAGGACGGTAAGGGCTGTGTTGGTCAGGGTGGACTGGTTCATGTAATTGCACCGTTTTCGGGTAGCGGTTGGCGGTTGTGAAGCTCCCAGGGGCAAGGCCCAATTCATTGAAGCTTCAACTCAAGACTTTCGGACTTTGCTTGAAGTGTCAAACAAACGTGACGCGGCGAGACCGCCTCCGCAGTCCCGGCTGAGGCTACTGGCCCTTCCGCTTTGCTTCCAGCCAGGGTTTCAGGAGCCGGGTGGTAACGGGCAGGAAAATGTAGACCATGAGCGGCGTCAGGATGCAGATGTTTAACAGAACCTGGAAGACCAGCGGCCAGCCCAGGACCAGAGGGTGCAGCAGGAAATTGGCCAGCAAGCTCAAGGGAAAGAACGGCAGAAAGATGCTGACGGCCTGCTTCCATCGTGGCGGCACCACCGTCTCCGGGACCACGAGGTTCACGTCGCCGGGTTGCGAGAACCATCCTTCGATGCCGGATCGGCGCTCCACACGTGTGACCTCCATGAGCTCGGTGGCGCTTTCGATCCACCATCGGCGCTCTTCGGATTCCTCCCAAGCCTGCAGGGTTTCAGCGTCCGCGAAGCGGTAAAGCATGTGCCATTCATCGGAATCGGCCGCCGTGCGCACCCACCCTGAACCCAAATAGCCGGGCCATTCCCGGGCAAGTTCCTGGCCCGCGTGGGCCCATGCGTTGGCTTGGCGGGTGTAACCGGGAATGATGGTGCGGGCGACGGAAACGGTGATGGGATGCTCGAGTGACACCTCACCAAGCTACATGCCGGTGCCCCGCTAGGCTGGGAAAGTGCCTCAAACAGTGATCCGTCCCACCGCGCCCTCCACTGCCCGCGAGATCCTGCGCCTGGCTGTCCCGGCCTTTGGGGCGCTCATCGCCGAACCCCTCTTCCTTTTGGCCGACTCCGCCATTGTGGGCCACCTTGGCGTCCCCCAGCTCGCGGGCGTGGGGCTGGCCTCCACCCTGCTGTACACCGCCGTCGGACTTATGGTGTTTCTGGCATATTCGACAACTCCCGCTGTGGCACGGGCCATCGGGGACGGGAAGCTCGCCAAAGCGCTGGCCGCAGGGCGCGACGGCGTCTGGCTGGCCTTGCTGCTGGGCACAGTCCTCGCGGTGGCTGGCTTCTTCGCTGCTGAGCCGCTGGTCGGGTTGTTTGGAGCCAGCGGCGAGGTGCGGGCATACGCCGTCGACTATCTGCGCTGGTCCATGCCGGGACTCGTCGCCATGCTGCTGATCTTCGCTGGCACCGGCGTCTTGCGCGGACTGCAGGACACCCGCACCCCCTTGGTGGTCGCAACGGCAGGGTTCGCCGTGAACATTGGCCTCAACGTGGTCCTGGTCTACGGGCTGCACTTGTCCGTGGCGGGGTCAGCAATCGGCACTAGCATTGCTCAATGGGCCATGGCTGCCGTGTATCTGGTGATGGTGGGACGGAATGCCCGCCGCCACGGCGTTTCGCTGCGCCCGGACTGGCGTGGAATCCGAGCAATGACCACCGTGGGGTCATGGCTCATGCTCCGCACCCTCAGCCTGCGTTTGGCGATCCTGGCCACGGTCCTGGTGGTCACTTCCCAAGGGTCCGTGAACCTCGCCGCGCACCAGCTCGCGATGACCATTTTCTCCTTCCTCGCCTTCGCCCTGGACGCTTTGGCGATTGCTGCGCAGGCCCTCATCGGCAAGGAACTCGGAGCTTCCCATCCGGCGAGGGCGCGCGAACTCACCCGCACGATGATCCGCTGGGGCGTGGGCTTCGGTGTGGTGACCGGCGTGCTCCTGGCAGTGGCCGCTCCGTGGGCAGGCATCCTCTTTACCTCCGACGCCGGCGTTCAGTCCGCGCTCACAGCGGCACTGTGGGTGCTCGCCGTCGGGCAGCCGCTCGCGGGTTACGTCTTCGTTCTTGACGGGGTCCTGATCGGCGCGGGCGATGCCCGCTACCTGGCGATTGCCGGCGTCGTGAACCTCGCGGTATATCTGCCGCTTTTGGCGGCAGTCCACTTGACCAGGCCCGACGGCGCGGCGGGGCTCGTGTGGCTCTGGGTCGCGTTCGGGCTGGGGTACATGATGGCGCGCGGGGTCACTCTGGGGCTGCGGGCCCGCTCTGACAAATGGATGGTCCTCGGTTCGCACTAAACTGGACTGGTGACTCTCCCCACCTCTTCAGCGACTTCATCCACGCCTACAGCAGCCGGTCTCTGGAAGCCCGTACTTCTCCGCGCCGGTGCTGCGCTGGTGTTTGGAGCCGTGACCGTCTTCTGGGGCTCGCCATCCGTTCACGTTCTGGCCTGGGCCACCGGGCTCTACCTGCTCGCAACCGCGGGCGCCGCGTTCCTGGCTGCGAGTGTTCCGGCGGCCGCGGCCGCCGTCGTTGGCCTGGCAGGAGTGGGCGCCTTGATTACGCAGTCCGACACAGGTGCCGCCGTTTCCGCGCTCGTAGGATTGCTGGTGCTCGGGGCGTTTGAACTGGTCCAGGGATTCCGGCAGCGCAGACGGCACGTGCTCGCCCGAGACTGGATCATTTCCGGTGTGGTGGGCATCGGCACCGCCGTTGCCTTGCCGTTCTTCATCGGCCTTGGAGCGCACGCGCTTCTCGGTGTTGCCGGCGGCGGCGCCATCATCTCGGGAGTCTTGTGGATGCTGTCCGGGCTGAGCCTGCGGCACGATGGGCGAACCCCCTCCGCCGAGGCCGTAAACTAGTAGTCGTACGTTCTACCCTGCGTAGAACTCTCAAGGCGCGCACGGCGCCAGCACCCACATTGGAGGAACGACCTTGGCTGACCAGAAACCAAGAGAGCCGCGCAAGATGCGGACCTCGGTGAAGGGACCGCTGATGTTCTCCGCGTTTTGGGGCGTCGTGATCTTCTTCGCCGTGCTGATCTTCGCGTCCGGCGGCAGCGCCCGCACTCCGCGCTTTGACCTCGCGTTTACCGGTGCCGGCATCGCCTTCATTGTGAGCCTCGTCCTCGCTGCGATGCTTTCCATGAGCCACAAGGAAAACGCCGAACACCTCGGCAAGGGCTCAGGCGTCAACCTGAGCTCCAGGAAGCCGGGCCAGGGTCACGGTTCTGCGGCCCCCCATGCGGGCAGCGAAACGGAAACGCCCGACGCCGACTAGGCCGTCTTAGTCTTTTTTCGTGTCACGCCACGCAACTTTTTTCCGGCTGGTCAGCGCAGCAACCCCGGAAACTCGCGGCAGGCCGCCGTCGTGCGCCCTGAAAAGTTGCACGGCGTGACACCCTCGCCCGGCTCACTCCGTACCTGAGGCTTTCCGGGCCCGGTAGGCAGCGACGTGCGTTCGGTTGGCGCAGTTGCCGGTATCGCAATAGAGCTTGGAACGGTTGCGGCTCAGGTCCAACACGACGGCGTCGCAATCGTCCGCCGCGCATAGCCGCAGGCGATCCATTTCCTTGCTGCGGATGACGTCCACGAGTGCCATGGCGGCTTCCGTGCCCATGCGTTCCGCGAGGGGCGCTTCAGGGGTAGTGGCGTGCAAGTGCCAATCCCAATGATCGTGCTTGACCAATTGGGGGAGTGCGCGTGCGTCGGTGAGGAGCTGGTTGACGGCCTCTGCGGCCGCGTCCTCGTCGGATGTCCACAGGGAAGCCAGCTGGCTCCGCAGTCGCTTCACGCTGGCCAATTCGGCCTCGGTTCCCTCCCTCGTCCCCGTGAATTCTTCCGCGTCGAGGAAGGCGTGGAGCTCGGCGACACTCGTGAGGGATTCGGTGCCGTTGGCGGCCGTATTGATCAAATTGACCACGCTTCGAAGCGCCACTTCAGTGTCAGGTGCAAAAAGCACTTTGACTCCTTACATCTCTCGGGAGTAGTGTCAGCAGCGTAACCCATTTTACTCCTGACAGGAGGCTGCTGTGTCAGCTGCAACAAACCGGGCTGGTGCTGCGGGCTTCATGGCGTCGGGCTTGGGGCTCGCGCTCTTTTCCTCAGCGGTCTTCGGCTTGTCCGGCTCGTTCGCCAAGTCCCTCCTGGAGACCGGGTGGACCCCCGGCGCGGCAGTTGCCATCCGGTTGAGCGGTGCTGCACTTATCTTGGTGATTCCGGCCGTCGTCGCTCTCCGGGGCCGTTGGCACCAGCTCAAGGACAACTGGCTCACCATCCTGCTATTCGGTGTGATTGGCGTTGCAGCATGCCAGCTTTTCTACTTCAATGCGGTGTCAAGGCTGTCCGTGGGGGTCGCGCTCCTGCTCGAATACCTCGCGCCAACCATGATCGTCCTGTGGCTGTGGGCCGCGAGTCGACGCCGACCCCGGGCCCTCACCGCCATCGGAACGCTGCTTTCCCTCGGCGGACTCGTCCTGGTGCTTGATCTCACCGGCTCCGTGAAGGTGGACTTCGTCGGGGTCCTGTGGGGCATGGCCGCGGCCGTCTGCCTGGTCATCTACTTCTTCATCACAGCCAAACAGAACGAGACGCTGCCGCCCATAGTGCTGGCTTCCGGCGGTCTCATGGCTGGTTCAGTCCTCATCTGGATTGCCGGCGGAACCGGCCTGGTGTCCATGACCTTCGCCACCGCGGACACACAGCTCGGGCCGTGGACCACGCCGTGGTGGGTCTCGATCGCCGGCCTCGTCATCCTGTCCACCGTGCTGTCCTACGTCACGGGGATCATGGCAGCACGAAGCCTCGGTTCCAAGGTGGCATCCTTTGTCTCGCTCACGGAAGTGTTGTTCGCCGTAGTGTGGGCCTGGCTGTTGCTGGCCGAATTGCCCGGAGCCATCCAGCTCGTGGGCGGGGCACTCATCGTGTGCGGAGTGGTCTTGGTGCGAATCGACGAGCTGCGCGCCGACAAGCGTGATGCCCTGGAGCCCGGTAAAGACCATGCTGCCCTGGAGCTTGACCACGCGAACGACGTCGAGCCGGTTCCTTCCGAGAGGGTCCTCTAAACCCGACCCTTAATGGGGGGCCGGGGCCTAGCATGTTGATATGTGCCGGAACATTCACACCCTCCACAACTTCGAGCCACGAGCCACCTCGGCGGAGGTGGAAGCCGCAGCCCTGCAATACGTACGAAAGATCAGTGGCACCACCAAGCCGTCCAAGGTAAACGAGGAGGCCTTCGCCGAGGCTGTCCATGAGATCGCGCATATCACCCAGCATCTGCTCGATTCCCTCGTGACCCATGCGCCAGCGCGCAACCGCGACGAGGAGGCGGCCAAAGCCAGGACCCGGGCGGCCGTTCGTTTCGGAACGGCCTAGCCTCCGCAAACTGACTGGCAGTTGTTGCCGTTCTCACGCCGGATAACGACAACAACTGCTAGCTAGTTGGGTGGCGGTGGGGACTACTTTGCAAACGAGCGCAACCGCAGCGAATTCGCGACCACCAGGACCGAGCTCGCAGCCATGGCCGCACCGGCGATCATCGGGTTGAGCAAACCAAGGGCTGCCACGGGGATGCCGATGGCGTTGTAGAAGAAGGCCCAGAACAGGTTTGTCTTGATGGTGGAGAGCGTCTTCCGGGACAGCTCGATGGCTTGCACCAGCTGGCCGAGGTCGCTGCCCATCACGGTCAGATCCGAGGCCTCGATGGCCACATCCGTGCCCGATCCCATGGCTATGCCAAGGTCGGCTTGCGCCAGTGCTGCGGCGTCGTTGACCCCGTCCCCGGCCATGGCCACAGTGGAACCCCGGGACTGAAGCTTCCGCACCGCGTCCACTTTGCCTTCCGGCAGGACCCCCGCGAATACATCTTCCGGGGCGATCCCGACGGCGGCGGCCACTTGGGCGGCGACGGCGGCGTTGTCTCCGGTCAGCAGCAGAGGGCGAATCCCGAGTTCCTTGAGCTTCGCGATGGCTGCAGCCGAACCGGGTTTGACGGTGTCCCTTAGCGTGACTATTCCAGCGGGATTCCCGTCCACGGCAACCCAGATGGCAGTAGCGCCACCAGCTTCCTCAGTGGCCAGTGCCTGGCGTTGTGCGTCGTCAGGGAAGATCCCGTTGTGTTCCAACCAGCCAGTCCTGCCGGCCACGACCGTTCGCTCAGCTCCGTTTCCGGCTCCGTTCAGCGCAACCATCCCCCGGACTCCGCCGCCCGGGGCGGAACTGAAGTCCTTCACAGCGGGGAGCGGGCCGGCGTCGGGCATTGCGGACTTGGCGGCAGCGGCAATGGCGTGGGCGATGGGGTGCTCCGACGCAGCCTCGACGGCGCCGGCGAGGGACAGGACGTCGGCGGGGGAGTGGCCGTTCAAAGCCAAGGTGTGTACAACGGCGAGCTTGCCGCTGGTGACGGTTCCGGTCTTGTCCAGCAGGATGGCGTCCACCGTGCGCGTATCTTCAAGCACCTGGGGGCCCTTGATGAGGATGCCGAGCTGCGCGCCCCGACCGGTCCCGGTCAAGAGGCCAACGGGAGTCGCGAGCCCAAGCGCACACGGGCAGGCAATCACGAGCACCGCCACGGCAGCCGTGAACGAGGCATTGAGGTCCCCGCTCAGGGCGAGCCAGAGTACGAAGGTAACGACGGCGATGACCAGTACGACCGGAACGAAGACGGCGCTGATGCGATCAGCGAGCCGTGCAATCGGGGCTTTGCCCGTCTGCGCCTGGCTGACCAAACGCCCCATTTGCGCCAGCGTAGTTTCAGAACCGACGCGGGTCGCGCGGACCAGCAGGCGGCCCGAAGTATTGATGGTGGCGCCCGTGACCTGGCTTCCCGGTCCGACCTCCACCGGCACGGATTCACCGGTGACCAATGAGGCATCCACAGCAGATGAACCGCTCGTCACCAGGCCGTCAGTGGCGATCTTCTCTCCCGGTCGAACCACGAAGACGTCCCCCGCCACGAGTTGCTCGGCCGGGATCTTGTGCTCGACGCCGTCGCGCACCACCGTTGCGTCCTTGGCTCCAAGATTCAGCAGGGCCTTGAGAGCATCGCCGGCCTTCGCTTTGGCGTTGGCCTCGAGATAGCGGCCCAGAAGCAGGAACGTGGTGACCACGGCCGCAACTTCGAAGTACAGCCCGCCGCTCACGCCTCCCATGGTCTCCATGCCGGGGTGTTCAGTCATCATGGGGTTGGCAAAGAGCTGCCACGCAGAGTAGAGGTACGCGGCCAGGACACCAATGGAGACCAGCGTGTCCATGGTCGAGGCGAAATGGCGCGCGTTGATGGCGGCGGCCCGGTGGAAGGGCCAGGCAGCCCACGTCACAACAGGAAGGGCCAGCAACGCGGCGACCCAACCCCACTGGGGGAATTGCAGAGCCGGAATCATCGAGATGGCGAAGACCGGGACCGTCAGTATGGCAGCAGCGATGAGTCTTGGCCTTAGCTGGCGGGACGCAGGACCGTGGTGCATGTGGTCGGCGTGGGCTCCCGGCGGGTGCGCCCCGTGGTCGCCTGCCGTGGCGCCACGGGCCACATGCTCTGCGTGCTCGGTCGTTCCTCCCTTAGACGCACGCTGCCGCATGCCCCCCGCGTCGCCACTGTGGTCATGGAGCCACTCGTTGTGGTCGCTATCGCTGTGGTTATGTTCAGGTCCGCTGTGGTCACCGGCACTGCTTTCGGTGCCGGACTCGATCGCGGGGCCGGTATGCGGCAGCGCCCGTCTAAGCGACGGAGGAGCGAGCGCGCCGAGCATATCGGTTTCGCGATCGTGGGCGTGCTCATGGGTCTGGGATGTAGGGCCGGGCCTGGATTCGCGGATCCAGGCTTTGTAGCCCGTTGCGTTCACTGTGTCCAGGATTTGTTGGTCCGTGACATTATCCGGGACTGTTACCTGGGCTGATTCGAGGGGGAGGTTGACTGAAGCCTCCACGCCGTCGAGCTTGCCCAGTTTCCGCTCTACGCGCGCCACGCATGATGCGCACGTCATGCCCTCGATGTCGAGTTCGATGATGCGCGTGCCCGTTTGGTGAAGGATGTCGTGATTGCTCACATTGGCCCCTAGGCCTCGTTGGCGACTACCAGGTAGCCGGCTTCGGCGACGGCTTCGCCGATTTCGGACGGCGACAATTCCTGGGTGGAGGTGATGGTGACGGTGGAGATTCCGCCGGCATTCAGATCGATCTCGACATTCTCCACTCCCGCCAAGGACTCGATTTCCTCGCTGACTGCTGAAACGCAGTGCCCGCAGGTCATGCCGGAAACGCTGACGTTCGTCTGGATGGTGGCGGTGTGGCCCATGGCGTGCTCCTTGGTGGTGAGTTGAAGCGTGTGGTGAGTGCTTGCGGGGTTACCGCAGCAGGCGCCCGATGGCATCGGCAGCCTCCTTGACTTTGATGTCGATTTGCTCAGCGCGCACGACGGGATCGGACTCGGAGGCAGCTCCGACGACGCAGTGCCCGATGTGTTCCTCCACGAGCCCGAGGCTCACGGCATGCAGCGCCTTCGTGACTGCCGAGACTTGCGTGAGGATGTCGATGCAGTATTTGTCCTCTTCCACCATGCGCGCAATACCGCGTACTTGGCCCTCGATCCGCTTGAGGCGCCGCAAGTATGCGTCCTTGTTCGGAGAGTAGCCGTGTTGGCCAACGTTCAAGTCAACCGGGTTCAAATCTGTGGGGTTCACATCGATCGTGCTCATGCTGCAAAGGTATACCCCCTGGGGGTATTAAATCAAGTACCCCCAGGGGGTATACGCCGTGGACCGGCCGACACTACCCCCAGCTCGCCCAGTCCTCCGGCCTGAGCGAGGGGCGGCCGAGCAGGTAGCCCTGGGCTGCGGTCATCCCGAGCTTGGTGACCGCAGCCAGCTCGGCCTCGGTCTCGATCCCTTCGGCCACCAGGGCAGCACCGATTTCGGAGGAAAAACCGACCATCGCAGCTCCCAGTGCCCGCTGTGCCGGATCTGTGTCGATGCCGGCGATGATCTCGCGATCGAGCTTGATGAGGTCCGGCTTGAGCTGCAGGATGTGGCGCATGGAAGCAAAGCCGGCACCGGCGTCGTCGACCGCGATTCTCATTCCGGCACGCCGCAACGGTGCCAGTGCTTCCGCGAGCGGTTCGTAGTTGGCGACCTCGTGGCGTTCGGTGACCTCAAGCACGATGCGTCGGGGAGGGATGGCCGATTCCTCAATCGCAGCTGCCAACCGGGGGTCAAGGCATGCTCGGGGTGAGAGATTTGCCGCGATGTACAGTTCCGGCGGGAGCCCGGCAGCGGTGGTCAGTGCGGTCCGGAGCGCAAGGAGTTCAAGCTCGATATCAAGGCCGATCGAGGCGGCTTCCATGAACCGCACCTCCGGGGACGACCCCTGCAAACCGTTGAACCTTGTCAAGGCTTCCGCTCCAATGACGCAGCCCGTCCCCAGGCGCCGGATCGGCTGGAATGCTGTAATGAGTGAACCGTCAGAGAGCACTTCCTGGACGCGGGCGGTGACTTCTGCATGCGAACGTGCTGTCTCTGGATTCAAGACACGGCAGGTGCCCTCGAAACCGCGGTCCCTGCCTTCCCTGTCGCGCATTGGCCTTCCGGCTACATCAATCAAGACGCGGCTGCCGTCCCGGTGGCGGCACACGGTGACCACCCGTGACCACGAGGAGTCACCGCTTTCCCTGGCTTTCCAGTCCACCCGCGCGTCCGCCAGATCCCCGGGGTCGATGATCCGAGTGATGTGCCGTCCCAGCAGTTCGGAAGGTTCGTACCCTGTGATGTCCTTGCAAGCCGGGCTGCAGAACGTAAATCGTCCATCGGGCCCCGTGGCCCACAGCCAGTCCAAGCTTGTATGCAGCACGGTGTCCATCAAGCGCGACGTCCGGAACGCCTGGCTTCGCTCCCGCTGCTGCTGCCGCATGAGGCGCCACGCCGCCAACACCACCAGCGGCACCATCAGCAGCGCGAGAAGAGCGGGGAATCCGGTTGATCCATCGATGCCGACCCAGGGTGGAAATCCGAAAGCCAGTGGCAGGCGGATAGACAAGGCGACCGCAGCCTCGATGAATACGACAACCAGGAGCCACCATCCGGTTGAGGCAGATGCTAGCTGGTTCGCATCGCGTCCCGTTCGGGCAGACGCCCTCTTGAGCCTGGGAACGCGCATGAAGGGCATACCCAATAGTGCCACCCGGCCGGGGATTACGCCGTAACCGCCGGTGCGTCGATCCGGAAGCACGACGACGGCGCGTGGCCGCCTGCCCCGGGTTGTGGGACAACACGTGTGCATGGGAGGGGGTTGCTTCCCAGTGTTGGCGGTGAATTCGGGGATAGCCAGCTTTGGAAGCTTAGGGTGGCTGGGGTGCTTGGGAGATGGAACGGAACGACGGCCGTGGGTGAGCAGCGCTACCGGTGTCTGGGCTGCGGGGCCAGCCGCCCTGGTGATGGAACGCTGCCCCGCGGATCCCGGTGACCGGGGAGGTCCGAGGCCAGATCCAGGTCGACGGGGGTTCGACGATCTCTGGACTCCGTCGGATTCTGCTGGATCATTCTCTTCGCCGAAGTTGCCGGTCCCGTGATTCCGCGGCCCCGGCATTTTTCCATTCGAATGATTGAGCAGAATCGGACATCCGAGCGAAGACGATCCCGGGACGGACGGACGTGACGCGCCGCGCAAAGGGCAGGACGCGGGGCAGAAAAACGGCCCCCCGAAGTGGGGTGGGGGCCGGGGGGGTTGTGGT
>NZ_JBIYDB010000069.1:0-11974 GCF_044908325.1 Arthrobacter sp. GAS37
CATCCTGATCAACCGCTCCGGATCCTTCGGCTACACCGTCCGGGTCTTCCCGAAGCACCCCTCCCTGGCCTCGAAGGCCGAACTGGGGCTGATCGTCAACGCGTAGTGACAAGCTGGCTAGGCGGGCATCGCCCGCCCAGCCAGTCGCGCTACTGCGGGAAGACCTCGTTGACGGCGTGGCTGATAGCTCTTCGCGGTGTCCCTAGGTGCGGTAGACGTTGATGGTGTTGCCTTGGACGACTTCCCGCTCGCCTGCCGCGACCAGCGCTCCTTGCCTGCGGTCATTGAGCTCGGACG
This sequence comes from Arthrobacter sp. GAS37, assembly GCF_044908325.1. Classification (NCBI taxonomy): domain Bacteria; kingdom Bacillati; phylum Actinomycetota; class Actinomycetes; order Micrococcales; family Micrococcaceae; genus Arthrobacter; species Arthrobacter sp. GAS37. The sequence continues at coordinate 298 of NZ_JBIYDB010000069.1, forward strand.
TCGTCAGGCGTAGCTCGAACATCCGGCTCCCCGTTCCCGATTCGGCGAGCAGTTTGGGCAGGACGACCTTCTTGTCATCCTTGTTGCCGTTGATCACGATCAAGCCGCGGTAACCGCCGCCCTCAGAGCTCACCAAGAGCTGCACAATCCGCAGGGAGGGATCGTGCCAACGGGCCGCCGTCATGGGCTGGCCTTTTTCATCAAACCAATCCAGGCCCGTCCCGCTGTCCGGGAAGCAGGCGTCCTGGGCTTGCAGGAACTCTTTCCGGAGCCGTATCACCCGTTTGGTGCTCCGCAGCATGTCATGCGATTCGGGTGTCTGGGTCCAGTCGATCCACGTCAGGGGGTTGTCCTGGCAATAGGCGTTGTTGTTTCCCTGCTGTGTGCGTCCGAGCTCGTCGCCAGCGGTGATCATGGGTACGCCAATGGAGATCATCAACGTGGTCATGAGGTTCCGCTTCGAAAGGGCACGGGCAGCGAGAATTGTCTCATTTTCCGTGCGGCCTTCGAATCCGTGGTTGTAGCTGAGGCTGTTGGTCTGCCCGTCGCGGTTTTGCTCGCCGTTGGCCTCGTTGTGCTTACGGTCGTAGGACACCAAGTCGGCAAGGGTGAAGCCGTCGTGGGCCGTGACGAAGTTGAGCGAGGCGAGCCTGGAGCGTCCTGAAGGTTCAAAGACCCGGGCCGAGCCCGTCAAGGCGTCGGCGAGATCTCCCATGGTGCTTCCGGACATCCCGCCGTCGGCAGCGGCCCGCTCTGAGAGCCAAAAACGGCGCACGCCGTCGCGGAAATGATCATTCCAGTCCACCCATCCCTCGGGGAACCGCCCGGTCTGCCAGCCGCCATAGCCCACATCCCATGGTTCGGAAATGAGCTTGGTCTTGGAAAGCACCGGGTCCTGGGCGATCCTTTTCAAGAATGGGTGCTCAGGGTCGAATTCATTGCCCGCATTGCGGCACATCGTCACGGCAAGGTCGAAACGGAAGCCGTCTATATGGAATTCGTCCGCCCAATGCCGCAGCGAATCAATGGCCAGGTCCACCACCCTGGGTTCGGCGAAGTTAAGGGTGTTTCCGCAGCCGGTCGTATCAAGGTAACGCCCGTGGGCATCGTGGCGGTAGTACTGCCGCTCGCCCAGGCCCCTGAAACTAGAGGTATCGCCGTCGGGCCCGCCTTCCGCCGTGTGGTTGTAGACAACGTCGAGGATCACTTCGATCCCCGCTGCATGCAGGAGCTTCACCATGCCCTTGAATTCGTCCTGGACGGCGTGGGGGCCCGCCTGCTGGGCGGCTTGCGTGGCGTAGTCGGCGTGTGGCGCAAAGAACGCGGCGGTGTTGTATCCCCAGTAATTGGTCAGGCCCAAGTACTGCAGGTGCTGCTCGTCCATGTGGAAGTGGATGGGCAGCAATTGAACGGCCGTCACCCCTAATGAGTGGAAGTGCTCGATCATGGCGGGGTGTGCCATGCCCGCGTAGGTGCCGCGGAGGTGCTCGGGGATGTCCGGGTGCAGCATGCTTTGGCCGCGGACGTGCGCCTCGTAGACAATGGTGTCCCGCCACGGCGTGCGAAGCGGGCGATCGTCGCCCCAATCGAAAGCCGATTCCATCCGCACGGAGGTCAGCAGCTCTCGGCGCTGGTGCACCGCCTGACCGTAGGGATCCAGCAACAGCTGCTCGGCGTCGTCGGCGTCAAAGTCCGGAGCAGGAACCGACAATGGAATCGCGTCGTCGTGGGCTGCTGCGCGGAAGCCGTACCGGGTGCCTGGCGGCAGCCCGTCCACGATCCCGTGGTGCACGCCGTCCTCAAGGTTGGGCAGCGTGTGGACTTTCCAGGAGTCGCCGGGGGCTTTGTAGGCGATTTCGACTCGTGTGAGTCCGGGGGCCCACACGGCGACGTTGACCCGGTCCGGCGAGGGGGTGTCGCGGTCGGACTTCCCAGGCAGCGGAACACTCAGCCCGAGCGGCGACGGCCGCGAGGCGTCCACTGTAGATGCTGTGTCAAAAATCGGCATAACCATTAGTTGAGAGTTTAGTCTCCGACGCCAATTCTCCCCTGCCCGCGGCCCATATGACAGTGCCCACGCCCGGCGGTCGGAACCAAGCCGGCGGCCCCTGCGAACGCAAACAAGCCGCTCACCTGCTGAAACGTCGAATCACCCGGCTCGTTGCGATTTTCGTGAAACCGGTGGTTTGAGCGGATTGTGTCGGTTGCGCCGAATACGCCCGCCCGCGCGCATGAGTTCGTATCCTCAGCGCGCTCGTTGCATACTTTGGCTATACACCAATGTGGAGGTAATTGTGCGAATCGCTCTTGCTCAACTCATCAGCGGCCGCGAGCTAGCAGACAACCTGATCCTGTTGGAAGACTACGCCCGCCGGGCCAAGGAGGGCGGCGCCGAACTCGTGGTATTCCCTGAAGCGACCATGCGGGCGTTCGGGAATTCCCTGCTCGACATCGCCGAGCCCCTCGACGGGCCATGGGCCAGCCAGGTGCGGAAGATCGCCCAGGATCTTGGGATCGTGATCGTGGCCGGAATGTTCACTCCCGGGCTGGCCTCCGACGGCAGCAGCAACGGCAAGGTCCGGAACACCCTGATCGCCACCGGGCCCGGAGTGGACACCAGCTACGACAAGATCCACCTCTTCGACGCCTTCGGCTTTGCGGAATCGGACACCGTCGACGCCGGCACGGATCCAGTGACGTTCGACGCCGGAGGCCTCACCTTTGGCCTGACCACGTGCTACGACATCCGTTTCCCGGCCCTCTTCACCGCCAATGCCGACCGCGGAGCCGCCGTGAATATCGTGTCGGCTTCCTGGGGAGCCGGGCCGGGGAAGGCGGAACAGTGGAAGCTGCTCGCGCGTGCCCGGGCGATCGACACCACGACCTTCGTGCTTGCTTGCGGCCAGGGCGACCCCGTGACCCAGGGCCGTGAACCCAAGGGTGCGGCGCCCACCGGAGTGGGGCACTCCGTCGTCGTGTCCCCCTTGGGAAACGTGCTGGAAGAGCTCGACGCCGAACCCGGCCTCTTGTTCGCGGAGCTGGATGCCGCCGTCGTCGAGGACGCGCGGGTCAAGCTCCCGGTCCTGGCGAACCGCCGCGACTTCTAAAGGGACTTCTAAAGGGAACAGCAACGCTCGCTCACCAAAAGAAGTGAGCGAGCGTTGCTGTATTTGGCGCTATAAGTGAGCGAGCGTTGGCGGCGCGGCCGGCGGCTGTGCCGCCACCCAACCAGCTACTTGGTGGCGCGCTGCCTTGAGATTTCGTACAGGGAGATGCCCACGGCCATGGAGGCGTTGAGCGATTCCATGGCGGAGTCGATCGGGATGGAGATGATCTGGTCGCAGTTTTCGCGGACCAGGCGGCTGAGGCCCTTGCCCTCGGAACCGACAACAATGCACACGGGATCGGTGGCCAGCGCGAGATCCGGCAGCGAGACGTCGCCGTCGCCATCCAGGCCCAGCACGAAGATGCCCATCTGCTTGAACTGCTTGAGCGCGTTGTTCAGGTTGGCCGCCCGGGCCACGGGGACGCGGACCGCCGCGCCTGCGCTGGTCTTCCAAGCCGAAGCGGTGACGCCGACTGAGCGGCGCTCCGGGACAATCACGCCGTGGCCGCTGAAGGCGGAAACGGAGCGGATGATGGCGCCCAGGTTGCGGGGATCGGTGATGCCGTCGAGCGCAACGAAGAGGGGCGCGTTGGGGATGTACCCCTTCTTCCATTTGGTGACCGTCTCTTCGGCGAGGTCGTAGGCGTCCTGGTATTCGTATGGCGGGATCTGCAGTACGAGGCCCTGGTGGACGGCGTCTTCGGTCATGCGGTCCAGCTCGGGCTTACCGGTTTCCAGCAGCGGGATGCCACGTTCGGCAGCGAGCTTGAGGGACTCCTTGACGCGGTCGTCCATCTCGATCCGAATGGCAACGTGCAGCGCCTTCGCGGGGATTCCGGCGCGCAGCGCCTCCACCACGGAGTTGCGCCCGGTGACTACTTCCTCGGTAGCGCGGCCCTTCGGGCCTGAGCGGGCGCCCGGGTTGGAGCGGCTGGCGCCCCCGGCCGCGCGCTTGGCCGCGGATCGCTCGGCAAGCTGTTTGCTCTTGTACGCCTTGTGGTACTCGCGGTCCTCAGCCTTGGGGGTTGGACCCCGGCCTTCCAAGGCCTTTCGACCGTGGCCACCGGTTCCAGTGGTGGGGCCCTTCTTGTTCTTGACAGCCCGGCGACCGTTGTTGGCCATGAATTCCACCCTTGATTGTGTTGAGTACGTCTGCAATCAAGTCTACTGAATCAACTTAAATCGGGACGACGGCGGAATGTCAGTCCCGTTTCAGGCTCCAACTGGCGCCATCGGCGCCATCCTCGACGGCGATGCCGGCTGCCGCGAGAGTGTCGCGGATCGCGTCGGAAGCCGCCCAATCCTTGTTGGCCCGCGCCTCGGCGCGCGCCTGCAGCTGGGCTTCCACGAGGACCTCAAGGGCCTGGGCAGTCTCGGAGTTCTCCTGGACTTCGCCGCGGAGGTCGTTCAGCCCAAGCACGGTGGTCATCGCCATCACGGCCTGGAGCGCCTGCTCGGCCCCGGCGTCGTCCCCGGACGCCAAAGCGGTGTTCCCGGCCCGGACAGTCTCGTGCAGGGCGCCGAGGGCCTGCGGGACGTTGAGATCGTCATCCATGGCAGCAGCAAAGGCATCGGGCACAGGGCTGGACTCAGGGTGCGCGGCGAAGTCGCCGCCGAACTTCTTGGAAGCCTTCGCGACAAAACCATAGATGCGCTCCACGGCAGCCGCGGCCTCCTGAAGCGAGGTTGGCCGGTAGTCCAGGATGGAGCGGTACTGCGCCTGGCCAAGGTAGTACCGGACAACGCGCGGACTTGCGAGCTCGAGCATTTCTTCGGGGCTCACCGTATTGCCCACCGACTTGGACATCTTTTCGCCCTCAAAGGTGACCATGCCGTTGTGCAGCCAGAAGTTGGCAAACGCGTCACCCGCAGCCTGCGATTGTGCCATCTCGTTCTCGTGGTGCGGAAAGCGGAGGTCCAATCCGCCGCCGTGGATGTCGAACTGCTGGCCCAAGTACTTCGTGGCCATAGCTGAGCATTCAAGATGCCAACCCGGCCGGCCGGTTCCCCACGGCGAAACCCAGCTCGCCGTCGTCGGCTCCCCGTCTTTGTAGCCCTTCCACAGGGCAAAGTCGCGCGGGTCGCGCTTCCTGTTGCTGAATTGAGGCTCGACGTCGGCGGCTCCCTGCATGTCGTCGATGTTCTGGCGGGTCAGCGAGCCGTACTTGCTCCAGGAGCGGACGTCGAAATAGACGTCGCCGGAGTCGTCCAGCGCAGGGTAAGCGTGGCCTCGGTCGATGAGCCTTTGAATGAGGGCGTGCATCTCCGGGATGTGGCCGGTGGCACGAGGTTCGTAGGTGGGGCGGGAAACTCCGAGGACGTCGTAGGCCTGCTCGAATTCCTGTTCGTAGCGGTAGGCCAGGGCCCACCATTCTTCCTCGGCCTTGGCTGTGGGTTCCTCTGCCCAATCCGGGCCGAACGACTGCGCCGACTTGGCGAGGATCTTGTCGTCGATGTCAGTGACGTTGCGGACAACGGTGACACGCAGGCCTCGGTATTCAAGCCAACGGGTCAACTGGTCGAAGGCGATCGCCGAGCGGACATGCCCCACGTGCGGCATCCCCTGCACCGTGGCACCGCAGTAGTAGACGCTGGCCTTGCCGGCTTCAAGGGGAACGAAGTCGCGGACTTCGGCGGATGCAGTGTCGTAAAAGCGCAGGGTCACCGCTCCAGATTAGCGGATGCGCACCATCTGGCTTCGTTGCACACCATCTATCGCTGTTTAGTCGCTTTCGCTTTGGGGCGCTGCCGGCACGGCGTAGACGAGTGCAGTGGCGACGGCGGAGATGCCCTCGCCACGCCCTGTGAAACCGAGGCCATCGCTGGTGGTCGCAGTGACGCTGACCGAAGCTCCTGCGGCGGCGCTGAGGACACGTTGCGACTCTTCACGCCGCGGCCCGAACTTTGGCCTGTTGGCAACGAACTGCACTGCCACGTTGCCGATCTCAAAGCCGGCAGCCCGGACAATCCTGGCCGCCTCCCCCAGGAGTTTCACCCCGGACGCACCTGCGAACTCGGGACGGTCGGTGCCAAAATGCGTGCCGAGATCACCAATGCCGCAAGCGGAGAAGAGCGCGTCAGCGGCTGCATGGGCGACGCAATCGCCGTCGGAATGCCCTGACAGTCCGCGTTCCCCCTCCCAAAACAGCCCGCCGAGCCATAACGGCTGCGGATCGTTCTCAGGTGCGTAGGCGTGCACGTCCACCCCGATGCCCGTGCGCGGCAGAATCATGGCCGCGTTTTGCGAGGCTGCCATCAGCCTTCCACCCAGCGGACTCCGAGCGGCCCTTCCAGCAGACCCTCGGCAATGATGAGATCCAACGGCGTGGTGATCTTCAGCGACTGGCTGGCGCCCCGCACCGCGTGGACCGGCACGCCCAGGAGCTCGACGAGCATGGCGTCATCCGTGACTGCCGCCGCCTGCTCATCGTCGAACGTCGCGGCCGCTGCGTGGGCGCGCAACAAAGTCTCAAAGTCGAATCCCTGCGGAGTCTGCACCGCACGAAGTTGTTCGCGCGGGGCGGTTCCGGTGACGATCTCCGGTGCGATTCCGGCGTCGTCCCCGTCAGTTTCGGCAACCATCTTGACGGTATCCACCACCGGAATGGCGGGGATAACCGCCTTGGCGCCCGACGAGAGCGCCACGGCAACGCGATGGAAGACACGTTCGGGAGTCAGCGCACGCGCGGCGTCGTGAACCAGCACGGCGCGCGTTCCCTCAAGGACCGCCCCAAGGGCGGCGCGGACCGAAGCGGCACGGGTGGATCCGCCGTCGACCACTGTGATCAGCGGACCGTCAACGCCCAGTTCCTGCCGGAATTCCTCGCAAAGCTCGCGCAGCTCCAGGTCCCCTGCGGGGACGGCCACGCAGATCTGGCGGGCAACGTCCGCCGCCGCGACGCCGCGAAGGGCATGGGTGAGGATCGTTTCGCCGCCCAGCGGAACTTTCGCCTTGGGCATGCCGTAGCCAAGGCGCTCCCCCGAGCCTGCCGCAACGACGACGACGGCGGTGGCCTCGCGCTGGGATGGTGTAGTCATGCGCCCAAGCCTACGTGGTGCCCACCCGCCCAACTAGCTGGCATTAGGTGTCGCTTTGAGCGCCCAGAACGACACCTACTGCGAGTTACTTGGGCTTTGGAACGAGCAGTAAGGCTTTTGGGCAAATGGAAACCCCGGCGGCAGGTTGCCACCGGGGTTCAAATCTTTGAATCTCTGTTAGGAAGCCAGAACTTCGTCGAGAACGCTTGCGGCCTTCTCTTCGTCGGTCTTCTCAGCCAATGCCAGTTCTGAAATCAGAATCTGACGGGCTTTGGCCAGCATTCGCTTTTCACCTGCGGAAAGGCCGCGATCGTGATCACGGCGCCAAAGATCGCGGACGACCTCTGCAACCTTGATGACGTCGCCGGAAGCAAGCTTCTCCAGGTTTGCCTTGTAGCGACGGGACCAGTTGGTGGGCTCTTCAGTGAACTCGGCACGGAGAACGTCAAATACGTGCTCCAAGCCTTCCTTGCCCACTACGTCGCGGACCCCAACAAGGTCTACGTTTTCTGCTGGAACTTCAATGGTCAGATCACCCTGAGCCACCTTGAGCTTGAGATACATTTTCTCTTCGCCCTTGATAGTGCGCATCTTGATTTCTTCAATTTTTGCTGCACCGTGGTGAGGGTAAACTACTGTCTCGCCGACCTCAAAAACCATGTGGACTTTCCCCTTTCCCGCAGACCAGTTTATCACGCTTAAGGCATACGATTGGCACGGAAAGGGGTCCCGAGCCCTGTAAATACGCGGAAAATGGCCTTTTCGGCCCTCCGGCACCCTCTTGACGGGAGGGCATAAAAGTGCATAGGACACAGCGTTCCGGATGACCCTACTCCTTCCGGAGGGCCGCCACAATGGTGATCGGAATCCTTGTTCCTGCTAGTTTGCCGATAGGCTATGGCTGAAAAGTGTTCCAATGACTCTTAGAGGAGTACGTGTCGTGCGCATTACTGCGATGAACCGTGTCCAGCGCGGCAAACTGGCGATGGCGGCGGCCGCCATCAGCATCGGTCTCTTGTCCGTGACCGGCTGTGGCTATATCAACCCCCAGCAGACCAACGAGCAGTATTCTCCGTCTGACGGCGTCAGGGAAGACCTCGGTCCGCTTCAGCTGCGCAACATGCTCATCGTCTCCACGGATGCCAACAAGCCCGGACGCGTCATTGGTGCCGTGTTCAACACCTCCTCAAGCGATGCAACCCTGACCATCAGTGGCGCCGGCGGGTCACAGGCGACCATTCCGGTCAAGGCCAAGTCCCAGACCTACCTCAACGAGAGCACGGACGCCGCAGTTCTCAGCACGAGCGGCGGAGCCCCTGGTTCCATGGCTTCCGTGACCATCAAGACCGGCTCCGATTCCCGGACCGTGCAGTTCCCGGTCCTGGATGCTTCGTTGAAGGAATACGCGAAGTACCTCCCCACCGCTTCCGCTTCTCCGAGCCCCTCGGTCAGCGGTTCCACCGGCTCAAGCAGCAGCGCGACCCCGACGCCGAGCGCCACCGGCCACTAGCCCGCCAGCGGCCTGCGCCGCTCGGGCCGGCAACAAGCCCGGCGCCACAAAGACAAAAGGAAGGGCTCCCGCGATGGGAGCCCTTCCTTTTCGTTGTTGCTCTAGCAGGGTGCTCTACCCGCGCGGCTTCCTACGGCTCGAACTTGTAGCCCAAGCCCCGAACCGTCACGAGGTAGCGGGGAACCGAGGGGTCAGGCTCGATCTTGCTGCGCAAGCGCTTCACATGGACGTCCAAGGTCTTGGTGTCGCCCACATAGTCGGAACCCCAGACGCGGTCGATCAACTGTCCGCGGGTGAGCACCCGGCCCGAATTGCGAAGGAGCATCTCAAGGAGTTCGAATTCCTTCAGCGGAAGCGATACCTGTTCGCCGTTGACGCTCACTACATGCCGCTCGATGTCCATACGCACCGGACCGGCCTGCACGGTGGATGTGATGAGTTCCTCCGGCTCGCCTTGCCGGCGCAGCACAGCACGCACCCGCGCCACGAGTTCCCTGGAGGAGTACGGCTTGGTGACGTAGTCGTCCGCGCCGAGCTCCAGGCCAACCACCTTGTCGATCTCCGAGTCCTTGGCCGTCAGCATGATGACCGGGACGCTGGAACGCTGGCGCAGTTGCCTGCAAACCTCAGTGCCAGGGGTCCCCGGAAGCTGCAAGTCCAGCAGCACCAAATCGGCCCCGTTGCGGTCGAACTCCACCAAGGCGTCACTGCCGTTGTCCACAACCTGGACATCGAAGCCTTCCTTGCCCAATAGGTAGGACAGGGGGTCGCTGAACGACTCTTCGTCCTCCACGATCAGAATCCTGCTCAAGCGCCAGCTCCTTGCTCTAGGGCGCGCACAGCGCCCGTCGTTTGAATCACGTTTCGGGGCTTCGCCCCGGCGTCGTCGTCCTCCTGGCCTTCCATTTCCGGAAGGCGGATGGTGAAAGTGGAACCTTGGCCTGGCTGGGACCAGACGGTGACCTCGCCGCCGTGGTTGGACACTACGTGCTTGACGATACTCAGTCCCAAACCTGTTCCCCCGGTCTGCCGGGACCTCGCCGCATCCACGCGGTAGAAGCGTTCGAAGATGCGCTCCTGGTCCTCGGGGCTGAGACCCTCACCCTGATCTGTAACGGAAATGGCCACCACGCCCTCTTTGGCGCGGACCCCAACTCCCACACGGGTGTTCTCCGGCGAATAACGAATGGCGTTGTCGATCAGGTTCCGCAAGGCGGTCACCAACAGGTCCTGGTCGCCGAACACCATTGTTTCCGAGCGTCCGCCGACTACGATCTTGATGTTCTTGAGCTCGGCCGGGAGCTGCGAACGATCCACGGACTCGGCGATCACCGTATTGATATCCACGGCGTGCCCTTGCTGTGCCACGTTGGCGCCCTGAAGCCGGGACAGCTCAATGATGTCCTGCACCAGTGCGGCCAGGCGTGTCGATTCCTTGTGCATGCGCTTCGCGAAGCGACGCACGGCTTCTTCGTCGTCCGGGCTTGCCTCAAGCGCCTCAGCCAGCAGGGAGATAGCACCCACCGGCGTCTTGAGTTCGTGCGAGACGTTCGCCACGAAGTCGTTCCGGATCTCTTCGGTCCGGGTGATTTCGGTACGGTCATCGGCCAGGAGGACGATATATTCCCATCCGAGCATGGCTGCCCGCACCTGCACCACAATCGTTCCCTTGCCCAGTGGACCGCGGGGCAACTCGAAAGTCTTCTCCAGGATCACGCCGTCGCGCCGCACTTTTGCGGTCATGTCCAGCAACTGCTTGTGCACCACCGTGTGGCCCCTCACGAGCCCGTATGCGTAGGCCGCGGGACTGGCCCGGACCACGCCGTCGATCGCGTCCACCACCACGAAAGCGCGTCCGACGACGGACAGCACCTCCGCGGCTCCCTCCGGAAGCAGGGGCTCCGTGACGTCCAGATCCACGATCTTTCGCTGCCGTTCACTGAGCCTGAACGCGAGCACGCCAAAGACGCCGCACGACAGGCCGACTAGACCTGCGATGACACCGATGAGCACTGGATCCACGGATCTAGCTTATGCGCTCAAAACACTGCAAAATATGGAACGGTCACCAAACGGCCCCGATTCAGCTAACGTTCACCTAAAGGTGCGCAATCGTTCATTGACCACTGCCACCCTTACTAGTTGGACCGTAGTTAGCTGTGATGATTTTCGCGCCGCCAGAAGGGTGCGGAGGAGATTTCCAAGGAGAGGACGCCACCGTGCGCAAGGTTTTTCAGGAGGAGCTCATCCAGGTCGGTGAGGACCTCATCGAGATCTCAAAACTGGTCACTGAGGCGATCCAGAACGCGACCACCGCATTCGAAGGTGCCGACGTAGATCTCGCCCAGGATGTCATTGCCGCCGACGCCCGGATCGATTTCCTGCAGAACGGCCTCGACGAACGGGCGATCGACATCCTGGCCCTCCAGGGCCCCGTGGCAAGCGATCTCCGGATGATTGTTGGCTCCCTTCGGATGAGCGCATCCCTGGAGCGCATGGGTGACCTCGCCCGGCACGTGGCCCAGCTGGCCCGTTTGCGCTACCCGGCCACGGTCATCCCCGAGCAGCTGACGGCAACGTTCAAGGACATGGCCCGCCTCGACCTCGAAATCGTCCAGAAGGTCACCCTGCTCCTGGAGTCACGCGACCTGGAAGTTGCCCGGGACATCCTCAAGCTCAACATCCGGGTAGACGACCTGCACTTGAGCGTCTTCAGGGCAATCGCAGATCCCGCCTGGGCCGAGGCTGCCGCCACGACAGTGGATGTGGCCCTTGCCAGCCGCTACTTCGAGCGCTTCGCCGACCACGGCGTCTCTGTTGCCCGCAAGGTGACCTACCTGGTCACCGGTGAGTGGCAGCCGGAAGGCTTCTAGCCAGTCTTAACGAACAACGACGGCGGCCGGCCCCCCAGGGGGGGGGGGGCGGCCCCCCGGGGGGTTTAAACAGGGGATTTTTTTGCGGTGGGGGCGACACCCGGGGTTGGGTCCCCCCCCGCCGCACGGGGGGGGGTGGGGGGGGCCGCG
>NZ_JBIYDB010000070.1:0-11529 GCF_044908325.1 Arthrobacter sp. GAS37
CCGCGGCGGGGTGTTGTTCGCGTGTGGCCGTGGGCGGGGGCCAGCCGGGGGGGCCCCCCCGGGGGGGGGGGGGCCCGCCCGCCGTCGTTTTCTCAAGAGCTTATTTCTTGCCTTGGGCAGCTACAGCCTTGATGGACTCCGCCGCGGCCTCAGGGTCGAGGTAGGTTCCGCCGGGATTGATCGGCTGGAAGTTTTCGTCGAGGTCGTAGACCAACGGGATGCCCGTAGGGATGTTCAGAGCGGTTATGTCTTCGTCGCTGATGCCGTCCAGGTGCTTGACGAGAGCGCGCAGGGAGTTGCCGTGGGCCGTGACCAGGACTGTCTTGCCAGCCTTGAGGTCTTCCTTGATGTCTGACTCCCAGTACGGCAGGAGACGGACCAGGACGTCCTTGAGGCACTCGGTGCGCGGGAGTGCATCGCCGAGGCCCGCGTAGCGCACGTCGTTCACCTGGGAGAACTCGCTGTCATCGGAGAGCGCGGGCGGCGGGGTGTCGTAGCTGCGGCGCCATTCCATGAACTGCTCTTCACCGAACTCGGCGAGGGTCTGGGCCTTGTCCTTGCCCTGCAGTGCACCGTAGTGGCGCTCGTTGAGGCGCCAGTCACGCTTGACCGGGATCCAGCCGCGGTCGGCCTTGTCGAGGGAAATGTTCGCGGTGTTGATGGCCCGCTTGAGCAGGGACGTGTACAGGATGTCCGGGAGAATGTTGTTCTCGACCAGGAGCTCTCCGCCGCGCGCTGCTTCCTCGCGGCCTTGGTCGTTCAGGTCGACGTCCACCCAGCCGGTGAACAGGTTCTTGGCGTTCCAGTCGCTGTGGCCGTGGCGCAGCAGAATCAGCTTGTAAGTCATGGTTTTCATCCTAAGCGATCAGGCCCTGCCGTTGCCCGGCGTTACGCCCTTACCCCTTGACCGCAACGCGGGGTCACTTAGCGCCGGTGTTTGTGCGTCGGATGGGCCGTAAGTGACCCCGCGTTGGAGGATAAAGTGGGACGGTGGTGCAAAAAGCAGAGCGGGTGCACGGAAGACGCGGCAAACCCGTCGGCAACATCACGAGGGGCACCACCAATCCCAACCGCATGCGCCGTCTGGACCGCTGGTTGGCGGGCCCGCAGGCATGGCGGCTACGCTCCGCCGTCGACCCCTTGGTAGTGGATCTGGGCTACGGCGCTTCCCCGGCCACCGCCGTCGAACTCTTCGAAAGGCTGCAGGCAGTCCGCCCCGACGTCCGCGTGTGCGGGATCGAGATCGAACCCGAGCGCGTCCGGGTCGCGAAATCCCTGGAAAGGCCCGGGCTCAGTTTCCACGTGGGCGGTTTCGAGGTCCCTGTTCCGGGCAATCCCGTGTTGGTGCGGGCCTTCAACGTGCTGCGGCAATACGAGGAATCGGATGTGGCCGGAATCTGGGCGATGGTGCAGTCGCGGCTGGCACCGCAGGGGTTGTTCATCGACGGCACGTGTGACGAAATCGGCCGCAGAGTGACGTGGGTTGCGTTGGATCCGAACGGGCCGCTGAGCCTGAGCCTGTCCATGCGGTTCGGCGGTTTCGAACTGCCCTCCGACGTGGCCGAACGCCTTCCGAAGGCACTCATCCACCGCAATATCCCAGGGGAACGCATTCATGCTTTCCTGAATGCCCTGGACCAGGCCTGGCTGGAGGCCGCACCGCTTGCGTCCTTTGGTAACAAGCAGCGGTGGACCGCTATGTGCCAATCAATGCGCGACGCCGGCTGGCCCCTTCAGGACGGAACGTCCCGTTGGCGCCTAGGGGAACTCACCGTCGACTGGTCAGCGGTGGCCCCGGCTTAGTTCCGGTTGGGCCCACGCCGGCAGGGTTCCCTGAGCGGGCTTGCGAGCTTAGGGTGCCGGCGGGGATCACCAGGGACCGTATGGCCCCTGGTTGCGGCCGCTGTTGCCGATTTCCTTCACCGCGGGACGGACGTCCGCCAAGTAGACGCACGCCGCGGTGACGGCAGCGATGCCGAAGATGCCAAAGCCACCACCGCCACCCAGGAGGGAAAGTCCGCCGATCACCGCGGCGACGCCGGTCAGGGCCAGCCAGAAGGTCTTGGTGCGCTTCGATGCTGCCTCAAAGGACGAGGGTTTGTGGCGCAGGCAATCGACCAGCGCCCACAGCTCCAAAGCGAAGGCAACCAGTCCCAGAATGAACCAAATCCCATTCTGGATGTATGAAATCAAAATTTTTCCGTCCACGCCCACAAGCCTAGCGGTCAAGCGACGTGAGCGCTTGCTCCAAATCCGTCCAGAGGTCTTCGACGTTCTCGATCCCGACGCTCATCCTGACCAAGTTGTCCGGCACGCTGAGCGGCTCGGCGGTGTGCCGGCGTCGGCGTTCGATGAGCGATTCGACCCCGCCCAGCGACGTCGCGGGGATCCACAGATGCAATGCACGAACCAGTTGATCTGCTGCGTCGGCCCCGCTGCGGGTTCCGTCCGCGGCCAACTGGATGCACAGGATGGAGCCGAAGCCCTTCATCTGGGACTTGGCCCGCTCATGGCCGGGATCGGTGGGCAGGCCCGGGAAGCGGATGGACTCGACGCGCGGGTGGGTGCTCAGCCGCTCGGCCAACGTCGCGGCGGAAGCTTGCGAGCGCTCGATCCGGAGTGCCAGCGTGCGCAGGCCACGGAGCGCGAGCCAGGCCTCGAAGGGACCCGCGATGCCGCCGTGGATGATGCGGTGGTGCAGGAGTTCCGCGCGCAGCTCCGCATTCGAGGTAACCAAGGCACCGAGTACGACATCGGAGTGTCCCGCCAGGTATTTGGTCACCGAATGCAGCACGACGTCGGAGCCCAGGCTGAGGGGCTGCTGAACCAGCGGCGTGGAGAAGGTGTTGTCCGTGACCACGATGGCGCCAGCCTCATGGGCAGCGGTGGCCAGGGTCTGGACGTCGGCGATGCCGAGCATCGGGTTAGTGGGGCTTTCAATCCACAGCATGCTGGCTGCTTTTCCATCCGCGGGGGCGAGCTGGGCCTTGACGGCATCGGTGTCCGCGATGTCAACGGTCCGCAGTTCAAGGATGCCCTTGGCCGCGAGTTCGGTAGCCATGACGAGAGATCCTGCGTAGCTGTGCGTGGGCATGACGAGGACTCCGCCGGCCGGCACGAGTGACAACGCGGAGCTCACTGCGGCCAGGCCCGAGGCGTAGAGCAAGCCGGGCAGCTCGGCGCCCTCCAGCTGGGCCAGCGCTTCCTCGAACGGATCCCAGGTGGGGTTGGCATAGCGTCCGTAGCCGCGGTCCCCGTCGCTCAGTGCTCCTGTGCCGAAATACGTGGAGGACAGAACGATGGGCGGGTTGACGGGTTGGTCATGGCTTCGTTCGGGACGGCCTGCCGCCACCACCACAGTGTCAGGGGACAGATCTGCGGCATGCTCTCGGGAAAGACTCATTGCTCCAGCCTACGGCGCGGGGAGCGGGCGCTGGAAAGGTGTTACGCCTGAGTCTCGCCGAGCGGCAGGGTTCGTCCCGCGCGGTTCGGCGAGCGCCGTCGTCGGGCACTGTCAGTGTTCCTCTGTACGCTTAGATCCGTGACTACGCAGCGCCTCAAGCAGGACCAGAGCCCCCCGCCGGACCAGCGCCCGGGACTCTTCATCGCCTTCGAGGGCGGAGACGGGGCCGGCAAGTCCACGCAGGCCGCCCGCCTGGCAGAGGCGCTCGAGTCCCTCGGCTTTTCCGTGCTGCGCACCCGCGAACCCGGAGGCACACCGATCGGCGAAAAGCTGCGTTCCCTCGTGCTGGACCACGGCCACGGCACTATCGATCCCCGGACCGAAGCCCTTATGTTCGCAGCCTCCCGGGCTGCCCATGCAAACCAGGTCATCCGCCCGGCCTTGGCACAGGGTTCAGTGGTGATCACGGACCGCTATATAGACTCCTCCGTCGCCTACCAGGGTGCCGGCAGGGATCTCGGCACCGTGGACGTCAGGCGGCTCAACGAATGGGCCACCGAAGGCCTCGAGCCGGACCTGACAGTACTCCTGGACGTCCACCCGGGCGATGGCCGGGACCGCAGAACTGCCGGAGACGCTGCCGAGGACCGGCTCGAGTCGGAACCGGACGATTTCCACGCCCGCATCCGTGCCGCGTTCCTGGAACTGGCACATGCACACCCGGAGACCTACCTCGTGCTGCCCGCCAACGACGCAATCGGGGACCTCGCCGCGCAGATTCTCCGTCGCGTGCAGGACTTACTTGGGAGCCGCACATGAGCGTCTGGGACGAGCTCCAGGGCCAGGCGCCCGTCGTCGCACAATTGCGCGCGGCCGCCCAAGGCGAGGGCCTCACGCACGCATGGCTGTTCACCGGACCGCCGGGTTCGGGCCGTTCCAACGCGGCCAAGGCATTCGCGGCGGCATTGAACTGTGAGAAGGACGACGTCGCACTTCGCGGCTGCGGCGAATGCGCATCGTGCCGGACCATCCTTGGCGAGACCCACTCCGACGTGACCTTTGTCCGCACGGAGAAGGTCACCATCACCATCGAAGAAGCCCGCCAGTTGGTGTCCAAGGCCGGCGACCGGCCGGCGTCGGGCCGTTGGCGCATCATTGTGGTGGAGGACGCGGACCGTATGGCCGAACGCACCACCAACGTACTCCTCAAGGCCATCGAGGAACCCACGCCCCGGACCATCTGGATGCTGTGCGCGCCGTCGCCCGCGGATGTGCTGGTCACCATCCGCTCGCGTTGCCGCCCGGTGACCCTCCGCATTCCGCCGGCTGCCGACGTCGCCGCCCTGCTCGTGAGGCGCGACGGCGTCGACCCCGCCATTGCGGACCGGGCCGCCCGCGCTGCCCAAAGCCACATCGGAATTGCACGTCGGCTGGCCCGCGATCCGGAGGCCAGGGAGCGCCGGATGGAAACTGTCCGGTTCCCGCTGGGCCTGCGGGGCGTCACTGCCGCCGTAATGATGGCCGAAAAGCTGGTCAAGATCGCGACTGATGAGGCCAACAGCTCCAACGACGAACGCGATGCCGCCGAGAAGGTCGCACTGCTCGCGAGCCTGGGCGCTCCGGAGTCGGGCACCCTGCCTCCGTCGATGCGCAGCCAGGTGAGGCAGCTTGAGGACGACCAGAAACGGCGTGCCAAGCGCTCCATCACAGATTCCCTCGACCGTACCCTGACGGATCTGCTGTCCTTCTACAGGGATGTCCTGGTGATCCAGCTGGGGAACGCCGTGGAGTTGGTCAACGTTGAACTCAGGAGTGAACTGGAGGCCTACGCGGCCGGCTCCACGCCTGAGATCACCTTGGCGCGAATGGATGCCATCAACAAGGCACGCGTGCGGATCACCACGACCAACGTGGCACCGCTGTTGGCCGTCGAGTCCATGGCGAGCAGCCTGATTCAGCAATAGCCGGATAGTTTAGAAGTACAGCACGCTTCCCCAGCCTGAGGAGAAACGCATGACCCCCGCACGACGCCGGCCCGCCGGGTCCAGTTCCAGGACACGGTTCCCCTCATTGCGGCGGGCGGCAGCGGCAGTCGCTGCCACGGTCTCCGCCAGCCTGCTGCTGAGCGGCTGCGTGTTCTCCGTGCCGGTGCCCAACGATGGCGCCAGCAACGGGTCCGGCGGGGGCAACGTCAGCACCCCTGACGCGTCCATCGCCGCCGCGGCGCCGGCAGGACTGGAGAGTTTCTACTCCCAAAAAGTGAACTGGACGTCCTGTGAGCAGGGATTCCAGTGCGCAAACATCAAAGTGCCGGTGGACTATGCCAAACCCGATGGTGGCAGCATCTCCATCGCTGCCATCCGGCTCCAGAGCCAGGGCACAAAGAAGGGTTCGCTGCTCGTGAATCCCGGCGGCCCCGGCGCTTCAGGCTACGACTTCGTCAGGGACGCGGCGAAGACGCACTTCACCAGCAAGCTGCGGTCCAGTTTCGACCTGGTGGGATTCGATCCCCGTGGCGTCAAGCGGTCGGCGCCGGTGACGTGCCTCAGCGACGCCGAGCGGGACGCTTCCCGCGAGAAGGTGTACAACTATGACACCGACCAGGGCATCGCCGCGGCACTGGCCGACACCAAGGCCATGAATGCCCAGTGCGTGGAAAAGTCCGGGCCCGCACTGCCGCACATTGACACCGCCAGCTCCGCCAGGGACATGGACATCCTCCGCGCAGTGCTGAACGACGCAAAACTCAACTACCTGGGCTTCTCCTACGGAACCTCCCTGGGCGCCACCTATGCGTCCTTGTTCCCGAACAACGTCGGCAAGCTTGCTTTGGACGGCGCAGTGGATCCGTCCCTCAACAACGAGGACCTCACCGCGGGGCAGGCAGAGGCGTTTGAAAAGGAGCTCCGCACTTATGTGGCGGATTGCCAGGCGAAGTCCGGATGCCCCCTGACAGGCAGCGTCGATAATGGCGTGCAGCAGATCCGGGACCTCATTGCCGACGTCGAGCAGAATCCCAAACGGGCCAAGGACGGCCGGCTGGTTACCGGGGCGACCTTCGTCAGCGGTATTTTCACCCCGCTCTACGACAACGAATCGTGGCCCGTCCTGACCCAGGCTTTGGTGGCCGCGTTCAAGGGCGACGTGTCGCTCATGCTTCGGATTGCCGACTTCGGCGCGGACAGGGATCCGAACGGCACCTACACGTCAAACACCGCCTTCGCGTTCAACGCCATCAACTGCCTTGACTACCCCATGGTCACGGACACGGCCGGGATGCGTTCCGAGGAAGCCCGGCTGAAGCAGCTCTCCCCCACCTTCGGCTACTACTTCTCCTACACCGGCATCAACTGCAAGGACTGGCCCTACAAGCCGGTGCACACCCCGGCTCCCGTCAAGTACACCGGCACGGCGCCGATTGTGGTCGTAGGCACCACCGGGGACCCCGCGACGCCTGTCGCCTGGGCTGGTTCACTGCGGAAACAACTCGGCAACGCTTCCCTGGTGACGTGGAAGGGCGAAGGCCACACCGCCTATGGCCGCTCGAACCAGTGCGTGTCCGACGCCGTGGACAACTACTTCGTGGATGGAAAGGTACCTTCAGACGGGACTATGTGCTGACTGTTGGGTGGTTCTGTTGTGTGGGGGGCGTGGCGGCCGCCACTTCTGACCATTTTTGGAGCTGGGTTGAGACGGCCATCCCCGCCGCTGCGCGGATGTTTGGTCCTTGGGGACGGCGAAGGTGGTCATTTGTTGAGGCGTAGCCCGGAATGGTGGGCCCGGATGGCGGCCTGCACTTCCGCGACCATGGCCTCCGGGTAGTGAACAACGTCCTCGTAGAAGTACCTCAACACAGTGAAGCCGCCGGCAACAGAAGTGTTGTCCCGGCGTCGATCCCTCTTGATGGCCCTGGGTTCGAAGTGCGTCTTGCCGTCCAGCTCAACGATCAAGAAGCGCTCGACGACGAAATCGACCTCCCCCACGCCGGGCAGTTCCACGTGCTGCACGAAAGCGATTCCAGCCTGATGGAAGTGCATGGCCGCCAGTGGTTCAAGGAGGGAATCGGCTCTCCGGCGCACGAGATCCAAGACGTCCCTCGCCCGGCCGTTCCGGTTACCGGGCAGGTTTCTGCGTAGGAACTCCACGGTTATGTCGCCACGTGCAACGGCACATTGAACCATGACCAACGCTTCAGCTGGCGGCCGGCATCGCAAGGCATGCATCAGTACATCGGCAAGAGCTGCCACCGGTCGGCCAGGCAAGGGTGGCAACGAAGCGCTCCGGTGCAGCACTACGCCGTCGCGCGGTAGTCCGTTACCGCAGACCAAATGGAGCTCGGTGGTCGGATGCAGTTGCCAAAGTCCATAATGTGGGGCAGCCGAGATGCATGTGAGGACACCTCCGTGCCGAAAGGCCTCAGTGAATTCCGGGGGTGCACCCGCCAAGGCCACGACGCCGCGATACGGAACCACCACTCCGCCCCGCCGTGCCGCAGTTCTGAGCTGCCAGGCGCCGACTCCCGCGTTGAGGAGGTCCCTGCGCATGGCCACGCCTCCCCGTGCACGAAGGGCAGTTATGAGATCCATGGCTCCACGATGCCTGCGTGCAGGGTTGCTGCGGAGCCCTCAATACGCCTATGTGGACAACTTCATACTTTTGGCCCGCCACGTCTGACCACTTTTGGCAGCCCTCCACGGCGGAGGTGGCGGATTGACGGCTTCCGCGTGGCCGACACCGGTCCAAAAGTGGTAAATCGTTGAGGACCCGGCGCTAGAGCCGTGCGGCGCGGGGCTCCAGCAGCGCGGGAAGGTTCTTGACTGAGGGCACGACGGCGGTGGCGCCGGCCGCGCGCAAAGCCGCCTCGGAGTGGAAGCCAGTAAGCACGCCCACCACGGCGGAGGCGCCGGAGCGAACCCCGGACAACATATCCGAGCTCGTGTCCCCCACCACGACGACCTCGCGGACATCATCCAGGTCAAGGGCCAATACGGCCGTGAGAATCATGTCCGGGTAAGGGCGACCGCGGCCGGCGTCGGCGGGGCACAGGCTCAGATCCGCCTTCCCCATCCAGCCCAGCGACTCAAGCACCATGTTCTGGGTGTGCCGGCCGAAGCCCGTAGCCAGGCAGACTTTCACGCCGGAGTCCCGCAACCAGTCGATGGTTT
Organism: Arthrobacter sp. GAS37; assembly: GCF_044908325.1. Taxonomy (NCBI): domain Bacteria; kingdom Bacillati; phylum Actinomycetota; class Actinomycetes; order Micrococcales; family Micrococcaceae; genus Arthrobacter; species Arthrobacter sp. GAS37. The sequence goes on from NZ_JBIYDB010000070.1 coordinate 8,569, forward strand.
CCTCGGCACCTGGAATAGCCCGGACGCCGCCGTCGGCAATCAGATCATCGTAGGCGCGCTCGAAGGCTTTGTTGGCGCTCTCGGCCCGTTGAGCTTCTTCAAAAAGGTGGCTGAAAACGGTCAACTTGGAAAAGCCCATGGTGTCGCGAGCGTAGCCGAGCATGCTTTCGAAGCGAGGCGAACCAAGCTCAACGCCGGTCTCCTGCAGGGCGAGGGACATCGCACGCTCAGTAAGACCATCGTCCGTAATCGTGGTGCCCACCATGTCCAAGACAGCAAGCCGGAGCCGCTGCGCACGGTGCGCCCCAGCGTCGTCCGCGTTGATCCTCTTGCCGCTGTCCATGCTCATGGCGCCCCTTCGCTGGTTGATGACCGAAATCGTGCGGCCACGTTAGTCCGCCCAGCTTGCCCCCAGTCCGCGACGACGGCCTGAACCCGGCGCGACGAGCGGATGAATTCCGCAACAACGCTGCCACGGGACCTCCGCCCGGGGCTGTTTTGACCCGGACGAGGTGACTCTATTACAGTTGTATCTTGCGTGATTCAGCCGGTACCCGGACGATAACGCGGTGCTTCCTTAGCTCAGTCGGTAGAGCGTTTCACTCGTAATGAAAAGGTCATCAGTTCGATTCTGATAGGAAGCTCGAAAAGCCCCGCCATTCCATTGGAATGAGCGGGGCTTACTTTTTAAGTTCACGGCTGCTTGCACGGCCTGGCATGCATCGGAATTCTCAAGATCGATTACGAGTAGCTCATCAAGGTGGTCGAATGCACGGCATCATGAAGTCTGTTTCGGACCTGGGCCTGATGGTCTACGGCATACGGCAGCGCACGGGGCTCTCCCAGCGCGATCTGGCCGCACGGCTTGGGGTCAGCCAGCGGTACCTCTCCGAACTCGAGACCGGAAAGCCCAAAGTCCTCAATGACCAGTTCTTCGCTGTCATGGAGAAGCTCGGGATCGAGCTGACCTTCCGGGACCGCAACCGTGGCTGAGGCCCAGGATGTCCACCTCTACGGCACCGTCATCGGCAGCATGGTCCGGGCCGGTGCCAACACGGTGAGATTCGAGTCCTCCGAGGCCGGGATGGCCCGGTTCGGGATCGGCTCGCGGATCCTGTCCGCCAATCTGCCGCTTGGACCCCGGCCCTCAACGCCCGACGCCGCGACTGCGTTCTTCGGCGGGCTGCTGCCGGAAGGCTCCGGCCGGTCCAATCTGGCCAGACAGGCCCAGGCCAGCCGCGACGACGTCTACGCCCTGGTCTCCTATGCCGGCCGGGACGTCGCCGGCGCGATCCGGATCGGCGGAGACCCCGGTGAACCGGCGGAATCCTATGAACCCCTGACCGACGAGCAGATCGCCGAACGGCTGACACTGATCAACGACTACGCCCTGGGCGCTGTCGGCGGCGGCGGTGCGCTGGCCGGATACCAGCCCAAGACCACCCTTGCCCTGCTCGACGGGGCGTGGCACGCCGGGGTCGACGGCGCCGCCTCCACACACATCATCAAGCCGGTGGCCGCAGGTAACGAACAGGCACTGCACTCCGAGGCCTACTGCCTGGAACTGTCCCGCCGGATCGGGCTGACCACTTTTGCCAGCGACGTGCGCACCTTCGCGGGCCGGACCGTCCTCGTCCTGGAGCGTTACGACCGCCGGGTCTCCAGCCGCGGCGTCGAACGCATCCACCAGGAGGACGGCGCCCAGGCTCTGGGTCTGCCCTGGGACACGGACAGCAAGTTCGAAGGCGTCAATCCCGCCGCGAACCTGCGGAGTCTGGCCGGCCTGCTGCGACGCCGCCGCGACATCTTCGACGCCGGACCCGATGACCGCGAGATGCTGCTTGCGCACACTGCCTTCAATACCGCGGTCGGCAACACTGACGCTCGCGCCAAAAACTTCGCCACCCGGAGGACCGACGACGGGGCCGTCACCATCGCGCCGCTCTACGACGTCTCCACCCAGGCACTTGCGCCCAACGGCCAGTTGAACATGTCACTTCACGTCAACGACCGCGCCCTCCAGCCGTCCCTGACGGTCGAGGACCTGGTCACCGAAGGAGTGTCCTGGGGTCTTGAGGAGCGGTACGCACGCCAGTCAGTCACTGGCACGCTCGAAAAACTGGCTTACGCTATTGGCCAAGCGGACGGGTCCGCCGTCGGGGAGAACGTGGTCCGATTCATTGCCCACGGGACGAAGAACCTTCTGGACGGCAAAGCTGCCGGCGTCGGCGCGCCGGTCGCTGGGAAGACCAGGCAACAGGATAGAAAAGACGGGCGGGAGCTACCGGCTCCCGCCCGTCTTTTCCCTTTCCGGGGACAGTCTTCCGAGCCGCCGAACACCTGAGGGTCATGAACTTCCGCAAACACCTCGCCCTGCCCGCCGCATTCCTCTTTGCCGCATTGGCCCTCACCGGATGCCAGCAGGGGACCCGCCCCGCCGAAGCGATGACCAAGGCCTCGTCACCGGCAGTTTCTCAGGCAATTACGGCCGTTCCCGGGGGTGCACCCTCGGGAACGGCCGCAGCCGTGAAGTCCATCCACTCCCCCGGCATCGTCGCTACTGACGAGCAGCTTGCCGCCGGACAGTGCTCGGCCAAGGTGGTCGATGCCGCCACCGGCGAGTACCTGCCGGACCCGGCCTGCACTCCAGGGGCCGCTGATCCAGCGGTTACGCAGGAGAACATCGATTCAACCATTTGCACGAGCGGCTACACGGCCACGGTGCGCCCGCCCGCTTCGAACACGGACAAGGTGAAGACCGAGAGCCTGCGCGAATACGGCCAGGTCGCAATGAAGACCACGGAATACGATCACTTGATCAGCCTGGAGCTCGGCGGCACCAACTCGGTATCGAATCTGTGGCCTGAGAACCGTCGGGAATTCTTCAGTGCGACGGACGAAAATCGGCTCGAGAACCGACTCCAGGGCGCGGTCTGCTTCTGGACATGAGGCGAGGTCCTA
>NZ_JBIYDB010000071.1:0-10134 GCF_044908325.1 Arthrobacter sp. GAS37
CTTGGCCTTGATCCACTCGGGCTTGCGTTCGACCGGGACGGCTTTGTTGCGTTGTTCAACGCGCAGCAGCTTACGGCCTTCAGGTGCCAGGGTCACTGGAGTGCTCCTTCGGGGATGGATACGAGTGCTTCTTCGTGCTTGCGGAACTCTTCCACGAAGCGCTCGGCAATGTCGGCCGGGTTGATGGTCCTGCCGGTCTCAATGGACATGGTGGTGACGGTGGCGTCGGTGATGCCGCACGCGATGATCTGTGCGTAGGGAGCCAGGTCGTTGCTGCAGTTGATGGCGACGCCGTGCATGGTGACGCCGTCCAGGACGCGGATGCCGATCGCGGCGATCTTGCGGTCCGGACCCTTGTCATCGGCGAGGACCCAGACTCCGGCCCGGCCTTTGACGCGCGTGGCCTTGATCCCGTAGTCCTCCATGATCGCGATCATGACGGCTTCGAGGCGCTCGACGTAGTCACGGATCCCGGCGCGGTTCTTCAGCTTGAGGATGGGGTAGGCAATGAGCTGCCCCGGTCCGTGCCAGGTCAATTTTCCGCCGCGGTCCACGGGAACAACCGGTGTGCCGTCAAACGGGCGCTCGTGGTCCTCCGTGAGCTTGCCTGCCGTGTAGACCGCGGCATGTTCAAGGAGCAAGACGGTGCTGGGTTTATCGCCGGCAACAACCTTGTTGTGGAGTTCGCGCTGGATATCCCAGCCCTGCATGTAGTCAACGAAATCCGGGGCAAGACCCAGCTGTGAAAACTCAAGAGTCATGGGGACAAGCTTAGACCCCGCTGGACGCAGGCCATGATTTTGTGGCCAAGCTCTCAGTCGTACTCGGCTTGCTTGCTGGGCTCCTGCCCTCTGGCCTGTGGATAACTTCTGCGGCAATCCGCGATTTCCGGTATTTGTTGAGGCATGGAGACTTTTTCGCCCGGCGAGAGTGGTCAGGACCATGAGGGGGACATGCCCTCCCTGGACATCGAACCTTCGGAACCCGTGATCCCAGGATTTGTTCCGGTCCGTGAGCTGGGCCGCGGCGGGAGCGCCACGGTGTGGCTCGCAACAGAGCAGCGGTCGGTGAACAGTTTCGCCGTGAAATGCCTCGGCCGGAGCCCGTCGACGGTGGATCCAGGCGAGGCCAAGTCATCCGTGCTGCGTGAGGTGCGGCTTCTGTCCAGGCTGGACCATGAGCACCTCGTCAAGGTCCACGGCGTTGTTGAGTTGGCAGGGACCTTCGACGGCGGCTTGGGCGTGGTCATGGATTATGCCCCCGGGGGATCCCTCGGGCAGTTGGTGTCCAGCAGGGGGCGTCTTGGCGTGGGTGAGACGGTGACCATCCTGACGCCCCTCGCGCAGGCATTGGCCTATCTGCATCGCCAAGGCATGACACATTCCGATGTTTCGCCCGGCAATGTGCTCTTCACTGCCCAAGGAAAGCCGCTCCTCTCGGACATGGGCATTTCCCGCGTGGTGGGGGACGCTTCCGGGGTCCCTGAGTCCGGAACTCCCGGATTCGTGGATCCCGATCCGATTGTCCGGGGGACCGCGGAACTCCAGCCGCAGCGCGATACCTACGCCCTCGCTGCCCTTGGCTGGTATTGCCTCACCGGTTCCGCTCCGGACACTGCGGCACGCAGGCCGCCTCTGACATTGCTCGTGCCCGCGGTCCCCACAGCCTTGGCCGTTGCCATCGAGGCCGGGCTTCATCCCGATGGGCAACAGCGGCCCTCCGCGGCCGAATTGGGTGTCGCGGTCTACCGGAGCGCAGCGCCTGAAGCCGTGGACCTTTCGGTATCAGTGCACGCGACAGTTGTTCCGGAACTGATGACCCGGCGTCGGGGGTCCGGTCCTCGCTCAAAGCGCGCCCGCATCGCGGCGCTCTTCAGCCGCTTCCGCTCGCCGGTGGCAGGACGAACGCGCCGGCGGGCGGTTGCGCCGGTTTCCGTGCGGCGGCGGGTGGCGTCCGTTGTGCTCGCCGTCGGGCTAGTTGCAGGCGCCGGATCGGTAACCACAGTGTGGTGGGCCGGCCAGGAAGGGCGAAGCGCGAACGAGCCAGGCTTGCAGCGCAATACCGGGCAAGGAACCGTCCTCGACGAAGTTCCCCCGGCAGCAGAAGTTCCCGCGGCAGCAAGGGGCTTGATCCGATCCGCAAACCCCGAGGAAGCCATCAGGGGACTGTCTGCGATCCGGGACACAGCGTTGAGTTCCGGCAAGTTCGAGCTCCTGGACCACGTCAATGTGCAGGGCTCGGCGGCCGCCGCCTCGGATGGAAAGCTCAGGGATGAATTGATCGGCGCCGGCTTGGTTCTCGCGGGCTTTTCCACCACTTTGACCAGCGTGAGCGTGGAAGGCCCTCCCAGCCCGGACCGGGCAACAGTTGCTGTCACGGTGCAAACCTCCGCCTACGAAGAACGGGAGGCCTCAGGGAAGGTAGTCGGAGCGCGTCCCCGGGGTGAACCACAGGAACTCAGGGTGGTTCTCCAGCGTGGCGAGGACGCGTGGGGGATCACGGAGATCCTGGCCAAGCAGTCTTAAGCGATCATTTGCCGCCACTCGCCACCCATCGGGCGGCGTCCGCCAGCGCGGGGTGCTGCCAGGCGAAGCCTGAGTCCATTAACCTTGCCGGTTCCATGCGCTGGTTGGCGAGGACAAGTTCCTCTGCCAGATGGCTGCCGAGGGCCAGGCGCAGTGCGGGGGCAGGTACGCGTAAGAACGCCGGCCGGTGCAGGGCCGCCGCCAGTTGCGCAACGATGGCGTTGACGTCGGCGCTTTCCGGGGCGCACACGTTGACGGGACCTTCGAGCGACGAGTTGAGCAGGTATTCGAAGGCCGAAACTTCATCGACGAGGGAAATCCACGGCCAATATTGCCGGCCGTTTCCCAACGGTCCGCCCACGCCCATCTTCAACAACGGAAGGAGCGGCCCCAACGCTCCGCCATCAGGGCTGAGGACCACACCTGTACGTGGCGTCACCACTCGTACGCCGGCGGGTGCCGTGTTGGCGGTGGCCTCCCAATCGACGCACAGGGTGGCCAGCATGCCTTTGCCTGGCCCTGCGTCCTCCCGGAGCAGGCCGGCGCGGGATGAACCGTAGTAACCCGAGGCCGACTGGCTCAGGAACGTTCCGGGCGGAGTTCCCAGCCGTCCCATGGCCGCCGTGAGCGTTTTGGTTGTCCGCAAGCGCGAGTCGATGATGTCCCGCACGCGTGCTTTGGTCCATCGGCGCTCCCCGATGCCTGCACCGGAGAGGTTGACCACCGCGTCTGCGCCGTCGAGTACCGCCTCATCCAGTTGACCGGCGGCCGGATCCCAATATGCCTCGCCGGCTCCTGCAGGCGGACGGCGAACCAGCCGGACGACCTCGTGCCCACTGGCGAGGAGATGCGCGGAGAGCGCGGTTCCGATGAATCCTGAAGCACCCGATATCACGATTCGCATGCCTCATCTCATCATGGCAAGCATCACTTCGGCATTACGGCAGGCCTCAAAGGGCTCGCTTCTCCGTTGACTATGATCGAACAATGACCTCCTCCAGCTACTTCCGTTTCCCGCATTTGCACGGTGATTTGATCACTTTCGTGGCCGAAGACGACGTTTGGATTGCGCCCGTGGCCGGAGGCCGCGCGTGGCGGATTTCGGCCCAGCAGCTCCCTGCACGCAATCCCCGCTTCACCCCGGACGGCAAACGGCTCGTCTGGACGACGATCGTCGGGGCCGCTCCCGAGGTGGTGACGGCCAATGTCGACGGCGGCGGGTACCGGCAGTTGAGCTACTTCGGTCACAGCACCACCCGCGTCAAGGGATTCACCTCCTCAGGCGACATTGTGGTCACCACGGCTTTCGAACAGGCTGAGGGGCGGCACACGCATGCCTACGCCTTGCCGCTCGACGGCGGCCCCGCCGTCGGGCTTCCCTTTGGCCCGGTCGAATCGGTGGCGTTCGGCCCGGAAGTCGGGGACGAGCGTCCTGTTGTCCTTGCCAGCGTGCTCTCCCGCGAGCCTGCCTGGTGGAAGAGGTACCGGGGCGGTACCGCGGGGAAACTGTGGATCGACGCCGACGGGAACGGCGAGTTCGCCCGCTTGCTTCCCGAGCTCGACGGGAACCTCGCGGACCCGCTGTGGGTAGGCGGACGGATCGCCCTCCTCTCGGACCACGAGGGCTACGGAAATCTCTATTCGGTGCAGCCAGACGGTTCGGATCTGCGCCGGCACACCGATCACGAGGACTTCTATGTCCGGCACGCTGCGAGTGACGGCAATCGGGTCATCTTCGAATCGGCGGGCGAGTTGTGGATCCTGCCGACGCTCGAGGCCGATGCCGAGGCGGTGCGGCTGGACATCAGCCTGGGCTCGGCATCCCAGTCGCGCCGGCCGGCACCCCTCAAAGTCGCCGCTCATTTGGGCGACGTCTTCCCCAACGCCGCGGGTTCGGCCAGCGCGGTGGAATCCCACGGAACCATCCACTGGCTGCGCCATAAAGACGGACCGTCCCGGGTGGTCGAAGCGACTCCGGGCGTGCGGGCAAGGCTTCCCCGGCCCCTGATTGACGGTCGTATCGCCTATGTGGCGGACCACGACGGCGTCGATTCCATGTACATCAAGAGGATTGCCCCGCGTTTTTCAGGGCCGGCCGTTGAGGCTCCAGTCCAGGACGCCGCACCCGCGCCACGCGAAGCTGAAGAGGACGGGGCCGGACAACTGCCCCGCCCCGTCTCGGCATCGGCCATTACGGGACAGGCCGCGACGTCCGCGGTTCGACTGCCGGAACCGCACGCGGAGCCCGCTACGGCGTCCGCGGACGCTGAGGCTGCCCCGGTCAACCCGGCCGGTGGCGGAGCCGGGGAGTCACGGCTTGACTTCCTGAGGATCGATTTCCCCAGGGCGGCACGTCCCAGCGCCCTCGAAGCCAGTCCCGATGGCCGGTGGCTTGCCGTGGGTACCGCCTTCGGGGACGTTTACCTGGCCGACACTGCCAGTGGCACCTTGTCGCCGCTTGTCAGCGTGGGGGACGGCAACATTGATGGCCTCGCTTGGTCGCCGGACTCACAATGGCTCGCATGGTCCGAGCCTGTGACGTCCTTCGGCTCGCGGAGCAAGTTGCGCATGGTCAACACCGCCAACCCGGAAGACATCGTGGAGGTCACCGACGGCCGCTTCTGCGACGAATCGCCGGCCTTCACTCCCGATGGCAAATTCCTCGCGTTCCTCTCGAACCGCAGCTTTGATCCCGTCTACGACGGCCATGCCTTCGACTTGTCTTTCCCCAGCCCCATCAAGCCTTACCTCGTTGCACTCGCTGCAGCCACTCCATCGCCCTTCGGCCCGGTAGTGGACCTGCTGGACGAGGGTGAACCGGACGCCCTACCCGAAGGGAAGAACGGCGCGACGAACGGGGCGAAAGACGGTACGGGGGATAGTGCCGGGACCACCGTCAAGGTCCGCGTGGACCGTGAGGGGCTGCCGTTGCGCGTCATCGGCGTCCCGGTGCCGCAGGGCAACTACTCGGCGCTTTCGGCCTCCAGCGGCGCACTGCTGTGGCTCGACACCCCGCTCTCGGGTGTCACGGGAGATGGCCGTGGCACGGTACAGGACAAGGCGCCTGCTCCGGCCTTGGTCCGCTACGAGCTTTCGAAGCAGAAGCAGGTAACACTCGCGTCCGCTGTTGAGCGCTACCGATTGTCCGGAGACGGGAAGAAGCTGGTCTTCGTTAACGACAAGCAGGTTGTCGCCGTACCGTCCGACGCCAAGGTTGAGGAAGAATCGGGCGAGCTAGTCAAGGTTGAGCTGAACCGGATCCGGGTGGTCATGGATCCGTTGGCCGTATGGGGACAGGCATTTGACGAAGCGTGGCGGCTGCAGCGGGACTTCTTCTGGACCGATGACATGGCCGGCCAGGACTGGGATTCGGTGCACGGACGGTACCGTCCCGTCGTCGAACGCCTGGGTTCGCACGACGACTTGGTGGACCTTCTGTGGGAATTGCACGGTGAGCTCGGCACTTCCCACGCTTACGTGCGTCCGGCGGCGGTGGGCGAACCCGGGAGCAATGGACAGGGCAGGCTCGGTGCCGACCTCAAGCTCACGGAGGCCGGTTGGGAGATCACGCGCATCCTCGCCGGAGACACTTCCGACCCCCTGGCCAACTCGCCGCTGACGCGGCCGGGAGCCGACGCGAAGGTGGGCGACGTGGTCCTGGCGATCGACGGCGTCGGGCTCTCCGCAGACCGTACTCCGGCCAAACAACTGGTCGACGCAGCGGGCCGGACAGTGGAACTCACGATCTTGAATGGCGGTGGGCACGGTGAGGCGGCAGGCCAGCAGCGGCGGATCGCTGTGGTTCCGGTGAAGGATGAGGAACGCTTGCGGTACCAGGAATGGGTGCACGCCAACAGGCGCACCGTGCGCGAGGCCTCGGACGGAAAGTTCGGCTATCTGCATGTCCCGGACATGATGGCCAACGGCTGGGCGCAGCTTCACCGGGATCTCGATACCGAGACCGCGCTGGACGGATTGATTGTCGATGTGCGGCGGAACCGTGGCGGCCACACCTCGCAGCTCGTGGCTGAACTGATCGGCCGCAAGGTCACCGGCTGGAGCATGCCCCGCGGCGAAAAGCCGCGTACATACCCGCATCACGCCCCGCGCGGCCCGGTCATCATCCTGACCGACGAATTCGCGGGCTCCGACGGCGACATCATCACGCAGGTGTCCAAACTCCGCGGTATCGGCCCGGTCATCGGCACCCGCACCTGGGGCGGAGTGGTGGGCATCGACAACCGTTTCTCCCTGGCTGACGGCACCGGCGTGACCCAGCCGCGCTATGCCACGTGGTTCTCCGGCGGCATCGGCTGGAGCGTGGAGAACTTCGGCGTTGAGCCTGACATCGAAGTGGTGTTCCCGCCCCACGCCTATGCGGCCGGCACCGATCCCCAGTTGGAGTACGGGATCGGCGCGCTCAAGGAAATGGTCCAGGAGCTACCCACGGACCGGCCACCGCTGCGTGAAGGCTACCGCAAGGTCCGCCCGGCTGCCTTGCCCGCGAGGCCGCACAAGGGTTAGCTCAAGGCCTGCAAAACGAAGTCCCCGCCCTTCCGGAAGGAAAGGCGGGGACTTCGTTGCTTTGGACGTGTTGCCGCTAGGAAGCGAGCGTGGCATCCAGCGTGATCGGAGTTGCCCGGAGTGCCTGGGATACCGGGCAGTTGACCTTGGCGTCTTCGGCGAGGCGCTGGAATTCTTCCTCGGAGACACCGGGGATGCGTGCGCTCACGGTCAGGTGGATGCCCGCGATGCCAACGCCTGGCTGGAAGGTGACGTCGGCCTTGGTGTTGACCTCTTCCGGCGTGAATCCTGCGCCTGCCACGCCGTTGCTGAACGCCATCGAGAAGCATGCCGAGTGTGCTGCGGCAATCAGTTCTTCGGGGCTGGTCTTGCCCTCTGCGGACTCCGCGCGGGCCTTCCAGGTGACGTTGAAGGTTCCGAGTCCGGAGCTGTCCAGCGTGGTGTTGCCGGCGCCTTCGATCAGGTTGCCGTTCCATACCGTGTGTGCGGTGCGTGTTGTAGCCATGTCCACTCCTCAGCGTCGTTGCGAATTGGCATCCGGATACCGGGTGCCGCCGGGTTCAATCCTAGGGATTCGACGGCGGCGGTGCACCGCTTGTCCGCTCTCAGAGGATTGTGACTGCCACTCTTTGAGAAGCGACGGTTTAAGCGGCGACGGCCGCCTGGACGGAGAGTCCAGACGGCCGCGTATCGAGGCGGTTTACGGCCAGATCGTGGCGATGGCGATGTTGAGCAATGCCAACCCGCCGACGCCGTGCGCCAATCCGGTGGAGACTGCTTCGCCCTTCTTGACCTTGCGCGAGCCGATGACGGCCATCACGGCGACTGCGAGACCGATGGCGAACTTGATGCCGAGCTTGAAGTAGTCGGGCTCGCCGAAGTGGGCCGGATCTTGGTTGTGGAGCACCGGCAGGACTCCCATCATGGCAATGCCGGTGATCAGCTGCACGAAGGCGCCATCACGCTGACGTGGGTGGACGGTCGGCTGCTTCATGGTGGCGATCCAAAAGCCCACGATCATGGCTGCGCCGACGATGTGCAAGAACAGCAGGACACTGAAGAGAATACTCATGGCTCCACCTTAGCCAGAATCTTCTACGAGCCGTAGCAAAGCCACGGGGAAATATCCGGGCATGAAAAACGGGAAGCTCCCGGCGGTTTCCCGTCGGGACCTTCCCGTCACGCGATAACTGGAATCAGAGGCCCAGGTCGGCTTCGAAGGAACCTTCCTCAAGGCGGGCCCTGAGGGTCTGCAGGAAGCGGCCTGCGTCGGCGCCGTCAACCAGGCGGTGATCGTAGGTCAGCGACAGGTACATCATGGAGCGGATGGCGATCGAGTCATCGCCGTTCTCGTCGGCAACCACGACCGGTCGCTTGACGATGGCCCCGGTGCCCAGGATGCCCACCTGGGGCTGGTTGATGATCGGCGTGTCGAACAGTGCGCCGACAGAGCCGATGTTGGTGATGCTGAAGGTACCGCCGGACAGTTCGTCCGGACCGATCTTCCCCTGGCGGGTGCGGCCGGCGACATCGGCGATCTTGCTGGCCAGGCCGGCAAGGTTCAGGTTGCCGGCGTCGGAAATGACCGGGACCAGCAAGCCCTTGTCGGTGTCCACCGCAATCGCGAGGTGTTCAGCGTTGTGGTAGGTGATTTCCTGCTTGTCTTCGTCGTACGCGGCGTTCAGCTTGGGGTGCTGCTTCAAGGCTTCGGCCACGGCCTTGGCGATGAACGGCAGGAAGGTCAGCTTGACGCCGTTCTGGGCTTCGAAGGAGCCCTTGGCCTTGAGCCGGAGCTTGGCGATCTTGGTCATGTCGACCTCGTGCACCTGGGTGAGCTGCGTTGAGGTTTCAAGGGACTCGCGCATGCGGCGGGCGATGACCTGGCGGATGCGGGGAGCCTTCTCCACGGTCCCGCGAAGCGAGGAGGCCGCCACGGGGGCGGCAGCAGGCTTGCTGGGGGCGGCAGGGGCTGCGGACGCCGGGGCGGCGGCTGCTGCCTTCTTGGCGTCGGCCGCGGCAAGCACGTCCTGTTTCCGGATACGGCCGCCGACGCCGGTGCCCGTCACGGTCGTGATGTCGACACCGCTCTGGTTGGCCAGCTTGCGGACGAGGGGGGTGACGTAGCCGGACTCGCTCGAAGACGCTGCGGGTGCGGCGACCGGTGCCGGAGCTGCGGGGGCGGCAACCGGTGCTGCTGCCGGTGCCGGGGCTGCCGGAGCGGGTACGGCTTCAACAACGGGGGCTGCCGCGGCCGGGGCTGCTGCTACGGGTGCCGGTGCGGCGGCGGGTGCCGGTGCTGTTGCTGCGGGGGCGCCGGAGCCGATGACGGCAAGAACGGAACCGACTTCGGCAGTGTCGTCTTCGTTGACGCGGATCTCGAGCAAAGTACCGGCCACAGGGGAGGGGATCTCGGTGTCGACCTTGTCGGTGGAGACCTCGAGGAGCGGTTCGTCCACCTCGACGGTGTCGCCGACGGCCTTGAGCCAGCGGGTGACGGTGCCTTCGGTGACGCTTTCGCCCAAGGCGGGGAGAGTCACGTCGTGACCCGATGCCTCGCTGGAAGCTGCTGCAGGGGCTGCAGGGGCTGCGGCTTCTTCGGCTGCGGGAGCCGGTGCAGCTTCAGGGGCGGGGGCAGGGGTTGCCGGTGCTTCTTCCGCAGGTGCGGCTGCGGGCGCTGCAGCGCCGTTGCTGCCGCTGCCGATCCGAACCAGGGGAGCGCCGACTTCGGCGGTCTCGTCCTCAGCTACGAGGATTTCTTCGATAATGCCGGCAATAGGAGACGGGATTTCGGTGTCTACTTTGTCGGTGGAAACTTCGAGCAGGGGCTCGTCGACTTCCACTCGGTCACCAACCTGCTTGAGCCAGCGAGTGACGGTGCCTTCGGTGACGCTTTCACCAAGGGCGGGCAAGTTAACGGATTCAGACATGTCGTCCCCGTTCTCCTTATTGATCTTTAGTGCGGATGAGTGTTGCCTGCTGGGGTCCTGGGGCCCCCCATGGGTGGGGGGCCGGGCCCCGGGGGTGTGGTAAAACAAATACCAGGGGCGGCGTGTCAAGCCCTGGGCTGGGGGGGAGGGCCACCCGG
>NZ_JBIYDB010000072.1:0-8814 GCF_044908325.1 Arthrobacter sp. GAS37
CCGCCGTAGAGCCGGTCCGTGATCCCGCGCGCGGCGTCGTCGTTGGCCGGAACGTTCGAGTCGAGCAGCAGCAGCGGCACGCGCCCGACGTCGGCACGCCAGATATGCGCGTTGAGCTTGCGTCCGTTGGGCAGCGGCAGCGAGATCGTCACGGGCTTGCCGGTGCCGTCCTCGGACGGTTCACGCAACAGCGTCAAGGGCAGGCCGTCCGGGTCAAGGACCGGGTAGGTTTCCTGCTGCCAGGCGTCCCGGGAAAGGGACTGCTTGAAGTAGCCCGCCTGGTAGAGCAGCCCGACGCCGATCAGCGGCACGCCCAGGTCCGAGGCGGCCTTCAGGTGGTCCCCGGCCAGGATCCCGAGGCCGCCGGAATACTGCGGGAGCACCTCCGTGATGCCGAACTCGGGCGAGAAGTAGGCGATGCACGCCGGGGCGTCAGGACCCAGGCCCTGGTACCAGCGCGGCTCGCTCAGGTACCGGTCCAGGTCCGCAGCCGCGTGCTGGACACGCTCTACAAGTTCATTGTTGGAAGCAAGTTGGTCCAGCTGATCGCGGCTGATCGACCCGAGGAGGCTGATTGGATCGTGACGGCTCTCCTCCCACAATTCCTGGTCAAGGCTCGCAAAGAGTTCACGGGTAGGCCGGTGCCACGACCAGCGCAGATTCATCGCGAGACGCGCCAGTGGCTGGATCGGATCGGGGAGCAGGGTACGGACGGTAAACCTTCGAATTGCCTTCACGAGCGTCACACTAATCCACTCGGTGGACGGCAGGAACAGCTTTCGGTTTCTTTTAGGTAAATGACACATTGCGCGGAAGAGTCTGGGGTACCTCTTCGCAAAATGTGATTTTTCTCGCTAACGTCGAGGTTGTGACCACTACTGCAGCACCGCGATCCAGCTCAGCATCCAAGTCCAAGCAGAAGACCGGTATCACCGAAGGTCTCAGGTTCGGCAGATTCCCCATCACGGCCGTGCAGCCCGTGATCGAGGAAGGCCGGTTCCCGGCCAAGGCCTTGCCTGGTGAAGACTTGGTGGTCGGCGCCACGGTCTTCCGTGAGGGCCACGACCAGCTGGGGGTGAGCGCCGTCCTGCTAGACCCCAAAGGCAAGGAACGCCAACGTGTCCGGCTCGCCCCGGCGCCGGGTGAGCGCGGCAAGGGAACCGACCGTTGGGAGGGCCTGCTGACCCCGACGGCGCCCGGAGCCTGGACCTTCGCAATCGAGGCCTGGCACGACCGCTACGGCACGTGGCACCACAACGCGGAAGTGAAGGTCGAGGCCGGCATCGACGTGGAACTGATGCTCGCCGAGGGCGTGGCACTGCTCGCGGAGGCGGCAGGCGAAAGCACGAGAAGCGGAGCGGACAAGCGCATCCTTCGCGGTGCCTCCGAAGGCCTCGCCGATACTTCGAAGACTGCCGAGGAGCGCCTTGCCGCCGGCTTCAGCGCAGAGGTCGCAGCCGTCGTCGAGCGCCAACCGATCCGCGAACTGGTGACTGTCTCGGAACAATACCCGCTTCTCGTGGAGCGTGACCTCGCCGGCCGCGGGGCCTGGTACGAATTCTTCCCCCGCTCCGAAGGCGCCGTTTTCGATCCCACCGCGGGAACATGGACTTCAGGCAATTTCACGACGGCGGCCAAGAGGCTCGACGCCGTTGCGGACATGGGCTTCGACGTCATCTACCTGCCGCCCATCCACCCGATTGGTTTCCAGCACCGCAAGGGACGCAACAACACCTTGACTCCGGGTCCGCAGGATCCCGGCTCGCCGTGGGCCATCGGCTCCGAAGCCGGCGGCCACGACGCCATCCACCCGGAATTGGGATCGTTCGAGGATTTCGATGCTTTTGTGGCCCGCGCCAATCAGCTGGGTCTCGAGGTGGCGCTGGACTTGGCGCTGCAGGCCGCCCCGGACCATCCCTGGGTGAAGACCAACCCGGAATGGTTCACCACTCGGGTTGACGGCAGCATCGCCTATGCCGAAAACCCGCCCAAGAAGTACCAGGACATCTACCCGCTGAACTTCGACAACGATCCCGCCGGTCTGTCCAAGGAAATCCTGCGGATCGTTTTCCTCTGGGTGAGCCACGGCGTGAAGATTTTCCGTGTGGACAACCCCCACACCAAACCGGTGTGGTTCTGGGAATGGCTGATCGGCAAGGTCAACAAAAAGCACCCCGACGTCGTTTTCCTCGCCGAGGCGTTCACGCGCCCCGCGATGATGCACGCCCTCGGCCGGGCAGGCTTCCAACAGTCGTACACCTACTTCACGTGGCGGAACACCAAGGCAGAACTGGAATCGTATTTCCAGGAAGTCAGCCACGAATCTCCGGCGTACTTCCGACCCAATTTCTTCGTCAACACCCCGGATATCCTCACCGAATACCTCCAATACGGCGGTCCGGCTGCGTTCCGCGTCCGCGCAGCACTGGCAGCCACGGCCAGTCCGCTCTGGGGGGTCTACGCCGGATTCGAGCTGTACGAGCATGTGGCGCGTCCCGGGGCCGAAGAGTACATCGACAACGAGAAATATGAGTTCAAGGACCGCAACTGGGATGCCGCAGCGGCTTCCGGGCACAGTCTCGCCCCATACATCACGCGGCTTAACGCCATCCGGAAGGCCCACCCGGCCCTGGGTGACCTGCAGAACCTGACTTTGCATCACAGCACGGATGACGCCACCATCGTGTTCTCCAAGCACAAGACCTTGGCTGACGGCAGCAAGGACACCTTGATCATTGTGGTCAACGTCGATCCCCACGGCACCAGGGAAAGCACCGTGACCCTGGATCTCTCCGCTCTTTCGCTGGATCCATCCGACTTCACCGCTAACGGACGATTCTGGGTGGATGATTTGGTCAGCGGCGAAAGCTGGGAGTGGGGCGAGTACAACTATGTCCGACTGGACGCCCATGTAGAACCGGCACACATTCTCAATATCCGGAGGTAGCCTTAGTGAGCTTTAATCCGCAGGGTCAGAGTCAGTACTTCACGCCGAAGAACACTTTCGAGCTGAATGCCCCGGGTCTTCAACATGACCCTCATTGGTATCGGAAGGCTGTTTTCTACGAAGTGCTGGTGAGGGCCTTCGCGGATGCGAATGGCGACGGTTCCGGTGACTTCCACGGACTGATCGACAAGTTGGATTATCTGCAGTGGCTCGGGGTGGATTGTTTGTGGCTGCCGCCGTTCTTCGATTCGCCTTTGCGAGACGGTGGTTACGACATTTCCGATTACACGTCGGTGTTGGACGAGTTCGGCACGATCAGCGACTTCAAGCGGCTCGTGGCCGAATCCCATGCGAGGGGCGTCAGGGTCATCATCGACCTCCCGCTGAACCACACCTCGGACCAACACCCTTGGTTCCAGGAGTCACGCAAGAACCCGGATGGCCCGTTCGGCGACTTCTACGTGTGGAGTGACACCGACGAGAAGTACCAGGACGCGCGCATCATCTTCGTGGATACGGAAGAGTCGAACTGGACGTTCGATCCGATCCGCCGGCAGTTCTTCTGGCACCGGTTCTTCGGCCACCAGCCCGACCTGAACTTCGAAAACCCCAAGGTCATCGAGGCCGTTCACGACGTCGTGAAGTTCTGGCTGGACCAAGGCATTGACGGATTCCGGGCAGATGCCATCCCGTACCTCTTCGAAGAAGAGGGCACCAATTGCGAAAACCTGCCGGCCACCCACGGCTTCCTGCGGGACCTTCGGAAGATGGTGGATGAGAACTACCCCGGCCGTGTGATCATCGCCGAAGCCAACCAACCGCCGCACGACGTCGTGGAGTACTTTGGCACGGAGGAAGAACCGGAGTGCCACATGGCTTTCCACTTCCCCATCATGCCGCGCCTTTACTACGCGCTCCGCGACCAGAAGGCCGCCCCCATTATCGAGACGCTGCGGGACACCCCGGGAATCCCGGCCGGCGCGCAATGGGGCACCTTCCTGCGCAACCACGACGAACTCACCCTGGAGATGGTCACCGCCGACGAACGTGCCGCCATGCTGGGCTGGTACGCGCCAGACCCGCGAATGCGGGCCAACATCGGCATCCGGCGCAGGCTCGCCTCCCTGCTGGACAACTCCCGCTCCGAGATCGAGCTGATCAACGCGTTGCTGCTTTCCCTGCCCGGCAGCCCCTTCTTGTACTACGGGGATGAAATCGGGATGGGAGACAACATCTGGCTTGACGATCGCGATGCCGTCCGCACCCCGATGCAATGGAACCCGGACCGCAACGCAGGTTTCTCCAATGCCGATCCCGGAAAGCTCTACCTGCCCGTCATCCAGTCGCTGGTCTACAACTACAGCATGGCGAACGTCGAGGCCGAAGCGGCCCATTCCGGCTCGCTCCTGCGCTGGACACGCCAGATCCTGAGCGTCCGGAGGAACCACGCGGTCTTCGGGCTAGGCGGCTACCGGAACGTTCCGGCAGACCACGAGGTGGTTCTTGCCTATTTGCGCGAACTCCGGGATGACAATCCGGAAGGCGAGGATGCCGAATCCATCCTTTGCGTTTTCAACCTGTCCCAACATCCGGTTGCTACCACTTTGGACATCCCTGAATACGCCGGAAGAGGCCTAAGGGATGTGTTCGGCGGCCAGCCGTTCCCGGGAATCGGGGCCGACGGCTCCCTGACCCTCACGCTCGGCAGCCACGACTTCTTCTGGCTACGGATACGTTCGGCGGGTTCCACCGGCTCCTCGCCGTACACCCAGGCCATCCCAGTGCTCTCCATCGAAGGCTGACATGAGTCAAATGGCGCCCACCACGGTCCTGGCCTCCCTGCTCAAGGAATGGCTGCCCCGGCAGCGCTGGTTTCCGGTCAAGGCAGGGTTATTCGAACTGGATTTCGTCGGCTCGTTCGCCCTTTCTGCGCCAGCCCCCGGGACCGGCCTGGAGGTCCAGCTCATCTCCGTCGCCTACGCCACGGCCGATGGCGGGAGGCAGACCGACATCATCCAAGTACCGCTCAGCTTTCGTTCCGCGCCCTCGGCCGCCTTGGCAACTGCCTTGGTGGGCCAGATCGGCGGAACAAGCGATGAGGACCCGCCGGTCTGGGTATACGACGCCCCCCACGATCCTGACTTTGTGACGGCATGGCTGGATCTCATCCGGGGTCAGGCGTCCGCCGAGCCCGGAGAGGGGGAGTGCACCGCGAGCGGTCAGACGGTGCCGGGCAGCCTGAGGCTGCCCACTGCCTCAGGATCCGTGCGTGTCTCTTCCGGTGAGCAGTCCAACACTTCAGTGATCGTCGACGACGGCGTGTCCGCGGCGATCGTGAAGATCTTCCGGGTCCTGTCGGTCGGCAAGAACCCCGAGGTGGAGGTGGGCGCGGCCTTGACTTCGGCGGGAACGAAGGAAGTGCCCTCCACGCTCGGCTGGATTACGGGAACATGGGAGGTACGGACACCCCTGGGCCGGCACGGCACAGCCTCGGCGGATTTCGCCGTTGCCCACGAATTCCTTGCCGGCGGGCAAGACGCTTGGCGCCTCGCCGTCGACGCTGCGGCATCAGGCAAGGACTTTGCCGCCGAAGCCCGGCAGCTGGGCCAGGCGACTGCCACCGTGCACCTTCGGCTCGCGGAAACCCTCGGAACCGCCCGGGAACGCGTTCCCGGCCAGGACATCGCGCCCGAAGTAGCCCGGCGCGTCCGCCAGTCGTGGGCTGAGGCCGGCACCGCCGTCGGGCCCCATGAACAGCAGCTCGAGGCACTCCTGACGCAACTGTCGGGCAAGGAAGCCGGGACGCTGCAGCGCATCCACGGAGACCTTCACCTGGGCCAGATCCTCTTGGTGCCCGGCACCGCGGGCGAAGCGGCCCGGTGGGCGATCCTGGACTTTGAGGGCGAACCCCTGAGGCCGATCGAACACCGTAACATTCCAGACGTTCCCCTGCGGGACGTCGTCGGAATGCTGCGGTCCTTCGACTACGCGGCCGGTGCGGCCATCCGCGAGAACCCGGGCGCCCGGGTTCCCGCCACGTGGGTTGACGACTGCGCCGAGGCGTTCCTGGCCGGCTACAGCGACATCACCCCTGGAACTATTGACCGCCGCTCGCCGCTGTTTGTGGCATTGTGGCTGGACAAGGCCTTGTACGAGGTGATCTACGAGCTGCGGAACAGACCGGACTGGTTGCCCATTCCGGTCAATGCTTCGCGGCAGCTCCTCGGAAACACGAGCCCCGGCACGGATGCCGCGGCGACATCGGAAGGTAAGGAAATGACAGGCTCAGCACGTACCGAACGGCCCCGAGTCCCGCTGTATGTGGACGCCGCTACCCTGGGCCGGGTGGCCGCTGGTGCGCACCACGCCCCGCACTCGGTGTTGGGCGCCCACCTTGACGACCACGGTCACGTCACGATCCGCACGGTCAAGCACCTCGCGGCGGAGGTAACTGTAGTCACGGAAGCCGGTTCGACCCCGATGACCCACGAGACCGACGGGATCTGGGTGGCGGTCCTCGAACCGCTGCAGCACGGCCACGTGCCGGACTACCGCCTGGACGTTGTGTACGGCGATTCCGCGCCGGTGACGACCAATGATCCGTACCACTACCTTCCAACCGTCGGTGAGGTGGACCTGCACCTCATCGGAGAAGGCCGGCACGAACGGCTCTGGGACACACTGGGAGCCCACGTCCAGCACTACCGCTCCCCGCTCGGCGATGTGGACGGCGTCTCCTTCGCCGTCTGGGCGCCCAACGCACAGGCAGTCCGCGTCAAGGGCGACTTCAACTCCTGGGACGGGCGTGAGCATGCATTGCGCTCACTCGGGTCTTCAGGCGTCTGGGAAGTCTTCATCCCGGGCGTTGTAGCAGGGGCGTGCTACAAATTCGAGCTACTCACCAAGGCCGGCCATTGGGTGGAGAAAGCCGACCCGCTCGCCTTCGGCACCGAAGTTCCGCCCTTGACTGCGTCCCGCGTGGTGGAGTCCGGCTACCGCTTCAAGGACGACGCCTGGATGACGGCGCGCGCCAACAAGGATCCGCACAACTCGCCCATGAGCGTCTACGAAGTCCACCTTGGTTCCTGGCGCCTTGGCCTCGGGTACAAGGAGTTGGCCAAGGACCTCGTGGAGTACGTGAAGTGGCTTGGTTTCACCCACGTCGAGTTCATGCCGGTGGCCGAGCACCCCTTTGGCGGTTCATGGGGTTACCAAGTCACGTCCTACTTTGCTCCGACCTCCCGCTTCGGGCATCCGGATGAGTTCCGGTTCCTGGTCGATTCACTGCATCAGGCGGGCATCGGCGTGATCCTGGACTGGGTCCCCGCGCACTTCCCGAAGGACGCCTGGGCCCTTGCCCGTTTCGACGGCGAACCACTGTACGAACACTCCGATCCCCGGCTCGGTGAGCACCCGGACTGGGGCACGCTCATCTTCGACTTCGGCCGCACGGAGGTCCGCAACTTCCTGGTCGCGAACGCCCTGTACTGGCTTGAGGAATTCCACATCGACGGGCTTCGGGTGGATGCCGTTGCCTCCATGCTCTACCGTGACTATTCCCGCGAGGAAGGGGAGTGGTTCCCCAACGTCCACGGCGGACGCGAGAACCTGGAAGCCATCTCCTTCCTCCAAGAGGTCAACGCCACGATCTACAAGACCCACCCAGGGGCCGTGACCATTGCCGAGGAATCCACGGCGTTCGCCGGCGTCACCGCGCCGACCAACCATGGCGGCCTGGGATTCGGCCTCAAATGGAACATGGGCTGGATGCACGATTCCCTCAAGTACATCTCCGAAAACCCGGTGAACCGCCGCTGGCACCACGGTACGGTGACGTTCTCCATGGTCTATGCCTTCACTGAGAACTTCCTGCTGCCCATCAGTCACGACGAAGTTGTGCACGGCAAGGGATCCATGCTGCGGAAGATGCCCGGCGACCGCTGGCAGCAGCTCGCCAACGTGCGGGCGTTCATGGCGTACCAGTGGGCGCACCCGGGCAAGCAGCTCATCTTCATGGGCACCGAATTCGGCCAAGAGGCCGAATGGTCCGAACAGCACGGGCTCGACTGGTTCCTTGCCGACATCCCCGCGCACCGCGGGCTGCAATTGCTCACCCGCGAGTTGAACACGCTGTACAGCTCGACGCCGGCCCTGCATGTCCGGGACAACGAGCCTGGCGGTTTCCAGTGGATCAACGGCGCGGACGCGGACCGCAACGTACTCACCTTTATCCGGTGGGACCACGACGGCAACCCCCTGGTGTGCGCCGTGAATTTCTCGGGAGGCCCGCACCAGGACTATGTGCTTGGCGTCCCGTCTGCCGGCGCATGGCAGGAAGTACTCAACACTGACGCCGACGTGTACGGGGGCTCGGGTGTGATCAACAGTGGTGAACTGCTTGCCACCGCACCCGGGGCGGAGGGACTGCCTGCTGCACTGACCGTCACCTTGCCGCCGCTCGGAGCTTCCTGGTTCGCGCCTGTGGGGTAGCTGTTCTGCTTGTCTGAGGGTGAAGGGTCCGGAAGCCTTGAGTTTCCGGGCCCTTTGCATGGATCTTGCGGGCGGTTGCTGAAGCGCAGGAAGCCGCCTGGCGGGAGTTTTGCCTCCCCGGAGAACTGGTGGTATAGTTAGTACCCGCGCTGCTCCCCAGTGGAGATCGGTGAAGTTGACTGACGTTCCTCGTGAAGATCAAGTCAAGAACGCTGATTTGACTAGGAGGCAAGCAGCCGGTAAGTTTGGGAAGTTGCTCCGGAGCGATCCTGGACCCTTGGTTGGGTGTGGGTGGTGCCGGGTGTGTCTGTTGTTTGAGAACTCAATAGTGTGCCAAGTTTGTTGATACCGATTTGTTTTTATGAATTGGTTGTTTT
>NZ_JBIYDB010000073.1:0-7226 GCF_044908325.1 Arthrobacter sp. GAS37
GCCAGACCATCACCCTCTGGTTCAACGTCCACCTCGACGGCTCCACCCCCGCCGACGACACCTGGATGTACCTCGACGACGTCACCCTCACCAACAGCTAAAAGCACAGATCGACGTGGTCTCCGTCGTGCCCTCGCCCTTACGCGAGCGGCGGCTGCGAACTTGGTTCGCAGCCGCCGCTTCCCGGTGAGTGTTAGGAGTTCTTTGTGGCGGCGAACATGCGGCGAAGCGTGAAGAAGCAACCCAAGGCGCCGAAGAGCAGCGCCATGAGGAAGTCGCCCATGTACCCCTTCACGAAATTCGGGTTGTTCGCCAGGTTGTAGTTCATCAGGTCCCACGGCTCGGAGCTGGTGATCAAAGAGAGGGGTTGGCTATTGATGTATTTGGCAGCATCCAGCCAGACTCCCGCGACGAAAGACAAAAGCGCGGTGGCAGCTGTGATACCCGCTATCACCCACACACCTTTTCGGCTCAGCCCGCCAGCTCCCATCACATAGAAACGGGCCGCCATCGCCGCAGCGGCGAAGGTGACGAGCGAGGACATCCAGCCAAAACTCCAGATGACGAGCCACAGAACGACGCCGATCGGGAGGGCCGCCAGGGCGAACAGGGCGCCTCGGCCCACGTTTTCGCGGCTTCGGATCGAGGGAGCGGGGGGCCATACTGTTGCCTGGGCCTGGTTTGCTTCCGGATGCCAAGGGGGAATCTGCGCGCCGGAGGCATCCGGGGCGTTCATTCCGAACTCAGGCTGAGGACGCTGCGACGCGCCGTATTCGTTGTTGCCGGGCTGCGTGTTTTCCGGCAGGTTGGTGCTTTCGGTCATGTTTCCCCCAATGTGGACCGGTGCAAGCGTACGGAACATCCTTGCACGCGCCAGCGGAAATTCGCCAGCGTTTGCAGCGAATAACTGCGTCGGCGATTCGCAGCCGAGGGGAGAGCCTGGGATTGTCGTTTCTAGCTGGCTTCGAGGATCTTCTTGAGGTTCTCCAGGTCCTTGCGCATGGCCGTGCGCATCATCGGCGCCATGACGATGCCTGCAAGCGCGGAGAACCCGGAGGGTTCACCTGTGTTGCGGAGGGTCATGCGGGTCGCGCCATCCTCATCGGACCAGGTGTAGGTGGTCCGCATCGGGAATGGACCTTGGCTTGTGTGCATGGTGAGTTTCTCGCGGGGGATAAGCTCGGTGAATTCGTAGACATAGTCCAGATTTCGGCCCAGGAATCGCGCCGTGAAGGCAACTCGGGATCCGACCGCCAGGGGCCGCGGCGTCTGCCACTGTGCAGATCGTATGTTCGCGTACCAGACCGGCGCGTTGTCCGGGTCGGAAGCATAACTTGCCACGATCTCGCGGGGCCGCTGGATCAGTATTTCGGTCTGGACGTTCACCATGTCCCCAACTATCGCAGAACGCGCCTACCGGGCGGTAACCCACATTGAAGAAGCTCAAGGCAGATTGTCAGATACGTTGGGATGCTGCTCGGCCCCTCCGGGGTGGGGTTCCATCTCCACGTAGTAGATCGCCCCCGCGCCCGGGGCATGGAGGCGGTGTGTTGCATGACGGGTTGGCCTGTACTCGTGTCCGAAGGGATCGCGCACAGTGACACGTTCAAGGTGATCCAGCCGCGCGAGGAGGCCATCGACGTCCCGGAGCGTCGCGGGATGGGTCTCTTCTCCCGCTACATCCAATACCCATGGCGAACTGGTGGCGCTGCTGGCGAGTTCCAGGCTCAGGGTTTCAAATATTCCAGCCAGAAGGGCATCGAGCGTTGTGGGGTAGAGACGGAGCAATCGATGCGCTTTCGGTTCGCGACGTCGATCGTTGATCCAGGTCTGGCGGAGCCACGTGAATTCGACCCGGCCGAACGAGGACCCCAGGATCAGCTTCCGGTCCCCCTCCAACGTCAAGTGGAAGTTGTTGCCCGCCCGGTCCAGAATGCTGGCTGCTTCGTCAACGTACTCAAGGTCTTCGAGCATGGCCGTTTTGGATGGGTAGTAGGTGAAATCACCGAGCTCATCGACAACGACGTAGTCTTCCGGATCGGCGCCGGCAAGCTCGGAATCGTACGCCGTTCCTTTGTTGAGGGGAGTGCGTTTCATGGTGGATTCAGCTCCTAAGGAGGGACAGCCCAAAGCCCGAATTGACTATCTTCATCAGACCACCAAACCGAGCGGCCGTCGTCGGTCCTTAATGGTTTCCTTACGCGGACAGTGAAGATTTAGTCCGCTCCTAACGGGGATCACCGGACCCGTCGGACCGGGACAGACCATCAAGGTCAAAGTCACCGGCCGCGTCGGACTCCCCGCCACGGGCGTGGCCGCCGTCGCGATGAACATCACCGTGACCAACCCCAGCTCGTTCGGAGCCATCACGGCATACGCGGGCGGGACCAGCAATCCCGGCACCTCGAACCTGAACTACGCAACAGGGCAGACCGTCGCGAACTTCGCCGTCACCCCGGTCGGCTCGGACGGAACCATCGCGTTCACGAACAACTCCTCCGGGACGGTCGATCTCCTGGCCGACACCTCCGGCTACTACCTCGGCGGCGCAGCCACCACCCCGGGCGCGTTCTCGGCCCAGACCCCGGTCCGGCAGCTCGACACCCGCAACGGCACCGGAGGGGTGTCCGGCCCCGTCGGCCCCAACCAGACCATCAGGGTCAAGGTCACCGGCCAGGGAGGCATCCCCGCCACCGGCGTCTCCGCTGTCGCGATGAACATCACCGTCGCCAACTCCACCTCGTTCGGGGCCATCACGGCCTACGCGGGCGGGACCGGCAATCCCGGCACGTCCAACCTGAACTACGCGACAGGGCAGATTGTCCCGAACTTCGCCATCACCCCGGTCGGGTCGGACGGCACGATCGCGTTCACGAACAACTCCTCCGGCACGGTGCAGATCATCGCCGACACCTCCGGATACTTCCTCGGCGGCACGGCCACGGTCCCCGGGGGCGTTTTCGGCCCAGACCCCGTTCCGTCAGCTCGACACCCGCAACGGTACCGGCGGGGTCACCGGTCCGGTCGGGCCGGGACAGACGATCAGCGTCAAGGTCACCGGCCGCGGCGGTCTCCCGGCCACCGGTGTGTCCGCGGTCGCGATGAACATCACCGTCGCCAACTCCACCTCCTCCGGAGTCATCACCGCCTACGCCGGCGGGACCCCGAAACCCGGGACCTCGAACCTGAACTACACGGCCGGACAGATCATCCCCAACTTCGCGATCACCGCGGTCGGGGCGGACGGGACGATTTCCTTCACGAACGATTCACCCGGCACCGTGCAGCTCATCGCCGACACCATGGGCTATTTCAACGGCCCCGTGACCGGTGGCCTGCCCGGGCCGCACCAGCTCCAGTCCATGACCTCCACCCCCGCCACCGGGTCCCCCGCCACCAGCACCTTCAGCTGGGACGCGGCCGGCCGGATGACCGGCCGCGCCGGGGAAACCCTGAACTACACCCCGGACGGGAAACTCGCCACCACCACCGGCACCAGCAGCCTGCCGGCCAACCCGAACCCGTCCGCGGCCGCGGGCACCCCGCCCGCACCCGTATCGGGAACCGCGGGCAGCACCGGGACCCGGTACTACGACGCCGGAGGGAACCTCGTCGGCATCACCGACGGAACCGGCACCACCGTCACCATCGGCTCGATCACCGCCCACTCCACCCCGGCAGGGGTGAAGACCGCAACCAAAACCTACAGTTTCGCCGGGAAGGCCGTGGCACAGCGCACCGCCGCCGGCGGCACCGTGAAACTCGCCTTGATCATCAGCGACGGCGTCGGCACCGCGCAGACCATCGTCCAAGGCGCCGTCGGCACCACGCCCGTGATCGCCCAGACCCGCTACACCGACCCCCTGGGTCTAGCACGCGGCCCCACCCAGACAGCAACGGGTAACGGCGCCTACTCCACAGCGGGCGCCGGTGTCCTTGGCATGGGATCCAACGCGGCCAACCCCAACGGGTACGGAGCCGTCAACGGGTACATCGACGGGCTCGCCGACACCATCAGCACCCTGACCCACCTCGGCGCCCGAGACCTCGACCCCGTCCTGGGAACCTTCACAAGCCCAGACCCGGTCCTGAAACTTGACGTGGCAAAGAACTTCTCCCCGTACGTCTATGGAGAGGCCGACGCGATCAACAATGCAGACTCCTCAGGACTCATGATCCTCGGGCCAATGCTCACCGACGGCCCGAACGAAAGCTCCTGGCACGGAGTCGACGCCACCCCCGGCGCCGACTTGAACGTTGTTCGCCTGGTGAACGGGTTCAGGCCTCCAGCGCCGCGCGCCCGGCCGTCAGGACAGTCCTTCCTGCAGGCCGTAGCTGACCGTCCGAGGCCACAACCCGCGGCCCCCCAGCCCGACCCAACACAGTCGGACTGCATCCAGTACCACGGCAACTGCATCCCGAACTATGCCAAGCTCAGAGTTGACTCATACAACAAAGGCCTGAATGACAACTTCGGAACGTGGAAAAGAGCCGAAACGACATTCGGGCACTGGTCGACAGTCACCGGGGCTGGTGCACTCGGTACTGCCTTCATACCTGGTGTGGACGTCGCTTCACCTGTATTGGCTGTGACTAGCGTGTCTACCAGCTTCGCTTCAATGCTCATTGCCTGTACGGTCGGATCGGGACCGATTACGAAGGAATGCGGCATGGGCTTTATCATGACTTCTGTCGGCGCCGTCTCCTTTGGGTACGGCACATATGCAGCCAAGATCAGCCTGAATGTCGCTACAATGCCCGCAGACCTACTGACCAGCGGATATGGAGCTTTCACTTGGTAACCCGCTGCCCTGACCGTCAACTATTGGCAGGACCCACTGCCTACGCGCTGATGCGCATGCGTTTCAGATGTACGACTGTGACCTTGGCTGTCCTCGCCCTTGGCTACGCCCTGAACGTTTCGGGTGTACCCGTGTTGTGGCTCATGTACACCGTTCTGGCTATGGCGGGCATAAGCATACTGCCGCTACTCGTCCTCATCTTATGGGTCCCTATTAGAACGCAAACGGAGGAAGAAGGCGGTTACACCACCCTGCAATACGGGAAAACGAAACTGGAACAACGCGACCCATATCTAGGCAGGGTTATCCGCGCACCAGGAGAGGACTACCTCGAACGAGCGCAGTTCCAAGCCATCCTCCAAGCTGCCAAGGATGAAGCCGGGAGATTAAAGCCGCACCGCAGGTAGGCGGTTCCCGAGGTGGAACAATACGATGGATGTTCTGGCCCCTTGACACCGTCTTGTTCGGTCCATTGCCTTGGTTTCGACCCCTCGCGTCGAAGTCGGTCAGAGAAGGCCGTCAGCCCTAGCGGGAACTACTCCGTGCTCAGAGGACGTGAAATTAGACGCTAAGCCTTGACTGTCCGTATAGGGCATACCCCAATTGGACGTCAGGAAACAGCCGGAAATACTGTCAGATTAGAGTGGCTTTAGTGTTTTCTTGACGCAAGTTGCCCGAAGTCTTGGATTTCAACCTGACACTCTTCGTTAGGAGTGGAACATGGTCGGCTAACGTGTCGGATACGTCAGGGTCAGCGGCTTGGACTAGAACGGCCAGCGCCAGCGGGAAGGCGTCGAGGTGGGCAAGGTGTTCACGGACAAAGCGTCCGGCAACACCAATCGTCCCCAACTGGAGGAACTCTTGAAGTTCGCCTGCGACGGTGACCCCGTCATCGTGCACGGCATGGACCGACTGGTGAGAAACCTCGATGACCTGCGCTCCGTCGTAGAGAATCTGCAGAATTCGAGCGTTCCCTCATCAGCGAACGCCAACCGAAGGCATCGCCCTGGCCAAAAAACGCGGAGCCTACCGAGGACGCAAAAATGCCCTTTCAACGGCTCAGGCGGCAGAACTGGCAGGACGCGCCGCCGCAGGAGAACGTTTGTAACAGTCGGCCTCAGCGTCCCAAGAATTACGCAACAATGGCATGTTGTTATTACAGTAAGGATTGCCTTGCCTATCTCGCTACCGTTCCCCCGACTCCTCGGGCTTGCTCTGCGTGAAGGGTAGGGCTACCCCCAACCAGTCCGGTCCCAGCCGGAACCCTTGAAAGGCCCCTATGAAATTCGGCATCAAACCCGCTACGGCCCTTGCCGCCGCCACGGCCACGCTGCTGGCACTTTCGGCGTGCAGCGGCGCACCAAGCGGTACCGCAAGCGGTGGTTCCACGGCCGGCGCGTCCGGCGAGGGCATCGTCGTATACAACGCGCAGCATGAAAACCTCACCGGCGCATGGGTGGACGCCTTCACCAAGGAGACGGGAATCAAGGTTACGCTCCGTAATGGTGACGACCTTGAAATGAGCAACCAGCTCAGCGAGGAAGGCAAGAACTCCCCAGCGGACGTCTTCCTCACGGAAAACTCCCCGGCCATGGTCCGCATCGCGAGTGCCGGATTGCTCGCCCCCGTGGACCAGGCAACCCTCAGCCAAGTCCCTGCCCAGTACCGGCCCTCCACCGGCGACTGGACGGGCATCGCGGCCCGCTCCACCGTTCTGGCCTACAACAAGACCAAGCTCAGCGCAGACCAGCTTCCCAAGTCCTTGATGGACCTCGCGGACCCGTCATGGAAGGGACGCATCGGTGCGTCCACGGGCGGAGCTGATTTCCAGGCCATTGTCAGCGCGATGCTTGCGCTCAAGGGAGAGGACGCCACCCAGAAATGGCTCGAGGCGGCCAAAACCAACTTCAAGTCGTACAAGGACGACACCCCGGTACTCGCGGCCGTGAACGCCGGAGAGGTCGACGCGGGAGTCCTGTACCACTACTACTCCTTCGTCGATCAGGCCCAGACCGGAGAAAACAGCAAGAACGTTGACCTCCACTACTTCAAGAACCAGGACCCGGGTGCGTTCGTCAGCGTCTCCGGCGGGGCTGTTCTGGCATCCAGCAAGAAGCAGGCCCAAGCCCAGCAGTTCCTGAAGTTCATCACGGGCAAAGCGGGTCAGCAGGTCCTCCAGAACGGCGACTCCTTTGAATACACGGTTGGCTCCGACGTGCCGGCGAACTCCAAGCTTGTGCCTCTCAAGGACCTCCAGGCACCTTCGGTGGACCCCGCCAAGCTCAACAGCGAGAAGGTCACCGAGCTGATGACCAAGGTCGGGCTTCTCTAGCCCGGGGTTTTCATGGCAGGTCTGCCGGAGTGGTGTGTTAAACCGGTGAAAGGGTGCTCCGACAAGGGAAAATAGTGGTATTCGACGCCATA
>NZ_JBIYDB010000074.1:0-5493 GCF_044908325.1 Arthrobacter sp. GAS37
GTGTCGGGGCCTGGACCGTTAATGGTTGTCCGGCGGTGTCCTACTCTCCCACACCCTCCCGGGTGCAGTACCATCGGCGCTGTGGGTCTTAGCTTCCGGGTTCGGAATGGGACCGGGCGTTTCCCCCACGCTATGACCGCCGTAACCCTGTTACCCGGTCCGCCGCACGGGGTGCGGGGCGGGAAGACTGGTGGTTACAACTTGTCCAAACCCGTTTGAGGGGTTTGGTGGTGTTGTTATTCAGTTGTGGTTTGTTCCGGAACGGGTTGTTGTTCGGGAACCACATAGTGGACGCAAGCAGTGATCGTGTTTGTGTGGTGTAAGTTGTCGGCCTATTAGTACCGGTCAGCTTCAACAGTCTTTAGTCCTGTCTTCCACATCCGGCCTATCAACCCAGTGGTCTGGCTGGGGGCCTCTCACACACGAGGTGCATGGAAATCTCATCTTGAAGCGAGCTTCCCGCTTAGATGCTTTCAGCGGTTATCCCATCCGAACGTAGCTAATCAGCGGTGCACTTGGCAGTACAACTGACACACCAGAGGTTCGTCCGTCCCGGTCCTCTCGTACTAAGGACAGCCCTTCTCAAATTTCCTGCGCGCGCAGCGGATAGGGACCGAACTGTCTCACGACGTTCTAAACCCAGCTCGCGTACCGCTTTAATGGGCGAACAGCCCAACCCTTGGGACCTACTCCAGCCCCAGGATGCGACGAGCCGACATCGAGGTGCCAAACCATGCCGTCGATATGGACTCTTGGGCAAGATCAGCCTGTTATCCCCGAGGTACCTTTTATCCGTTGAGCGACGGCCATTCCACAATGTACCGCCGGATCACTAGTCCCGACTTTCGTCCCTGCTTGAGATG
Source organism: Arthrobacter sp. GAS37 (assembly GCF_044908325.1). Taxonomy (NCBI): domain Bacteria; kingdom Bacillati; phylum Actinomycetota; class Actinomycetes; order Micrococcales; family Micrococcaceae; genus Arthrobacter; species Arthrobacter sp. GAS37. The sequence goes on from NZ_JBIYDB010000074.1 coordinate 864, forward strand.
TCTCTCTCACAGTCAAGCTCCCTTGTGCACTTACACTCGACACCTGATTGCCAACCAGGCTGAGGGAACCTTTGGGCGCCTCCGTTACTTTTTAGGAGGCAACCGCCCCAGTTAAACTACCCATCAGGCACTGTCCCTGACCCGGATCACGGGCCGAAGTTAGATGTCCAAAGTGACCAGAGTGGTATTTCAACGATGACTCCACCCGAACTGGCGTCCGGGCTTCAACGTCTCCCACCTATCCTACACAAGCCACTCCGAACACCAATACCAAACTATAGTAAAGGTCTCGGGGTCTTTCCGTCCTGCTGCGCGTAACGAGCATCTTTACTCGTACTGCAATTTCGCCGAGTTTATGGTTGAGACAGCGGGGAAGTCGTTACTCCATTCGTGCAGGTCGGAACTTACCCGACAAGGAATTTCGCTACCTTAGGATGGTTATAGTTACCACCGCCGTTTACTGGGGCTTGAATTCTCAGCTTCGCCTTGCGGCTAACCGGTCCTCTTAACCTTCCAGCACCGGGCAGGAGTCAGTCCGTATACATCGTCTTGCGACTTCGCACGGACCTGTGTTTTTAGTAAACAGTCGCTTCCCCCTGGTCTCTGCGGCCCCGATCCCCTCCCACCAGCAAGTGGTGTTCAAGGTTGGGGCCCCCCTTCTCCCGAAGTTACGGGGGCATTTTGCCGAGTTCCTTAACCATAATTCTCTCGATCGCCTTGGTATTCTCTACCTGATCACCTGTGTCGGTTTGGGGTACGGGCGGCTAGAACCTCGCGCCGATGCTTTTCTAGGCAGCATAGGATCACCGGATCCCCCCATGACGGGGGTCCCATCAGATCTCAGGAACGTCATCAAAGACACAGCGACGGATTTGCCTATCGCTGACCCTACATCCTTAGACCGGGGCAACCATCGCCCGGCCCGGCTACCTTCCTGCGTCACACCTGTTAATACGCTTACCTCCCGGGATCAGGTCCCGCGCTCGGCCAAAACCCGCACACCACAAGGGTGATTGGGCAGGCTCCGGGCGGTTAGTATCCCCCGCTTGGCATGGGCGGTCCTTCGCCGGTACGGGAATATCAACCCGTTGTCCATCGACTACGCCTGTCGGCCTCGCCTTAGGTCCCGACTTACCCAGGGCAGATTAGCTTGACCCTGGAACCCTTGATCATTCGGCGGACGGGTTTCTCACCCGTCTTTCGCTACTCATGCCTGCATTCTCACTCGTGTAGGCTCCACCGCTGGTTTACACCGCGACTTCACCGCCCACACGACGCTCCCCTACCACTCCAGACGACTGAACCACGAAGGCTTGTCTACTATCTGAAATCCACAACTTCGGCGGTGTACTTGAGCCCCGCTACATTGTCGGCGCGGAATCACTTGACCAGTGAGCTATTACGCACTCTTTCAAGGATGGCTGCTTCTAAGCCAACCTCCTGGTTGTCTTCGCAACTCCACATCCTTTCCCACTTAGCACACGCTTAGGGGCCTTAGTTGGTGGTCTGGGCTGTTTCCCTCTCGACTATGAAGCTTATCCCCCACAGTCTCACTGCTGCGCTCTCACTTACCGGCATTCGGAGTTTGGCTGACGTCAGTAACCTTGTAGGGCCCATCGGCCATCCAGTAGCTCTACCTCCGGCAAGAAACACGCAACGCTGCACCTAAATGCATTTCGGGGAGAACCAGCTATCACGGAGTTTGATTGGCCTTTCACCCCTACCCACAGCTCATCCCCTCCATTTTCAACTGAAGTGGGTTCGGTCCTCCACGACGTCTTACCGTCGCTTCAACCTGGCCATGGGTAGATCACTCCGCTTCGGGTCTAGATCACGCCACTACACTCGCCCTGTTCAGACTCGCTTTCGCTACGGCTACCCCACACGGGTTAACCTCGCGACGTAACACTAACTCGCAGGCTCATTCTTCAAAAGGCACGCCGTCACAACTACAAGGTTGCTCCGACGGATTGTAAGCACACGGTTTCAGGTACTGTTTCACTCCCCTCCCGGGGTACTTTTCACCTTTCCCTCACGGTACTGGTCCGCTATCGGTCATTAGGAAGTATTTAGGCTTATCAGGTGGTCCTGACAGATTCACACGGGATTTCTCGGGCCCCGTGCTACTTGGGATCCTCTCCAGGCGGCACACAACATTACGGTTACGGGGCTAACACCCTCTCCGGCCGGCCTTTCAAGACCGTTCACCTATGTCTGCACTCTCACCCCACCGGTCCGGCAGAACCAGTACGGAAAGTCCCACAACCCCGCCCATGCAACGCCCGCCGGCTATCACACATGGAACGGTTTAGCCTCATCCGCGTTCGCTCGCCACTACTAACGGAATCACTCTTGTTTTCTCTTCCTGCGGGTACTGAGATGTTTCACTTCCCCGCGTTCCCCCCACGCACCCTATGTGTTCAGATGCGGGTCACCAGATCACGAAAAACGCGTCTGGCGGGGTTTCCCCATTCGGACATCCTGGGATCACCGTTCGGTTATCAACTCCCCCAGGCTTATCGCAGATTCCTACGTCCTTCTTCGGCTCCTAATGCCAAGGCATCCACCGTGTGCCCTTAAAAACTTGACCACACAAGATCAAAAAACTTCTCGAGAGAACCACGGAAACCACGCCACGCCACACACCCCGGAAGGATGCACCACGCGGCCGGATCCAGGTTCATAAAAAGAAATTGCTGTAAGACACACACACCCCACCACCCCCGAAAGGAAGCAATGACCATGCGCGTGCCTAGATGCTCGCGTCCACTATGTAGTTCTCAAACAACAACCCCGTACCACACCCCCCGCACCAACCACCCCCAAAAACGGGGACGGCCACCAACGCACGGACCATGCAGCCAGGAAACCAGAAACACCCAAACCCGCGACACAAGACACGCAAACCCAAACAGGCCACGCACCCACGCCACGGCCCTGTTGCCTCAGGACCCAACAGTGTGCCAAACACGAAAAACCGGCTTTCCCCCACCCGCACCGTTCCAAGACACCCGAACCAAAAGGAACGAAAGCATCCGTACTAGGGGCGGGAAAGAACCAACCGGCCGCTATCTGCTGATATTCCACCCATGAGCACCCACCGCAGAACAGACGCCTGCGCAATGGGCTTTGCTTCCACACACCCCCACAGCCACCATGCGGCAACCACAGGAATGATAATGGTGCTCCTTAGAAAGGAGGTGATCCAGCCGCACCTTCCGGTACGGCTACCTTGTTACGACTTAGTCCCAATCGCCGGTCCCACCTTCGACGGCTCCCCCCACAAGGGTTAGGCCACCGGCTTCGGGTGTTACCAACTTTCGTGACTTGACGGGCGGTGTGTACAAGGCCCGGGAACGTATTCACCGCAGCGTTGCTGATCTGCGATTACTAGCGACTCCGACTTCATGGGGTCGAGTTGCAGACCCCAATCCGAACTGAGACCGGCTTTTTGGGATTAGCTCCACCTCACAGTATCGCAACCCTTTGTACCGGCCATTGTAGCATGCGTGAAGCCCAAGACATAAGGGGCATGATGATTTGACGTCGTCCCCACCTTCCTCCGAGTTGACCCCGGCAGTCTCCTATGAGTCCCCGGCCGAACCGCTGGCAACATAGAACGAGGGTTGCGCTCGTTGCGGGACTTAACCCAACATCTCACGACACGAGCTGACGACAACCATGCACCACCTGTAAACCGACCGCAAGCGGGGCACCTGTTTCCAGGCGTTACCGGTTCATGTCAAGCCTTGGTAAGGTTCTTCGCGTTGCATCGAATTAATCCGCATGCTCCGCCGCTTGTGCGGGCCCCCGTCAATTCCTTTGAGTTTTAGCCTTGCGGCCGTACTCCCCAGGCGGGGCACTTAATGCGTTAGCTACGGCGCGGAAAACGTGGAATGTCCCCCACACCTAGTGCCCAACGTTTACGGCATGGACTACCAGGGTATCTAATCCTGTTCGCTCCCCATGCTTTCGCTCCTCAGCGTCAGTTAATGCCCAGAGACCTGCCTTCGCCATCGGTGTTCCTCCTGATATCTGCGCATTTCACCGCTACACCAGGAATTCCAGTCTCCCCTACATCACTCTAGTCTGCCCGTACCCACTGCAGAACCGGAGTTGAGCCCCGGTCTTTCACAGCAGACGCGACAAACCGCCTACGAGCTCTTTACGCCCAATAATTCCGGATAACGCTTGCGCCCTACGTATTACCGCGGCTGCTGGCACGTAGTTAGCCGGCGCTTCTTCTGCAGGTACCGTCACTTTCGCTTCTTCCCTACTGAAAGAGGTTTACAACCCGAAGGCCGTCATCCCTCACGCGGCGTCGCTGCATCAGGCTTTCGCCCATTGTGCAATATTCCCCACTGCTGCCTCCCGTAGGAGTCTGGGCCGTGTCTCAGTCCCAGTGTGGCCGGTCACCCTCTCAGGCCGGCTACCCGTCGTCGCCTTGGTAGGCCATTACCCCACCAACAAGCTGATAGGCCGCGAGTCCATCCAAAACCGCAAAAGCTTTCCACCACCACCGCATGCGCGGAGCAGTCGTATCCGGTATTAGACCCAGTTTCCCAGGCTTATCCCAGAGTCAAGGGCAGGTTACTCACGTGTTACTCACCCGTTCGCCACTAATCCCCGG
>NZ_JBIYDB010000075.1:0-5478 GCF_044908325.1 Arthrobacter sp. GAS37
CGCCGCCCGGGTAGAGCCCCCGCTTCTGGCCCAGGCACTCGGCATCAGTGCATCAACAGCGGTCCGCTGGGCCGAACTCGCGGGACGACCCTTCAGCGGCTATGTCGCCGACCTCACCACCTAGTCACGCCGATCCGCACAGATACTGGGAAGGGCAACACCAACAACTACAAGACAACATTGCACACAAGACCAGCGAAAGGGCCTCGCGGGCAAACACATTCCGGACTAATGTCTCGGACCAGACAGCCCCTGAACGTATACATCCCTGGCAGGAGGAGAAATCCAAGACAGGCGACCCGGTATGCCATTTGTTCCCTGCTAAAGGAGAACAAAGCCCTTCCCTGGCACCGAGTACCCGCAGACCGCGGCACACAAGAATCACGCAACCAGCCGCGCAATTGGCTCGGCAACGTCGCTCTCCGGGTCCATGCCCTGGGCTTGAATGTTGACGACGTCTCTAGGCTGACTCTAGAGAACCAATACTCGGGAAGTGCGCGAAAGGGCACCCATTTTCGTAGGTAAATTCGAACGCCAGACCAGGGGCTTGGAGGCCGTGATTCTCACTGGTAACGTGACGGAGTACATGGTTTCTCCATCGAACGGACTAAGTGATTGGTTCGACGACGGCAGACCGGAAATCTACGAAAGGGTATGTGGTTCCCATGGCCGATTACAAAGTGACCTCATAGCAGCTGACAAGTGTTTCAACGCGGCTGGCGAATGGTTCCGTGGAAATCGAGCACCAGCTGTCGGGTTTGAATGCCCAGGTCAAGGCCCTCGTGGACAACGACTGGACGGGTGTTGCGTCGACCGGCTTCAACGAGCTCTTTGACCAGTTCCACCGCGCCGGAACCGACCTCAAGCACGCCCTCGAAGGCATCTCGACACAGCTCGGGCAAGCCGCACGCGCCTACGAAGAGACTGAACACTCCATCTCGGCCGGATTCCGAAGCTAGCAGAAGATTCAATGACGGGCAGGAGTGGCACAGGTAGTGGAGGGAAATTCATGACTGGCAGATTGACGCCTGTTGCGGGCGGGGATTCCCCACCCGGTTACTCCTGCTCGTTGAGCGGCGCGAGAGCCCTCAGCGCAGCCAGCGGGTCCTTAATCCAGGTGCTGGGGTTGTTCGGGGGTGTTGCCGGTGCAGTGGACTGAGCAGGAACCGGACGCCGCTGACCTGGTAAGTGGGTCCTTGCATCGTGACCGGGCCTCCGAGCATATGGCGCAGGCCGATCTCGTGCGCCGGAGCCTGCAGGATCTCATCAACAGCGTCGGGGCGCAGTGGCAGGGGGAAGCGGCAAACGCCTGGACCACCGGAGTGACCTCCGTGGTGGAAATCCTGTCCCGGCTGCACAACACCCATTCGGGCATGCACGCCGTCTTCACCCACCTGTATGACGGACTCCACGCACTGCGTGAGTCCATGGACGGGGTCCGGCAGAGAGAAACAGTGTGGCAGTGGGAACTGGACCAGTCCCGGGCACACACCATCGAGCACGCCCAATGGCTGTCTCTATTTGATCCCGCGTCCCTGGCCTGCCCGCTCGACGATGTCCCGGACCATGGATCCTTTCCGAGCGACACGCCGGAGATCAAAGGCCGCCGGATCAACTTGGCCGGGGCGCGCGACATGGTCCTCACCGCGGAAAAGAACCTCGCACAGGCCCAGGCCGAGCGTGAAGAGTGCGTCCGTCGACGCCGCGACCTGAACTCGAACGCCGCCCATGACCTGGCCGCCCTCACCGCGGGGCTGCCAAGGGATCTGCCTGTCGCCCGGGGCGGGGGAGCCTCGGCGGTTCCCGCGACGCTCGGGCTGTCGCTGATCCGTGCATCCCTGGCTGGAATGAGCAACAAAGAACTCGCTGAGCTGGCCGTGAAACACCCCGACCTTGCCCAGCTGCTCGCCGGAACCCTCCCGGCGGCCGGCGCCGCGGTGCCCGGGGTCGACCCCGCGACAATGACCGCCCTGGCCGGCCTGGTCGGTTCCCCGGTAACCGTCGAGCGCGGACGTGCGATCACCGCACTGTTCGCCACCCTCACCCCCGACCTGGCGGAACGGCTGGCGTTGCTTTACCCGGGCCTCGGGAACATCGATGGCGTGCCGTTCGAGAACAGGTACGCCGCGAACCGTATCAACGTCGCTGCAGCCTTGAAGACCCGCCAGGACAACCAGCCATCTCTCGACCAGACACTCAAATCCGCGCAGGACAAGGTCAACGACCTGCAGAAACGCTCCAACGACTACACACTCAATGGCGAACCCCGCACAGGCGGCGACACCCAGGGCATTAATCCCTTACAGCAAGACCTGGACAAAGCCCTCCAGGACCTCTCAACGGCAGAACAAGCAGCGAAAACGAACCCTAACCTGATAACCAACTACGACAAGTACCTCAACCAGGCAACGCCGAGTTACGAGGTTGGTCCCGACGGGAAAACTGTCCCAGATCGAACAGGGCATCAGATTCTGGTCTTCTCCGACAATGGTCCGGGAGCCATCGCTGAAGTCTGGGGCAACGTCGCCACGTCGAAACAGATCGGAGTCGCCGTCCCCGGAACCACCGAGAACATGACGAACTTCCCGGACAACTCGCACAGCATGGCAGAAAACGCCATTATCTCGGCTCGCGGACAAGGGGCCCTCGGTACCGGCATGGCAATGATCGCCTGGGCCGGTGGTGAATTCCCACAGAACGTTCCCATATTCAGCGGTGAGGGTCTTCTCCCACCGCAGGGAGCGCAGGATCCTTCCTACGCCAACGAACTCGGGGCACGGCTATACCGGTTCAGCGAGGCCCTGAACGCCGAAGCCGTGACGCCCGGGGCCGTCATTGACTCCGGCGCGCACAGCTACGGCGGCGCCGCCTTGGGAGTTGCCCTGCACTTGGGCATGAAAGTGCACGGCGCACTCTTCATTGAAGCTGCCGGGCTGGGACCCGGAATCACATCAACGTCCGACTACCCGCACGAAGCAACCACCAGGTTTTACCAGACAACAGCCCCGGGTGATCCCATTGGGATATCCCGGGATTTTCCTGTCCTCGGCGCCGACCCGTCGAGGGTTCCGGGAATTGCTTCCCTCGAAACCGGATTCAAGGATGACAACGCCCGCCCCGGCGGCGAATTGCTTTCCGGTGAACCGGCCCATAACGGCGTCTTCAACCTGCATAGCACCGCCCAGCAGAACATCGCTCATTTCTACAGCGGTCAGCCCATGGAAGCCCGGGCCCCCGAAGGACATCTTATGGATCCGGGCTACAAACCCTTGATGGTGGACCCGAACGGTACCCCTTGGGAGAAGATCGGTGACTTCAGAAGCTACGTCAATTCGAAAGCAACGCCCGTGCCGTAGTTGCCGGAGTCTGACCACGGAATGCAACGAGGAGAACATGCAGAGACAAATAAGACGATGGCGAGGCCGGACAATGGCATCGATGGCCGCGATCATGATCATAGGAGTGACAATGAGTGCCTGCGCGCCCAATAGCGGGGGGAACAGCAACCCGGCCGAACCGGTAGATGGACCCGTCGGGGCCAGCGCCGAACTCAAGGACGCGGCTAACCAGGCCTTCGATCTCAACCGGAACATCCTTGCCCAAATCGACCCCTCCCTTTTCGCTGAACTCGACAGTCTGCCCACGAGCAGGCGCGAATCATCCGAGACCCCCGCCATGAAAAACGGCTACAGCTACTGGCATGTCAGCACCACCAGCCGTCTCAAAGGCGCGGATGTCCACGCCTTGTTCGACAAACTGCGCACATATCTCGAGTCCAACGGATGGGAAAACGGCTCTGATGACAGGACCACTTCCTCAACTGGCACGGTGATAGGGACCGCTGATTTCCGCAATAAGGGACCAGTCGACTATTTGTCCATGGGCGTGACAGGTGGACCAACAAACGTCCAAATCTACATAGACATCGCAACCGCAAACTTTCCCAATCCGCCTGTTTCGGAATGGCCCGATGCGGGGTCAGGTGAACCGTGGCAGCCCTCAGCCGCGTTATGGCCAGCAGGCCTCGGGCCCGCACCCACCTCGGCACCCACACCTTCTCCGAGCGGAACCTCGAAGCGATGACCTCAACACACACCCCGCACAAGGAGGTACCTGAATGAACACAACAGGCAACTCCGCAACCGCCGGCGGTCAGGGTTCCGTGTCTTTCGTTGTGAGCTACGCGCTGCTGGACGCTCTCAGTGCAGGGCTGTCCAATGCCGGGAACAACCTCGCCCCCGACACCCAACTGCCCGGACTCATCAGCGGTGACGCAGACATCGACCAAGCCACAAACTTCCTCGAGGACAGCACCCGTGACCTCACCGCCACCATCCAGACCACCTTGGGCAAGACCGCCCAACAAACCCATCAGGCCGCTGACGACTACGCCCGGGCGGACAAGGCTTTCTCCAGTTAGTAGCGCCAGCGTCTGCGGCGCGGGCACTCGTCACCGCCGGCTGAGAACTGACGTTGTGTATTGACGTAAACCATGGGGGCACCCCCGTGATTTCGCGGATCCGCAAAACAGACGAACAGTATCTCGTCAACGCGTTTCCGGCACAAAGCAGGGGTGAAACATCAGTCGTCCTTGCCCATGGCCCGGACGTAGTAGCTGTCGGGACCGTAGCCGGAGTCGTCGTCTTCACCGCGGGCCGAGTAGTCATCGTCGTCCTCCTCCCCGACGATACGGGCAGCTGTCGTCTGGAGAGTGTCCGAACCTCCGAGCAGTCCCCAGACCTTCTCGCGTTCCTCGGCCAGGTTGACTGGTTCACCTGCCAGCAGCTCCAGTGTCGACTTAAGCTCCCAAGAAATGAGCGCCGCAAACCTTGCGGAGTAGATGCCGATCCTGTTGATTCCGTACCCGTCAGAGCGATCGAAGAGGGTGTATCCCAACAGCTGGTAAAGGTCTTCACGCGAGAGCGCATTGCCCTTGACGGCCGCCTTGAAGTCGAGAAGAAGACCATTGCTGATCACGTCCGCATCGGCTGGGCAGAGAATCGAGCCATCGAACGTCGGGCCAAGGTGGAACGGTGCGCCGAGATTAGGAAACAGGTGCTCCTGTGCAAGGGTGTCCAGCTCCTTCAACTGCCGAAAAGCATCTTCCGGGATGAGCGAGAGAAGACGTTTAGCGGTGAAATCGTCATCCTCCAGCACAAGGTCAAGGGCGAGCCTGGGAACAACCCGGCACGGTATACCTCCGTGCACAGGGCAAGCGCCCAGCACGCCCGGTCCAGCTCGGTCGGAGCAGCATTTCCCTGAGCCGCTTCGCAGGCATGCCGGATGACCTCGTGGATGGGTTCCACGTAGTCAGGCCGCGCGGTGAATGCATGGATCGCTACATCCGGGACGTAGGTGGGGTCGATCAGGAACCGACGTTTCAGCCCGCGTATCGTCGACTGGCCGGACACCGGCTCCTGACCACTCACCGTCCGGAATAGGCCATTCCGGACTCGAGAACACCCGGCACTTCTAGAT
>NZ_JBIYDB010000076.1:0-3883 GCF_044908325.1 Arthrobacter sp. GAS37
AGAACCGTCGGGAATTCTTCAGTGCGACGGACGAAAATCGGCTCGAGAACCGACTCCAGGGCGCGGTCTGCTTCTGGACATGAGGCGAGGTCCTATGTCAGACGGTGATCGTGACAGGCAAGGTCGAGGCCTACTGCAATGCAAAGCCGAGCGAATGCTTGAATAGCTTGCATCAGATGCAAGCTGATCCCAATGCCGGTGCGCATCCGCCTAACTTGACTTCTTGCATGTGATGCAGGATCGTGCATCTTATGCAAGATGCTTTGAGGTGGGATGCGCTGGACCGTGCAGTGCTCGCCGCGACGTCCCGCGAGACGCGCAAGCTTCTCTCAGCCGGGGCGGTGCTGCTGCGCCCGGAAGAGACAGTGCTCGAGGCATGCCTTGGCGGGTGGATCATGCAGATGGAGTCCCGGAACCTAACGCAGAGGTGGATCGAGCTCTCATACAAGACCGCGCTGCGGTTCTGCCGGTACACCGGAGAGTACCCATGGAACTGGGGTCCGGGAGATCTGGAGGCCTGGGCCTCAGAGCTCCTCGGCAAGCTGAAGGCGCCGACAGTACGAGGGCTCCAGAACCATATCGGCCGTTTTCTTGACTACTTGACTGACCCCGCATACGGATGGGCAGCCGTCTGCGAGCACTATTTCGGCACGCACCCGGCGCAGATCTGCTCGGAATGGAACACGGTCGGCCAGCATGCCCTCGGCGACGAGCCGCGGCCGCGATCATTCACGCGCGAGGAATTGGCCCGATTGTTCGAGTTCTGCGACTCCCGGATCGAGCGGGCACAGCAGGCACGGACAAAGGGGGCCCTCGCCGCGGCGAGGGATTCGGCGATGTTCAAGGTCCAGTACGCGTGGGGACTCCGACGGCGGGAGGTATGCCGGCTTGATGTGGCCAGCGTTTCCGAGAATCCGAGGCAGCCCCAGTTCGGCAACGCCGGAGTGCTGGATGTGCGCTGGGGCAAGGGCAGCAACGGCAGAGGACCCAAGCAGAGGACCGTCCTCACTACCCTGCCGTGGTCGGCCAGGGTCCTCATCCAGTACATCGATGTCGTGCGCCCTTGCTACCGGTCCGGCCCTGAGCTGTGGGTCTCGGAGCGGAGCCAGAGAGTGTCCGAAACTTCCTACAATGAGCGGTTCGCCGAGTACCGCGACGAGCTCGGCCTCGACCACAGACTGACCCCGCACGGGCTCCGGAGGGCCTACATCACCCACCTGCTCGAAGACGGGTGGGACCTGAGGTTCGTTCAGACCCAAGTTGGGCACGCACACGCGAGCACGACGACGATCTACTCCCATGTCAGCAACGACTTCATGACCAGTACGCTCAATAACGCGCTCATGGACGGCGCACCCGAGGACCTGTGGAACACCGGAGGAATGCGATGACACCCGAACGTCGGCCAACCGCCAAGGGGCGCCCAGACGTAACTCGTCCCACGGGATACCACTGGAAGCTTTCGGCGCTGATGGAGGAACAGGGAATGAAGGCCAGCGTCGAACTCGGTCCCCTCCTAGCGCGCCGGGGAGTCATCCTCTCCGACGCACAGGTCTACCGCCTCATCCACTACACGCCAGAACGGCTTAGCCTCCGGACCCTCTCGGCCCTCTGTGACATCTTTGTATGCACCCCGAATGACCTCGTCGTCCCGTTCGTCGAAGGCGTCAGCCAATTGCGCACTGCCGCCGGCGGCGCAGCCCCCAAGGGCAAGACCGGCCCCGCCAAGAGCCCGGTATCTGACCTGCCGGAAGGCTTCGCACCCGAGAAGGCCGATCTCGGGCCCAGCAGGAAGCGCCCGTGACAGCGAAATACGCCCCGTCAAGGCGACGCTGCGGACACTGCGGCCGTGTGGCTCCTGTTAGTCGCTACGATGCCGCACCGGACGGAGAACGGATCCCCGTCTGCACGAATTGCTACAAGCGTCCACAGGGGGCCTGCACCAGCTGCGGGATGGAAGGTGCACTCTTCGGAACCCTCGAGCGGGTCCCGCTGGTCTGCGGTCGCTGCTGGCACTCGGTGACCGGAGCATGCGCCTCTTGCGGCAAGACCGGTTTCCTCGTCCCGGCTGGAGACGGGCCGCCTGCCGTATGCTCACAGTGCCACCGTTCCCGCCCCTGCGGATATTGCGGACGCGGCAACAGGGCTGCGGCATACGAGACCACCGGTCGAGGCCAGGTCCCTGTCTGTCCGAAGTGCTACAACCGGCCCAGAGGCGATTGCTCCCGCTGCGGGAACAATGGTGCGCTCTACGGCCAGAGCCTACGTATTCCGCTCGTCTGTGGGTTCTGCTGGCACGCCTCCGAAGGAGAATGTGCTTCCTGCGGGAACGCTGCCTTCCTCGTACCCACCGGCGACGGGCCGCCCGCCCGCTGCTTCGACTGCCACAAGATTTCCCTACGGCGCTGCGGCAGCTGCATGGGCACCGATCGCAGGATCAAGCGGATCGGACAGGACGGCGAACCTGACCTCTGCGACCGTTGCTGGACAGGCCCGATGAAAACATGTCACCTCTGCGGCCTTCTTCGGCGCTGCACTGCCGGTGGGAAGGCCGGAACGCCGGTCTGCGCACTGTGCGTGCCAAAGAGGCCTCAGCCCTGCGGCGAATGCGGGAGAGAGGAGCCTCCTTACTCCGTCATTGATGCGACCGTCCTATGCTGGCGTTGCCACGGGAAACGCAAGTCCGGACCAGGTGTGCATTCGGTACTCGACTCATACCGCGGACCCGAACTACGTGCCGCCGATCTGGGCAAGCCCGCCGGATGGAAACGGGACGACGGGTGCCACGACTGCGGGGCGGTCTCGCCCCGCTACCTCTACGGACGCTGCGGAAGCTGCGGTATCGGCGCGGTCTTCGACCATCTCACACCGGACCCGGTGGCCAAAGCAAAGCTCGCACCGTTGCGCGAAGCCCTGCTTATTGGGCCCCGACCCTGGGCCGTCGTCGACTGGCTCAAGAAGAACCCTGAGCTTCTGATCGGCATGGGAACCGGGGCAATCCCCATAAGCCACCCGGCATTGGACTCCCTGCCTAGCAGTCGCACCACTGAGATCATTCGTGGAAGGCTCGTCGCGACCAACTGCCTGCCCGAACGAAACACCTATGCCGCCGCATTCGAGACCTGGCTGCCACGGTTCCTGGAGGAAGCGGAGCCGGCGTCACACAGGCTCGTCCTGCACGAGTACGGCACCTGGCGTCTCCTACCCCGCATGCGTCAGCCCAGGGACAGCCGACCGCAGACCTACTCGACATTTCAGCTGGCCAAGAGCCGAATCCGTGCGGCGCGCCGCTTCCTCGACCGGCTCACTGAAGAGAACCTCACACTCGCCGACGCCTCCCAAGCGCATGTCGACGACTTCCTCGCCGGGAACCCGCAGATCCTCCCACTACTCCAGCCGTTCTATCTCTGGACCACCCAGACCCGTAGAAGCCAGACGCTGGTCTGCAAACGAAACCGCGGAAACCTCCCCAAAGGCATCATGCCGTCCGAGCGCCGTTGGGAACTACTCCGCAAATTCATACGCGATGACCGTCTCGACCTCGCCGACAGAACTATCGGCGCACTCATCCTCACCTACGGGCTACCCTTGACAACCGTGTTAGGACTCCGGACCGAAGATGTGACCCGAGTCGACACCGATTCCGAAGACGAGATCGTCACGTTGCGCATCGGCCCGAGCGAGCTGCAGCTCGCCCCTGGACTCGACCACCTCCTCGTCCGCCAGTTAGGCGACAGCAGCATCCCCCGGACCGGCGCGGCAATCGCCACAGGGCAGTGGCTGTTCCCAGGCGCAAAGGCAGGCCAGCCCCTCAGTCACCCCCGCGGAGTCAAACGGCTCCGCCAGCACGGCCTCCATCCCGGCCCCGGGCGCTCCCGCGCCC
>NZ_JBIYDB010000077.1:0-3809 GCF_044908325.1 Arthrobacter sp. GAS37
GAGTAGGACACCGCCGGACAACCATTAACGGTCCAGGCCCCGACACACGTCGGGGCCTGCACCATTTAACACCCCACCCCCCAACCGGCGCAGACCCCGGCTCACCTATGTGCCGGAAATCCGAAACCCCGGCTCACCTATAAGCCGGAAATCCCAAACCCTCGCTCACCTATGGACCCCTCCGAGATGCAGGTTCGCGTCACCCGTACAATGTCAGGATGAGTAGCATGCAACAGGTTACTCCCGGAGTGTCGCTGACAGCGCAGGCCACAGACATGCTGCGGGCGGCAATCACCTCCGGCGAGATGACGCCCGGGGAGCACTATTCCGCGATCGGGCTAGCCGAGAGGCTCGGCGTGTCCAGGACGCCGGTGCGTGAGGCCCTGCAGCTGCTCGAAAAGGAGGGCATTGTCCGGATCGAGAAGAACCGTGGTGTCCGGGTGCTGCAGATTTCACTTGATGAGATTGTGCAGATCTTCCAGATCCGAATTTTTCTTGAGCCCCCGGCAGCGGCTCGGGCCGCCGAGGTTGTCACCAAGGATGACCTGGAGCATTTCCGGGTGCTGCACGGGCGCATCCTGGATGCTGCAGCCGGCGATGATGGTCCCGGAACCCTGCAGGCGGACAAGGAATTCCACTTGTTTCTCATGGGCTTGGCGGGCAATCCCCGGCTAACCGCGCTGGATGGTGAACTCCGCAATCTGGTTCTTGCGCAAGGGTTGGTAACCATCCCTTCAATCCGAAGTAGCCAGGACTTGGCCGACGACCGTCGAGGCATTCTCGAGGCATTGGAGCGACAGGACCCGCAGGCTGCATGGGCTGCGGTTCGAGAACATGTCACCCGCACCGCCCGGCTTCTCATTACAGGTGTTTGCGCGAAGACGCCTGGACTGTCCGCCGATGCATATCTTGCAAAGCTGGATCAGCTGACGAAATTCCGCGGCTGACTCCGATACGACGAAGAATTGTTTACACGCCGGGAACGTTACCCTAGAGTTGCATGCAACATACAACCATCGAAGGAGATGTGTCGTGACGTCCATAGTGGGCAGCCCAAGCGGTCTGCCGCAGCCTTTGGCGGGGATTCGGATCGCGGACTTTTCGCGGGTTCTTGCAGGTCCGTTGTGCTCCATGATGTTGGCCGACTACGGTGCCGAGGTCATCAAGATCGAAGGTCCTGCCGGCGACGATACCCGGGCGTGGATCCCGCCTGTGGACGCCCATGGGACCGGTACCTATTTCGCAAGCGTCAACCGGAACAAGAAATCCGTCGTCGCAGATCTCAAGTCCGATGAGGGGTTGAGCCATGCCCGCGCCCTCGTGGCCGGCTGCGACGTCGTCATCGAAAACTTCCGTCCTGGGGTCATGGCGAAATTCGGTCTGGATTATCAGGCCGTTTCCGAGGGCCGGCCGGACATCGTCTATTGTTCGATCTCGGGCTTCGGGGCCGGCGCCGGCGCAAATCTGCCAGGCTATGACCTGCTCGTGCAGGCGCTAGGCGGCCTGATGAGCATCACTGGCCACCCCGAAGGAGAACCCAGCAAGGTCGGGGTTGCCCTGGTCGACGTCCTGACAGGACAGAATGCCCTAGCGGGGATCCTAATGGCGCTGCGGGTACGCGATGCCACGGGGACCGGCCAGCAGGTGCAGGTCAACCTCCTCTCCTCGCTCCTGGCAGCATTGGTGAACCAAGGCGCGGCCACCTTGGCCACGGGCAATTCGCCTGGCAGGCTCGGCAATGCACACCCCAGCATCGCCCCATATGAGACATTCCGCACTGGCGGCGGCACGCTCGCCATCGCGGTCGGCAACGATCGGCAATTTGCGGCGCTGGCGTCAGTCCTAGGGCTCGAGGGTTTGCCCGAGCAAGCGAGATTCCTCACTAACGAACGCAGAGTAGCATCCCGTGAGGAGCTTCGGATTGTGATCGAGGCTGCGCTCCATGCTGACAATGCTGCGAGTTGGCAAGGGAAATTGCTCGCTGCAGGTGTTCCTGCGGGCAGGGTCAACACCGTTGGCGAGGCTTTCGAACTGGCTGAGAGCCTGGGGCTGGAGCCGTCAATCGTTATCACTGATCCCGCCACAGGCCGGGAGTCCCGGCAGCTTACCAACCCCATCCGGCTGTCCGCAGCAGCACCGAACTACCGGCAAGTTCCCCCGGCCCTCGGTGAGCACCAAGGGTGCACCTTCCAGTCCCCAAACACTTCCGTGAAAGGCGCATAAATGTCCGATATCAGCGATCTGATTGATTTTGATTCCCTCCTTAGCGCGGATGAACGTGCGCTGCGCGATTCGGTGCGCGCCTTCGTGGATAGCGAGATCAAGCCACACATCGCAACCTGGTATGAAAAGGCCATTTTTCCGCTGGAACTTGTCCCCGAACTCGCCAAAATGGGCCTACTCGGCATGCACCTGAAAGCCTACGGATGCGCCGGGCGATCCGCCGTCGAGTACGGCCTGGCCGGAGCGGAACTTGAGGCCGGCGATTCCGGGTTGCGCACCTTCGTCTCGGTGCAGGGCTCATTGGCGATGAGCGCCATCTACAAGCACGGTTCGGATGAACAAAAAGCCGAATGGCTGCCGGCGATGGCCGCGGGGGAAGCGATCGGCTGCTTCGGACTAACGGAACCCACGGCGGGATCGGATCCGGGTCGCATGACTACCTTTGCGCACCGCGACGGAGGCGACTGGATCCTCAACGGATCAAAACGCTGGATCGGCCTGGCGTCGGTGGCCAAGGTCGCCATCATCTGGGCCCAGACCGACGGCGGCGTCCGCGGCTTCGTGGTCCCGACCGAGACCCCTGGATTCACGGCTACGCCGATTGAGCCGAAACTGTCTATGCGTGCCTCCATCCAATGCGACATCGAATTGTCCGATCTGCGACTACCCGAGAGTGCGGTGCTGCCGAACGTCGTCGGGCTCAAGGGCCCCTTCTCCTGCCTGAACGAGGCGCGCTACGGAATCATCTGGGGCGCCATGGGTGCCGCCCGCGATGCGTTCGAGGTAGCCCTCGACTACTCCAAGGAACGCCTGCAGTTTGGCAGACCGCTGGCCGGCTACCAGCTGACCCAGCAGAAGTTGGTTGACATGGCTCTGGAGATCAACAAGGGATTCCTCCTCGCCCTGCACCTCGGGCGCAAAAAGGACGCCGGCACGTTGCAACCGGACCAGATCTCGGTCGGAAAACTGAACAACTGCCGCGAAGCCATCAAAATTGCACGCGAAGCCAGGACGATCCTCGGCGGCAACGGAATCACGCTGGACCACTCACCCTTGCGGCACGCCAACAACTTGGAATCCGTGCGCACCTACGAAGGCACCGACGAAATCCACACCCTTATCTTGGGTAGCAAGCTCAGCGGTATCGCTGCCTTCCGTTAGGCGGGGCCCGACGGCGGAGCCCGCGTTCCGCCGTCGACGTCGCCGCGGCGTACCGATCAGGTTTGTCGATCAGCTCGACGAATACTGTCTCGAACCGTTGAAACTGCAGGGAACAGCGGGGCGTCAATGCTGGATTTGCGCGGGGTACGGAAGCCGTGTAATGTCTTCTAAGTCGCCGCGAGGGAGACAGCCTAGAGCTGGGAACCACGGGTGGCCACCCCTTCGAATTGAGCCTGGAACGGCTGGTGTTTTATGCGCCGCAATTCGAGGGAATTCGAATTGTTACCCTGAATTGGTTGAGATACTGATTTGCAAAGTTGTAATGATTCGGGTAAGTTTGGGAAGTTGCTCCGGAGCGATCCTGGACCCTTGGTTGGGTGTGGGTGGTGCCGGGTGTGTCTGTTGTTTGAGAACTCAATAGTGTG
>NZ_JBIYDB010000078.1:0-3620 GCF_044908325.1 Arthrobacter sp. GAS37
CAGGCCGCCGCGGTGGATGAATGGCTACTAGAGCGGCCAGTTAATCACGGCATGAATAAGTACAGAAACAGCCACGGTGAGACGTGCGCAGCCCTTGAGAAGCTGCACGTACATCGTGGCTTTTTCGTGCCATCCAGACCGTGAGGCCTTGTTCCGTTTACCCATAATTCACCCCCTTCCTTTTTGGTAGAACCAATCCCGGAAGTGGGATAAAGCAAGCTTAGCCGACCGAAGCGTTTCAAATACGGACCCAGCTCGCCCAGGCTCGGCTGAAAGCGCCGCTATTAATACTGTCGAGCCACGCCAGGAGGGAGCGGTCGTCTTGTCGTTTGTCGTTGCCCCTAGACTGGCTGGTAATGCTGCGCTGGACCAAGATAAGGGAGGGTATCCGATGAGTCAGTTTAAGTACTACGGTCAGCTCATGGGCGGGGATGTCATAGTCACCGTCGAAGGCAAAATCCAAACGGTAGTCGGCTTCGATGGCGAGCTGCTTACCCTAGCGGAGGGAGCCAAAACGCTCCCGGACATATACCCGTCAGCTGATCCGAAGATCGTCCAAGAGATCGTCGTCAACGACGACACCAGGACGACGTCTGTTCTGGTTCTTCACTCTTCGATCTCATAGTGAGCCGTGCCGGTGATGCAAAAGCCCTAATAGGGTGAATAGTGACAATAGACCTAAATAACCCTACGCCGCTGAGGCGTCCGCCTGGGGGTTTTGGAACGTCGCGTGGCGGCTTCCTGTAGCCCGTGCTCATAGTCGGCGGCACAGCGTTCCCGCCAGGACGTTGCGGGGAGCTGCTGTTGGCGGCGTGAGGCGGCGTCCTTCTCGATCCGCTGGCGCTCGGCTTCGGCCCGGGCGCGTTTCTGCCGGCCTTCCGCTTCGAGGCGCTGGTCTCGGGAGCGAATGGGCGTGCCGTCGGCTGTGAGCCAGTGTGAGAGCCGCTCTTGTGCCCACCGGGCTTTGTTCTCGGGGGCGACGCCTTTTGCGGCGTCGTGGGGGATTCTGGCGCTGTCGGGGCGGTTGTCGAGGGCGTGCAGGATGTCGGAGGCGTTCCAGCCTTTGATGAAGTACGGGCGGAAGACCCATGCCAGGAATGCCGGGCGGGCGTCCCTGAGCGCAAGTGAGTGGTGCATGACTTCGCGGACGGCGACAGAGGCAGCTTCCCGGAACGCCCCCCGTGTCGTCCCGGCTACCGTCGCACGAAGTGAGCAGTCGGAGTGCTGCCGATGTCCCGGTGGTGGGTCTGCAGCGCCCTCTAGGGCGATGCCTGAAGGTTTTTGCGGCGGCGAAGCCGCTCCTTTCAAGGTTTGAAAAGCTTCTCGCGCGTGTAGGGGGTTACTACGTAACTCCCTCACGGTGGGACCGTCACTTTTATCCACGGGATCTTCTACGGCTTTGAGCTGGTGGGGGACTGTCAGGACGTAAACGGCGCGTTCGTTGGTCTGCGGGCCCTGGTTCTTGGGCGTGAAGCCTGCCAGGCGTCCGGAGGCGACAACAGCCAGGGCTCCGTAGGAGATCAGCCGTTTCGTGTGTCGCTGTACGGTGGATTCCGAGATGAGTCCTTTGCGCATGATGTAGTCCCAGCCGGGGGAGGTCGTCATGGTCCTGACCTGGACGTCACCGAGGTACAGGGCCGCGATGCGGAGGAAGTTCTTGCGGCCGTGGGCGTTCATTGTCCGGACCTGCGGGAGGGAGCGGACGTAATCGAGCCATTGTGAGCCGCGTGCGGCCCGCTGGAAGCCTTCGGGAATCGCGGCGAACACCACATCAGGGCGGCGCTCCGAGCGGCGGTTGACCCGTCGCCACATGGCCTTATTGCCATCGGATTTCGCCCGGTCGGTCTTACGCCAGGGCTTCTTGTCAGCTGGCTGTGGTGCCGGCTCGGTGCCGGTGGGGTGCAGCTCGCCGGGGTCCTGGGCGAAGTCGGCAAGGTTCGATGGGGTCAGTTCGAGCCGCTGCGGGCCGTCGCCAGGCGTGACAGAGGGGGCGCGGCGCGCAGAGGCATGCGTTGACCCGGAATCAGTTTCCGGTACCATAAAGGACAGCAGTTCCTTTCATTTTAGATAAAACAAAGGGAGCCACCTCGTGAGAGGGAGCTTGAGCAGTTCAGATCACCGATCCGCCAAGATGAGGATCTGAACGAGAAACTTATTGAAGGCCCGCCTAGTGCGGGCCTTCTTCAATTTAAGATGCTTGCGGGAATGGCAGCACTCCTTGGTTCTTGAACATCCAGGAGGGCAGCCCGACTTCGGGAATGTCCGCCTGAATGTGGTCGATGATGGCTTCCAGGATGACTGCGCTGGATACGCCGGCCCTGTTTGCCAGGTTGTCGATCACGTCTTTGCGCTGTTCTTCGATCGCCCAGCCAAGACGAACGGGATTGACCCGTGTGCCTTTAGGAAGTCTGCGAGGTGCCATGTGTCCCACTTAACTATGTATGTGTGTGTGGGATCTGGAGACACGCCGAAGCAGGAATCTTAATTTCCTGAGGTGTACCTGCGGTACTCGTCCTGAGCCATCTTGATGGCGTCGGGATTGAGGCGGTAGATAACCCACTGGCCCTTGCGGTTGCCGGTGTCGCCGTCAGTTAGCACGCCGCCGGCCTCGACTAGCTGACGAAGGTGACCGTAGACAGTGCGGTATTCGGCCCCGATCGCCCTGGCAATGCTTCCGGACGTCGCTCCGTCAATATGCTGTGCCAGATACCGGATGATTTCCGTCCGCAACGGATTGATACCGAGCATGGCTATTGCCGCTTCGGTGAGAGCCGGGGCTGGCGTAGAGGGGCGAACATACTTTGGCACCTGTCCATTCTGTCGTAAGGCGTCTTCCGCCCCATACTAAGAAATTAAATGATGTAGGTCTAAACTAGACCTATGAATCTTAAATGTATAGATTGAGGCATGGTCGAAACCGCAGGACGACAACCTCCCTGGTCCCGCCCTGGAATCGCCGTCATGTTGTCGGTGGTGCGAGGTACTAGATAGGTGTGGTGTCTGCTTTTTGAGAGTTGTGTCTCAAGGACGTCATGTGACAAGACATACCGGCTGACCCGGTTTTATGCTTTGCCGGGCGTTGGTCGATTCGGTGGATTTTTGTGGTTGGAACCGTCCCGAGCAGGGGGAGTGATGGAGATGGCGAGTTTGGTGCCGTTTGGTGTGAAGTGGCCGGCGACGGCTGCGCTGAAGGATCGTCGTGTCCGTGAGCGGGCAGCGTTTGTTGAGTGGATCGAGGGTTTGGACGTCCTGGAGGACCAGCGGCGGGTGCTGTCGGTCCTGTTGGGGATGGTCGATGACGTCGAACTCGTTGATGGCCGCTGCGCCGGCGTGACGTATCCTGCCGAGGTCGCCCGCCGTGCCGGCGGCTTGGAAGACGTGGAGGGGATTCTCCTCAGTCTTGAAGCTGCCGGTCACCTGAGCTTGCACCCTGCGGCGGAGGTCTTCGAGGACAAACGCCCTGGCATCGTGTTCCGGCTCCGCCGCCCTGATGTAGTCCTCACCGTCGAGTCGGCCGGTCCGCTATGGATCTCTGACGCCTGGCCGAGGCGGAGCGTTGCCGCAGTCCCGCTGACGCGTGCGCTGGCACGGGAGCGGGCAGGCAATGCCTAGGGCCGCGG
>NZ_JBIYDB010000079.1:0-3438 GCF_044908325.1 Arthrobacter sp. GAS37
TGCCTCTTAACCGGCTAATCGGTTGTTTCGGACCGGTTCTGGTGCGACACGCCGCGGGGATGTCGCCCGGTTCGGCCGGGACGGAGCGGATACTTCTGTGTCATGGTGACCGGCAAGGATTTGCGGTTGGAACCCGGCGACGGGCAGTGGCGGCTGGCAGGAGCCGGCGCCGATCGTTTCGGTCCGGTCAACGAGTATCTGGGATATCTGACGGACCGGAACTACTCGCCGCGAACCGTACGGACCTACGGCTATGATCTGCTCGCGTTTTGCCGTTGGCTCAGGGAGCAGGACATGGAGCTCCCATCTGTTGGCACCGATGAACTGCTCCACTATTTATCGGCGTGCCGTCAGGCCCATGTTCCCGGCCGACCCGGCCCTAACGTTGTCACCATGCAGGGCCGGCGCCTGGACAGGTACGCGCCCACAACAATCAACCAACGCCTTGCCGCCATCTCAGGTCTCTACACGTTTCTGATCATGCGCAATCCGGAGCTGAAGAACCCGGTCCCGAGGGGCAAGGAGGCCCGCCGGCCAGCTGCCGGTGAACGCACCGGGTTGCTCGCCCACGTGGCAAAGCCAAAGCCAAGGTCCGTATTGCGGCTCCGCGAACCACGCCGGCTCCCACGGGCCCTGAAGCGCAGCGAATCCGCGGACCTTCTGGCCAGCCTGCTCTGCTGGCGGGACCGGGCCATTGCCGGGCTGATGCTCTTTTGTGGGCTGCGCTCGGCCGAGGTGCTTGCCTTGCAGGTGGGCGATGTTGATATCGGCGCCCGCTGGCTATTGGTCCAGGGCAAGGGCGCCAAGGAGCGTCGGGTTCCCCTCGATGTCGACGTCGCCGGGGTGATCCAGACGTATCTGCTGGCCGAACGGCCCGAAACCACAAGCCGCTACCTGTTCATCGTGGCCAAGGGACCGACCCGCGGCCAGCCACTGACGGCTGCCGGGTTACGGACCATTTTCCGCTACCACCGTGAGGTATCCGGTGTTCAGGCCGGAAATCCACACGCCCTGCGCCATACTTTTGGCACCGCCCTGGCAGAGGCCAGCGTGGATCTTGCCGTGATGCAGGCCCTGCTCGGACACACCCATGTTGATACCACCGCCCGCTATATTCACCTGGCCCCCACCCATGTGAAAGCCGAATATGATGCTGCCCGCGCCCGTCAACACCAACGCGACTGATCCGCCGGCTGCACTGCTGGCCTCCTACGCCGCTCACCTTGCCCTGACCCGGCGGGGAAACACTGCTTACACCACCGCGGCCAAAACGTTTGTGGCCCGCTGGCCCCACGTCCAGGACTGGGCGCTGCGGCCATTGCACCTGCAGCTGACAGCGAATAACGCCACGAAACCATTCGTGACCTTTCTGATGGTCAGCGGCCGCCTGCGACCGGACTACGACTACCTGCTGTCCCGTAAATTCTCCAGCCTCTGGCGCGAAGTCATCGGCACCGGGCTCGAGACCGATTTGGCCCGGTTCAGGACTGCAGCCGGCGAACTGGGATTCAGCGACAGGGTCGCCTCGGCACTGGCCTCACAGGTCATCGCCCGCCTGCTCATCCATACCGGCCGGATCCTGGACACCCTCACGGATGCCGACGTCGACGAGCTTGAAAAGGCCTGCCACGAGCGCCAGGACCGCACCGGCCGCAGCGCGCGCTCCTACCGGGGCCTGCTCCAAAGCACCCGGCAAATACTCTTCCATCAGGGAGTGCTGCCGGCCCCGGCGACCCGGCCCGCACCCAGGCTGCCTTTCGATAAGCGTATGGCAGCCGTCCCGTCACCGCTCCATGAAGTGTTGGTCCGCTACCTGCAGCGCAAATCAGTGACCTGCGTTCCCGCCACCGTCAGCGGTATCGCCACCCGGCTGGCCCATTTCGGCCGTGTGATCAGCGAACTGGACCCCACCCTGACGGGACCGGACGGCCTGGAGCGCTGCCGCCATATCGAGCCATACCTGATCGCACTGTCCCTGGCAGAGAACACCAAAAGCGGCGGAACACTCTCGATCGCCGAGCAGTCCCGACGGGTAAACACCGTGGCCAACTTCCTGACAGAGATCACCGAATGGGGCTGGCCCGATGCGCCAACCCGGCGGTTGCTCTTCCGCTCCGACATCCCGCGGCTGCCGCGGCCCCTGCCGCGTTATCTGCCCCCGGATGCGGACCGCACCCTGAGCGCCGAGCTTGTCCGTTCGCCAAACCGGCTCACCGCGGACGCACTGCTGCTCCAACGCGCCGCCGGGCTGCGGATCGGGGAACTGCTGGACCTTGAAATGGACTGCGTGCACGAGGTCCCCGGCCAAGGGTCCTGGCTCAAGGTCCCGCTGGGCAAACTCGCCACCGAACGGATGGTTCCCCTTGATGATGATGCATTGGAAGTACTGGACCGGATCAGCATCACCCGCTCACCGGGCAGGCCCATCCCACACCCAAGGACCGGACGGCCGGCGGATTTCCTCTTCACCCACCACGGCCACCGGCTGGGACAAAACGCCCTCCGGACCGAACTGGCCCGTGCTGGCCAGACGGCCGGACTCGGCCACATCACCACTCACCAACTCCGCCATACCTATGCCACCGCCCTGATCAACGCAGGGGTATCCCTCCAGGCACTGATGGCGCTGCTGGGGCACGTCTCCGCCGAGATGAGCCTGCGCTACGGCCGGCTTTTCGATAGCACGGTCAGAACCGAATACGAACGCGCCCTGGATATGGCCAAGGCCCGGATCGGCCCCTTGCCCACCGGACGCAGGACACTGCCGCTGGTCGATATCACCAACGGGGACTGGCGGGAGACCCCCATGATCAAAGCGCGCATGGCCGGCGGATACTGCCTGCGCGCACCCGCCCAAGAAGCATGCCCCTACGCCAACATCTGCGAACACTGCCCCAGCTACCGCACCGACAACACCCACCTGCCGGTACTCACCGCCCAACGCCACGACGCCGAAATACTCGCCCGGGACGCCGCAGCACGCGGCTGGAGCAGCGAAGCCCAACGGCACCAAAAACTCGTCGAACAACTGGACATCCTCATCAGCGAAGCCCACACCGGATGACCCAAGACACCTTCGTGGCCCGCGTCGAGCAAGCCCTCGAGGAGAGGGTGGCAAACGGACAACCCGTGACGTTCACCGCCACCGCGGCAGCGACCGGAATTTCCCGGGCGACCCTCTACCGCAACCCGGAACTGCGGACGCTAATCCAGGAATACCGGCTCCGTGGCGTTCAAGGACCCACGCTCTCCGGCCTGAGCATCGAGATCGCCCAGCTACGCGCCAGCCTCGAAGCCGTCGCCGACCGCGCCCGCCACCACGAGGAACGACTCCGCCGGCTCGAACGAGCCAACACCACGACCAAGGCCACGAAATAAAGATCAAAAAAGGACGACAGCGGACAATTCCAGACCCGGATTAGCCGGTTAATCCAACGA
>NZ_JBIYDB010000080.1:0-2969 GCF_044908325.1 Arthrobacter sp. GAS37
GGTTTCCCGTGAGTTCAGCCGGACTGAAGTGTTCTGAGCGGGAACTCACGGCATTTCGGGCCAGGATGGAAGGCTTCACGGTGGGTTCGCGGACCGGGTGCAGGCGGAGTCTGCGGATTCATTGCTCGGTTGGTTGTTCGAGCTCGTCGCTGAGCAGCTGTTGCGCGACTTTTGAGTAGCGGAAGGCCGTGTCGTGGGAGATATTGAAGACCAGCGAGAGGTGTAGCGGGTCCGGTCCTGCGGTTAGTGCTTCGTGGAGAATGCGGTCGGCGCGGATGCGATCGATGCTGAAACCGCCCTGTTTCAGCCGGAAGCTGATGTGTGTGGTGCTGACTGGTCCTTTGTTGAGCGCGGTCCTGGTGTTTACGAGCAGATGCCGGTTGGGTGCGTGGGGCCAGGCTGCGCGGCGGTATTCAAGCCAGACCAGCAGTGCTCGGCGGCTCAGCTCGCCAAGTCGTTGGTTGTGACCGGCGATGGTGATCCGCCGGTTAGGAAGGTCGACGTCATCGAGTGTGAGGTGCCGGATCGTGCTGGTGCGGGCGGCGTGCTCGGCGGCCAGCGCCAGGATCAGGCGTTCGGCGGGGTTGACGGCCAATTGCTCGACGGCGCTGATCTCGGTGTCGGTCATCGGCACCATGCCGGGATCGGCCGGGCGGGATTTCACGCCCGTGGTGGGGTTCACGAAGGTCAGGCCGCGTTTCCTGGCGAAGCGGAACAGCGACCGTAAGGCGCACACGGCGTTGCTCCGCGGGTAGCTGCGCAGAGGTTCAAGCACGGCGTATACGTCGGTCTTCGTGACCTCCCGCAGATGGTCATACTTGGCGTCCCAGTGTTCGAGGAACGGACGGACCGAGCCGAAGTACCTGTACACGGTGGCCTGCGATCGGGGCTTGCTGCGGGCGTCGCCGTCGAGCAGCACGAGCAGCCAGTGGCGCACCGGTCCGGCGAACCCTGGTGATAGGGCGTCGGTGCTGCGGTCGATCCATGACCGGATCGCCGATGCCGCATCGTCTTCGAGGAGGTCAAGGTCAGCGAGCACTTCGGCAAGACGCGGCTTGGACACATGCCGGTGTGTCTTCGTGCGCACGTCGCTCGTGAGAACGCGTTCACCAGCGGCAAGACCGTCCAGCACCGCAACCAGCCCGTCGAGGACACATCTCGTAGTTGAATTACCCCAGCCATGGGCCTCGCCGAGCTGCTGGGCGCGCGCAGCAGCTCGGGAAAGGACCGGGTCATCCGACTCCAGCGCCGGGTGCCTCCACCGTGGTGGCGGCGACTCATCGACCCGGAGCCGGAACTGCGAAGCCCATGCCCTGCATTTGTTATTGCAGTACATGCGGTCTCGACGACTCCGGGCGGGCAGCGGCGCATCGCAGTGCAGGCAGTTCATCGCGGCGGCAGTGACCTGCCTGTGCGTGCACGCGGGGCTACGGGGTGTGCGCCGCCAACGGCCGTGCTCTTTCCATCGGCTTCCGTTTGCGGTTCGGCCACGCTGTCAGGCTCCGGTAGCAAGAGGTCTTCAACCCCGCAGCCGAGGACAGCGCAGATCACGTCCAGGTCGTGGAGCTTGATGGCGTTGGGATTGCCTGACCACAGGCCTGACATCTTGCCGGCACTGATCTCCAGACCGCGCTTGGCGAGCATTCTTTGCAGTTCGCTGGCCTTCCAGATGCCGCGGTTGGCGGCGGCCAGGCGGAGGTTCCATTTCATCGTGCCAATCCCTTCCATCGGTCGGCGACACGGCGTTGGCCGGTCACCCAGGCGTCTTCAACATGGGTAGCGTGGACGTGGATATACCGGGCCGTAGTAGCGGTCCAGGCATGGCCGAGAAGCTCCTGTATCGCGAACAGGTTCATCCCGCTGAGATAGAGCTCGGATGCGCAAAAGTGCCGCAGCACATGTGGCGTGAGCTTTCCCGACCACGCGGGCAGATGCCGGTCGGCGGCCTCAGCCAGGGAGCGTCGGTATACGTCGGCGGTAGCGCGCATGCATGACCCGTCGGCGTTCTTACGTTCAGAGGGAAACAGCGCCGTCTCATGGGCGGTCGGGGCGGTAACGAACAATCCGAGCACGTCCTCGATGAACCACCGCAGGCTGCGGTCGGCGCCGTTGATCAGCGGAACCAGCCGCGGCTTCGGACCCTTGCGGCGAGAGCCTTTGCCATGACGGACATTCAGCTTCCCGAACCGGCCCAGCTCCCACCGCACATCGTTGAGATCGAGCATCCTCGCCTCGTTGATCCGCAACCCGACGTCGGCCGCCAGTCGGGCGACCGCATAATTGCGGGCGGCGGGACCGAATTTGCGGCAGGTGATCAGCTCCTCACGCCACCCGGCGAACAACTGTTCAACCTCCTCGGCGGTTGGCGGAACGCGCAGCTGCGGATCGACCGCGGCGCGCGGCCGATTGATCTCATCCAACGGACACTCAACCACGCGGCCGGTCAAGTTGTGCAGCTCGATCTTGTGCCGCAGCTCGAGGAAGTCGAAGTACACCCCTAAAGCCGCAGCCCTCCCGGCACGGGTGGACGGGCGGGCCTCGCGGATGACCTTGCCGAAGTAGGCATCCGCGTCAGCGGGCTGCATTTCCCACAACGGTCGGCCAAACCAGTCTCGGATCAGCTCCAGGTGGTTGGTATCGTTGCGGATCGTGCTATCGACCAGACCGGCCGACGCCCGCGCCAGTACGAAACCTGCCAGCACATCGGTCTCGAAGTCGACCAGCTCGTCCACGGTCGCCCGCATCCGATGGTCCCGTAAATCGCGCACGACAGCAAGAACCAACCCACGCCTCCTCGACTTCACCCGCAATGAAGAAACATCAACCAAACACACATTCAGCCGCTAAGAATGATGATATTTCATCAGCGAGGCTTGGATGCAGGGACACGCCTGCAGCGTCTGGTTCACGCGTCAAGCGGGTCGTTCTACGGGCCTGGCGGGCTCAGGAACACGTCGACTGTTGATTAG
>NZ_JBIYDB010000081.1:0-2669 GCF_044908325.1 Arthrobacter sp. GAS37
CACGACCGGCCGGCATACGATGAGCGGCCCCCTGAACCAAAAGCCAGGAGCCGCTCATCCATGCCTCTTGACAACCAGACCTACATATCAGCTTCAGCGCGAAATAAAAGGTTTACGGCACTGGGACGAACCAACCGAGCCAGCTCTGGCCGCACCCGAGCGCAAAAGGCCCATTTGAGCTATGCGCACGCCATCGGAGCACCCGTGGGATGGGACGATGCACTTCAACGAGCCCGCGGGGTCACGCCCAGCCAGGATTCTGGATCCTGTCCGCTCCACCTTTGAGGCCAAGCTCGGATCGGCATCCGCAAGACTGAATATGCGGTTGATGGCCTCTACTTTTTGAATGCATGGTCAGAGTATTCGGAATGCCCCAACCACTGAGGGCCCAATTCTCCTAAGCCGAATCAGTCAAGAACCCGGCGCCGGATGCATCCGTGTTGTCTGTTGTTTGTGTGGGCTCCCAGGCGGTCGCCGCCTCGGCGCCGAAACTGCCTAGCAGTGTGAGGGAATCGGCCGTCGGCGAGCCGGGCTTTGCGGAAAATACGCGCAGCACTTGGTCCGGGTCGTCCGGGAGCGTCAGGTTTTCAACGTTCAGTTCCAAGTCGCCGACGACGGGGTGGTGCAACCGCAGACTGCCCGCAGACCTCCTGGCCACCCGGTGTCCGGCCCACCACAGGCGGAAGTTCTCGCTCTGAACTGCGAGTTCGCCAACGAGCTGATTGGCCTGGGCATCGTCCGGATGCCGGCCAATGTCCACTCGGAGGGTTCCGACCGCTTCGGCCGCTACGGAATTCCAGTCCCGGAAGAGTTCCTTTGCTCGCGGATCGAGCATCATCCAGCGAGTCAGGTTCCGCTCGGCAGCAGGCATGGACGGGAAATCGGCAAGCAGGAGAAAAGCCAGATGATTTCCGGCCAAAACATCCGTTCGGCGCCCCAGTACCAGTGCGGGCACGCTTCCCACGGCATCCAGCAGTTGCTTCAGGGCGGGCCGAACGCTCTGGGCCGGTAGGGGTGGACGCTGGGACTTCGCACAGTTCTCAAGGAGGTCCATCATGTGCGCCTGTTCGCTGGAATCCAGGCGCAGAGCCCGGGCTACCGAGTCCAGTACTGCCCGGGACGGGTGGATATTGCGGCCCTGCTCGAGGCGCGTGTAGTAGTCCGTGCTCACGTCCGCCAGCCGGGCTATCTCCTCGCGCCGCAGCCCGGGAACCCGTCGGACACCCGAAGTGCCTGGCAGGCCGCCGTCTTCGGGCTTCAGCCGTGACCTCATGGCCTTCAGGAATTTTCCAAACTCTGCGCTTTGACCCATAACTCCTATTCTCCACGTCCCGATCACAGCTTTCTACAAGGAAGGTAGGACTGTCCTTCCTAGGAAAACCAGGGAGTGGCATACCGGCTGACACGACGTCCCAAGATAGGTAGCGTATTTTGCAAGCCCGGGCGCACGGTTCGCACCGAATTTCGTGCGGGGCGCTCGAAGGGTCCAATCTCACTGACGGAAGAATCGATAGTGTCGCAGACGCAAGAAACCACCACACCCACCGTGACCCTCAACAACGGCGTCGAAATTCCGCAAATCGGCTTCGGCGTGTTCCAGGTTCCGCCGGACGAGACCCAGCGAATCGTCGAGGATGCGCTTGAGGCCGGCTACCGCCACATAGACACCGCTGCCGCCTACCGCAACGAGGCCGGCGTCGGAGCAGCCATCGCTGCCTCAGGCATTCCCCGGGATGAAATCTTTATCACCACCAAGCTGCGCAACGGCGAGCAAGGCAACGCGCATGAGGCCTTCCAGAACAGCCGGAAAGCGCTTGGTGTCGACGTCGTGGATCTATACCTGATTCACTGGCCGGTGCCCTCGCAGGGGCTCTTCGTCGAAGCTTGGAAGGCGATGGAGAAGCTTTACGCCAACAGCGTGGTGCGTGCCATCGGTGTCTCCAACTTCCTCAGCGAGCATCTGGACGCGCTACTGCAGGACGCTAGTGTGGTCCCGGCGGTGAACCAGTTCGAAATCCACCCCACGTTCCAGCAGAAGGAGTTGGCGGCCAAGTGCCGTGCCTTGGGCATTGCGGTGGAGGCGTACAGCCCGCTGGGGCAGGGGGCCGATCTGAATGCGGCCGCGGTGAAATCGCTGGCCGCCAAATACGGCGCCACACCGGCTCAGATCGTGTTGGCATGGCACGTCGCTTCAGGGATTATTGCCATTCCCAAGTCCTCGACGACTAGCCGCATGCGGGAAAACGCCGACGCTGCGGCGATCACCCTGACTCCCGAGGACCTTGCCGCCATCACACAGCTCGAGAGCGGTGCCCGAATCGGCTCCGACCCCGCCATTGCTTCGCACAGCCAGCTTTAGGTGATCCGGCAATGGGCTGAGGCCGACTGCGCGTCATTGCCGGGCTGACCGTGGTCGAGTCCCGCGCTCGCCCTGAAGTCCAGTGATTAGACCCTCAACCACTTAAGGCGCGAAACGACCAGATCCTCGGATATGGATCTGGTCGTTTCGACGATCTGCCTCCAGGCCAATACAGCTTCGATCCTGCAGTCGGCGCAGGCTTGCGCCGCGCCTACTTCTTCAGTGACTGCGCGATCTGGGCCATGATGGTGGGGTCGGAGAGGGTGGTGGCGTCGCCGGGTTCGCGGCCTTCGGCGACGTCTTTGAGGAG
>NZ_JBIYDB010000082.1:0-2085 GCF_044908325.1 Arthrobacter sp. GAS37
TCACCGCCTACAAAGGCCAGACCATCACCCTCTGGTTCAACGTCCACCTCGACGGCTCCACCCCCGCCGACGACACCTGGATGTACCTCGACGACCTCACCCTCACCAACAGCTGAATTGCTGGATCTGAACCGTCCGCCGCGACAGAGGGCTCATGACCTCCACAATCACCGGAGACTAGGGGGAAGGTCGCCGCCCGTTATCGGCGGAGAACCTCGATCTCGGGGTGGTGCTCCATGACCCACTTGGCCATCCGACGCATCCGTCCTGAGATGAACTCCAGCGTGGCCTCCCGGTACGGGACGTACTCCTCGGTTGTGACCGGTGTCCCGGGACGCTCGAAGTTGTCGAACGGCAGGTAGAACCGAACCTCGTCATAGTCGGGCGTCACGAGGTCCTGCGGGTGCAACAAGTCCACGAACTCCGCGAACCGCTCGAAGAGCGCGAAGAAGTCCGCGTAGGCGTTGAGGACACCGCGAGGGGGCTCTCTGGTTCTCCTGTGTAGTGACGCCGGATGCACTCAAGGGTGAGGTCCATGCGGTCACCGATCAGCCGACATGAGGGACCGAACCCTCGTGCAGTGTCCATAGTAGGTCGGTCCTTCGATCTGCCGGGCCAAATCATCGAACTACCGATGGTGTACGGCGGGTCAAGGTAGCGGGACCGCTGGTCCTCGTTCAGCGTCGCTGCCGTACCAATGACTCGCCCCGGAGGCGTCTATCAAGACGAGGTAGTCATCCCGACGGTGCGATCGGGGCAAAAGGGGCGCCGGAGCGCAGCTTCTTGGGCCTCAGCAGCTTACGGTCCAACAGGAGCCTCGAACTGTCCCTGTCCGCGTCGGGTCTGGTCTTCCGAGGCTTGTCGGATTTGTCGTCGAATGAAATATCGAAGACCGGCATGTTGGAAGTGTAAGCGCACAAACCGCTTGAACAAGGCGCCTGGGTTGCCGATGTTGTCCACAGCTAGGTGGCTCGATCAACCATAGGTCATCCCTCGCCCCTCAGGCGGCGCAGGGCGTCCACCCGGTTGTTGCTGCCGAGCTTGGTGTAAGCGTGTTCGAGGTGTTTCGCAACGGTCCTGGGACTGCAGCCGAGCAGGCGTCCGATCGCGATCCCCTTGAGGCCCTGACCGAGCAAGCGCATGACCTCCTGCTCGCGTGCGGTGAGCGAATAGACTTCCCCGCCGATTATTTCCGATGCACGGTACGCATTGCCTGCGTATGCAGTATCGAGCAGCTGCAGCATTGGCTGGATATGCCGGGCGAGGTCGACCTCGTTGTCGCTAAAGTCATGGTTCCAGCGATTCATACTCCAGCAGTGGAAGAAGTCGACACGGCTCCCGACCGTGAGAAGCGAGGAAATCGGGGCTCCACTGTTCGTGCGTCGGCTCCCTCTGCTCGCCCGAGAAGCTGTCCGAGGCAAGCATGTCGACCTTAGTGAACGCGTAGTGATCCTTCGGGTTCTCGCGGTTAATATCACATTTCTCGAGGTCCTTGTAATGGCCCGGATTTGTATGGGCGCTGGCAAGTGCAGCCACAGGTTATCCCTTGTGCAATTTGTACACCCGAGATCCGCACATCGCGGGTCGCTCGTCAGTAAGCAAAAGGAGCCGATGGGCGTCGACGCGGGGTCTCTTCGATGACGCATGGCCGCCATCATCGTAATGATGTCCGTTCCGTTCCCACCGCGGCGTTCCTCGACAAGGGCACGCAGGCGCAGCTGGGCTCTGACGTATCGATCCCAGACCTCGGTAGGGCGTGGCTCGTCCATCGGCTCGCGCCCCATGGAACGAGATCGCATCCCTCGTAGATGAATCGTGAAACTCGAACAGGACGAACGTCTGCGCCGGCTCACCGCCCGGCACCTAATGTTCGACAAGGACGCCGCATCCGAACGCGAGTAAGGGGCCGGAAATCGGACCGCCGGCTTCATAGGTCGGCAATACTCACTGCCTAGTACTACAGTCGCGTTTAATTTTAGCCGCGTCGGCGTTTAACCGGGTTTTTGGTCCGGAGCCTGTTAATCGTTGGTGGTGAGTGATGATATTTGTGTGGCGGAAGTAGAAGAGTGGGCCGAGGGTCTGGAG
>NZ_JBIYDB010000083.1:0-1995 GCF_044908325.1 Arthrobacter sp. GAS37
TCCCGCGCTGCGGCCACGATCCAGCGGGTAAGCGCGGGGATCTTGAAGGCCGGGCTTGCGTACTGGGCGTAGAAGACGTTCGGGGCCGTGGCCTCGTTGTCGATGATCAGGATTGCTCGCGTTCCCATTGCTTCCTCCTTGGGTCTATTGGATCTTATATACCTATTGTACCTAATAGACCCATTCACTACAATAGGGTTATTAGGTCTAATAGAGGTGGAGGGTTGTTGGGATGGATAACCGGGATCACAAGGAATGGTCGGACGCTACCGCGCTCATGGGCGCGGTTCTGGCGCGTCAGGATGAGCCGTGGAGGCTGATTTATGCGCTGATGGATGATGTCTACGGCGCGTACTGGCGGAACCTGCGGGGGAGTGGCGGGCCGATCGTGTCGCGGATCGACTTTATCCAGGCATGGGGCCGGTACTCAGCCCAGCAGATCAACATTTGGGTGAGTACGGAACGCCGCTGCGGTGCGTCTTGGCAAAAGATCGGTGACGCCCTGGGCATGACTAAGCAGGCTGTGCAGCAGCGGTTTGGGGTCAAGAGGTCTTGACCCGGGGCCTGCGGTACCGAGTGCTGATTGTCGCCGCCAGTGACTGTGGTCATCGCCGCCCGTGACCACGGCGGTAGCCCCCTGAGCGCCTTAAGAGCCGGCCCCGCGCTGTGGTGACGTTCCCGCTTTCGTGTGCCCCGCGCACCAGTGTGTGTTGTCCCGGCTGAAAGAAACCCGGCCATGGTGTTTGGTGGGCCGGCAGCGGTGGTCTTGGTCCATGGGGAACCGGTCCGATGGTGACCAGCGGCGTTCCGAGGCTGTGCACATCCGCCGGTCACTGGTGGTGACCTTTTGGGGGAGTGGTGACCTGGCGGTTGTGTGCAGGTGGTCAGGTGGTTCCTGTCGTCCACGTGTGTGCGGGAAAAGCCCTGCTTTTAGCTTTTGCCGTGCACGGGTGGACGAGAGGCGCGGGAACCGGATCCCGACGGCTTTTATGTTTTTTAGGTTCATTAGGGCTTGTAGCCCTAATGAACCTCGTTGTGCTTCGTTGGTGATGCTTCGTTGAAGAACCCGGGCCAGGCTTGTTCCAGCCGTTCATATCTGCCGGGGAGCAGCGCTCCGGTGCGGTTGGCGTATCGCTGGGTCCTGACCCAGCGTCCGAGGCTAATACCGCGGAACACCTCGGAATGGTGCGGCAATTGCCCGTACATCCCAAGGAATGCTTTGAAGGTCTCCAAGCATTCCTCCCACCACTGTTCGTTACGGTTCACACGGACTCCACGGCGACATCGCCGGCCTGATCCTTCTTTTCCACCATGGCATCCTACGACAGGGTGCGAGCCGTGGCCGCGGCGCCCGCGCGGGGGCCTGTTGCGTGTCTGCCCGTGGTGCGAGACTTCGAGCTGTGGAGGAAAAGAAGTTCTGGGGCCCGCCGCGTTCGCGGGCGCTGAAGCCGGTGGTGGATCCGGTGGATCCGGCCGCGCTGGTAGGGGCGACGAAAGCCCCGGAGCCGCTGCCGGTGTTCGTGGTCCTGGACTACGACAACGGCGAAACCCACGAAATCGCAGGGTTCGCGTACGGGTGGACCCGGGCGCATGTGCTGGTGTCGGTGCCGTGGCCGATGGAGTACTACGAAGGCCGCAAAGAGATCTGGGTTGAAGCGTCCAGAGTCCGCCGGCGGACGAATCGAACGCGACCGGCGGTGGTGAACGCCTCATAAAAGGTCTAATAGATCGAATAGGGCCAATAGACCTATTAGCGTCCGCTGTTCCGCCCTTTGTCGTGAAAACGGCCCGGTTGCCGGTGGTCCGCGGGCCCGGCACGGGTCCGGCGCGGCGAACTAGGGATCCGCATACCCATCTCTGATCCCGACGGAAGCCCAGGGGGTGCGTCTCCGCTACGCGCTCCGGGTGCTTGGGCAGGCGGCGGTTACTGTACGGAGTGTTCCGCGGTTTGCTGTGTGGATTGCGTTGCTGGGCGCAGTGCGCGGTCAAAGTCGT
>NZ_JBIYDB010000084.1:0-1944 GCF_044908325.1 Arthrobacter sp. GAS37
GGGGTTCCTCTACGGCCGCCACCTCAAAGCGTCCACCATCCGCCGCGAGGAGATCGTCCTGCGCGAACTGGCCGAGCACGCCCGCCAGTTCGGCTGGCAGGCGTGGGCACCGCCGACCCTGACGCACGTGAAGACCGCCCACAGGCCGCCACCGTACGTGTTCAGTGACGACGAGATTCGCCGCCTCTTCCATGCTATCGACACCCAGTCGCTGTCCGAGGCGTCGAACAGGGCGCTGGTCGATCCGGTGCTGTTCCGGGTGTTCTACGCCACCGGGATGCGGCTGTCAGAAGCGCTCAATCTGGAACTGCGCGACTTCGACCCGGTCCGCGCCACCATCGAGGTGCGCGACGGGAAGAACCACGAGAACCGTCTCGTGCCCGTCACCGGACGCCTCGCCGCCACCCTGGAAAGCTACATCGCGGCCGCCGAACCCCACTTCGAACCCGCCCACAAGCTGTTCCACACCGGTGATCCCTGCAAACCTGTTGACAAGTCCACGGTTTACAACAGATTCCGCCGCTACCTCTCTGACGCCGACATCCCCCATTTCCGGGGCGGCCCGCACATCCATTCGCTGCGCCACGGCTTCGCCGTCCAGAACCTGCGCCGATGGTCGGCCGGCGGCGAGGACCTGGCGGTGATGTTGCCGTACCTATCCGCCTATATGGGCCACGCCGACCTGCGCGGAACCCAGTACTATCTCCAGTTGACCGCGGACGCACACCCCGAGGTCGCCGCCATGACCCAAGCCAGGTTCGGTTACGTCATCCCGGACCCGGCGGCGGCGGAAGGAGCCGAGCGGTGAGCCGCCTCAACCCAGTCGGCGGGGATCTGGCCGGCAAGTGGCTGTCGAAGTTCCTCACTGACCACCTGGCCGGGGAGCGGGACCTGTCCGCGCAGACCATCGCATCCTACCGAGACGCGGTCAAACTACTGCTCACCTGGTTCCGCGACGTGGAGGGAACCCCACCCGAAAAGCTGAACCTCGCGGACTTCGACCGGACGCGGGTGCTCTCCTTCCTCGACTGGCTCGAAGCCGAACGCGGCAACTCCGCTGCGACCCGCAACCAACGCCTCGCCGTCATCAAATCGTTCGCCCGATATACCGCGGTCGAGCGGCCAGAGTTCCTCAATCAAGCCACCCAAATCCTCGCCGTCAAGCAGAAGAAGACCCCGGCCGCCGACATGGGCCATCTCACCAGCGGCGAGGTGAAAGCCCTCCTGGCCGAACCAGACCCGGCCACCGGGCGCGGGCTGCGTGACATGGTCTTGCTTTCCACGCTCTACGACACGGCCGCCCGCGTCCAAGAGATCTGCGACCTGAACACCTCCGACATCCGCAGGGCCCGCCCGATGGTGGTGACGCTGCATGGCAAAGGCTCCAAAACCAGGCGGGTGCCACTGATGGACCCCACAGCCCGACTCGTGGCGGACTACCTCGACCGTCGCACGCCCCACCTTGGCGTCGGTGCAGACGCAGACCCGCTGTTCAACGGACCGGAACAGACTCGCTTGACCCGTTGGGGCATCACCAAAGTCCTCGCCAGACACGTCCAATCCCTGCGCCGCCGCGACTCCGGATATGCAGCGGGCCTGAACGTAACCCCGCACGTGATCAGAAGGACCCGGGCGATGCACCTGCTTCAAGCCGGAGTCAACCTGATCTACATACGCGACCTGCTCGGACACGCCGACGTCTCCACAACCGAGATCTACGCCCGCGCCGACACGGAGGCGAAACGCATCGCCATAGAAAACGCCTACCAGTCGCTGACTCCCGAGCCCCTGCCCGACTGGACGAGCGACCAAGATCTCCTCAGATGGCTCGACCGCGCCTGTCAGTAACATCCAGGATTATGTGGCCGGAACCGGTTCCAGCGGCGCTCCCACCAGCGGAAACACCCAACCAGCCACATAACCCAGCCGTCCACGTAATGCCGC
>NZ_JBIYDB010000085.1:0-1872 GCF_044908325.1 Arthrobacter sp. GAS37
CCGACGCGGGGGAGTAGACACTGCCAAAGCCGCAAAGAGCCTCGGCGTCACCCAGCGCGCGGTCAACTACTGGCTCTCAGGGAAGTACCGTCCCAAGGTCGAGGTCCAGAAGACGATTGCGACGAAATCCCGCCAGGCGGCCACGACCAAACGGGGCCGCCAGCGGCTCGTCCAGCACGCACGGGCACAGATGGCCAAGACTAAGAACAAATCCCCTCAGATCTTCGTCGTCGGGAACCAGGGCCCGAGGAACGCCGATCCCAACTACCTCCGCCACCGCGTCACCAACCTCTGGCAGAATCTCGGCCCCGACGACGTCGACACGTTCATCTCTGCATGGGAAGAAGGTGGCGAAACCGCGGCTCTGGAATGGCTCACCCAGGCATTCGGCGACAGCTACCTCGACGAATGGGGCTTTGAATCAATCGACCAGATCAGCTT
This sequence comes from Arthrobacter sp. GAS37, assembly GCF_044908325.1. Taxonomy (NCBI): domain Bacteria; kingdom Bacillati; phylum Actinomycetota; class Actinomycetes; order Micrococcales; family Micrococcaceae; genus Arthrobacter; species Arthrobacter sp. GAS37. The sequence continues at coordinate 442 of NZ_JBIYDB010000085.1, forward strand.
CACAGACCCCCGCACTTGATCCTGGCCAGGCTGACCAGCCAGGGGACATACCACCCGCTCCGGCACCAGGTACCGGACGTTACGAGGATCGCGTAAAGCGAATCCCCTGAGATCTCCAAAGATCCGTACCGAATCCCCTGGCCGAAGACTCAGACCTTGAGCTCAGAGACACTCAGCTCAGCGAGCATCGGCCGAGGGGCCCTCGTCAACCAGGTCTCCGTCCCTCCCTTTGAAAGCTGCGATTTAGCCAGCTGGACCCTCCAAGGTTCCATCCTCTGGAGCATCTCGTACTTAAGGACCAGGGCAGCGAACCTGTTCTCGCACAAGCGGGTATCCTCAACCAAGCCGGCTGAATGAAGCCGCGCCAGGGCCTTGTCAGTAGGGATCGATACAACCGGGCGCACCAGCTCTGGATACCCCTTCACGCGAACCACCGAGACAAAATGACTCTCAAGCCAACCGTCACGACGCCACGAATACATCGACTTCCGCCGGCCCGATGGCACACGGACGACGGCCAGGGAGTCTGCTGCATAATTCCGTGCTGCTTTCTCAAGGTCCAACTGCTTCTTCGGAGGCTGGAAGAGCGCCATCACCTCCTCCATACGCCCAGCAGGCAGATGCAGCGACTTTTTCCCCGCAAACCAGCGCTGCACCGTACGCGGACTCACGCCCAACGCGGTAGCTAGAGCAGAGGTACGGAGATGCCCACCCTTGGTCACCCCGAACCGGACCCCCAGAGCAAGGCCCAACAAAGACCTATCCCACACCGGCTCGCCATGCCCTGACAACAGCACACCAAGCCGCTCCCAAGACCCTTCACCGCGGAGCCAGCGCCGGACAGTCGACACGGACACACCGGCGGCCGAGCCAAACCCAGCCAGATCAGGATGCCCCCGGGACGTCACACCAAAAAGCGCAGCTATCCGCTCCTCGGCAACATTACGAGAGATCATCGCCTACAACCCCGCCGTCCTGAGAACGAACCTTGTTCCTGGACCCCTTGGGCCGGCCACGCCGCAAGGACTTACGGTACTCGACATACTCCGCCGCAGCCTCGGGAGTCCAGTACGACATCATCCCCACCTCAACACTTGCCGGGAACCGGGGATCCCTGCTCCGGTAGGCATACAGAGACGCAACCTTGACCCCGAGAGCCTCAGCGAATTCGGCAGCTCCTATCAACCCCTCCGAACTCTGAGCCACTCTTGGTCTCCCTCTCCTCGACAAAACAAAACTTGAACGGGCGGAGCGAACCAGAACGCCGGATGAATCAACCCCACATTGATTCTAAAACCTTCACCAATTACAACAAAAGAGTAACCAAGCCTGACAAGCAAAAAGCTCCCACCAACTCAGACCGGTTTACCGGGCTGCCCAAGGACGGTTGGGCACGGCCCAACCACCGGCACCGCCGGCGCTCGGACGAGC
>NZ_JBIYDB010000086.1:0-1686 GCF_044908325.1 Arthrobacter sp. GAS37
CCGGCATTACGTGGACGGCTGGGTTATGTGGCTGGTTGGGTGTTTCCGCTGGTGGGAGCGCCGCTGGAACCGGTTCCGGCCACATAATCCTGAGCGTGTGGGTCAACGGCCACGATGGTCTACGCGCCTGATCAGGTGCGCGTTTTCGGCTGTGTGGGGGGACCCGCGCTTGTTTCCCACGCGGAGGCTATGGCTGTCGCCTTGAGCGTGGCGAAGAATCGCCTTGTCTGTTCACTGATATCAGAAAGGCCGATTCTCATGGAAGCAGCAAAGATCCGCGAGGCGTCAGGGCGGGTGATCGTCGCGCTGACGGCGGCGGACAGGTCGCGCACAACGATCAAACGTCACGAGGCTGAGTTCAATGCCTTCGCCGGGTTCGTCGAGGCTCGTGGCCAGGGATTCCTTACCGAGGCGGACTGCCTCGATTTCATCGCCGAGCGATCCGGGTCCAGACTTGCCAGTCTGCGCGAGCCAACTCGTTCCAGACATGCTCAACTCGCGCGCCGGCCCCTGATCCTGCTGATGGAAGCCTTGGATGGGGACCTCCCCACGGTGGGCCAGGCCACAACGCCGTTGATCGAGAACTGCCCAGCACGTTTCCGCGCGGTCAGGGACGAATACCTCGTTGCGTGCCGGCAGCAGGGCAACGCCGAAGCGAGCGTCGAGACGAAGCAACGCGCCGCGGACCAGTTCCTCACCTATCTTGAGGAGGTCGGCCGAGAAACCCTCGACCAGGTGCGAGCCCAAGACTTGGCCGGGTTTTGGGTCCGGCTCCAGCGTCGGAGCTACGCCCCGAAAACCACTGGCTCGCTGCGTTCGGTATTGGCCGATTTCCTTCGACACTTGCGCCAGGGCGGGCAGATCCGGGAAGATCTGGCCGGGCGGCTCCCGGCCCAGCGCTATCCCCGGCGCGGCGAGTCGGCTCCGTACCCGTGGACGGCTGAGGAGGTTCGCCTGGTCTTGGACCAGATCGATCGGCAATCGGCGATCGGGAAACGCGACTACGCGATGGTCCTACTGACCGCCCGGCTCGGTTTGAGGGTCGGAGACCTGCGCCGCTTGGAACTCGGATGGTTCGACTGGCGAACCAAAACCGTGGGGTTGACGCAGCACAAGACCGGCGTGCCGTTGACGCTGCCGCTGCCGGGCGACGTCGGATGGGCTGTGATCGACTACATCCGCCACGGTCGGCCCGAAGCGGACTGTCGGCAGGTGTTCGTCAAACACCGCTACCCGTTCACAGCTTTCGGTTCGTCCACCTCGGCGGGTAGCCGGCTGGGCTATTACGCGCGGCGTGCCGGGATCGTGTTCCCGGCCGGGCGGTCGCACGGCCTTCACTCGCTGCGCGGCGCCTTGGCGGTGGCGATGCTCCAAACCGACACGCCACCACCTGTCGTAACGGCGGTCCTGGGTCACGCGGCGGCCAACACGACCGCCGCGCACTACCTCAGGCTCGACACCGAGCACCTGCGCCGCTGCGCCCTCGACGTCGAAGATGTCCTGGACGCGGGGAAAGGGGCACGGCCGTGAACGCGCCGACGCTGCCCGCCCTGGTGGACACCTTGGTCGCTACGCGCCGCGCCGGCGGATTCCGGTACTACGGCCAAGAACGGGTGCTGCGCCAGTTCGCCGAGCACTCCCGCCGGGAAGGATACGCGGACGGCTCGATCATTGAAGATGCTGTCG
>NZ_JBIYDB010000087.1:0-1671 GCF_044908325.1 Arthrobacter sp. GAS37
CGACGGGTTGATGACATTCTGGTGATTCCTCATTCCGGTAATCCCCATCGTTTCATGGGGTACCGCTGTCCGAAATCTCCAGGGCAGCCCACTCACCTCGCACGCGACGGCGTCGTTGCCGGTTGTCACGGCTCCGGCATCGGTACTGCCAGCAGGGGTCAGGGCCCCGGCAATGGCGGTACCCGCCCTGGTGGCTGAGGGCCGTCCGGCTCCCGTGGCCATTCCGCTGACTGATCCCACCGGGTGGACCATTTCCCTGGACATGACTGTCGGCACGACCGTCACCCTCACGGCCACGGTCAACCAACCGCTCAATGGCAGTGGCCAGCAGATCTTCATTTTTGATACCACCTCCACTGCAAACAGCCCTGCCGCAGTACAAACGTGTTCCACCGGAACGGCGTGCGCGATCACTCTGGTCCCGGCGGAGAGCCAGAGCACGTATGTTGCTGTTGTCGCAAGCGGCTATTCCGGCACCTATAACGGTTTTTCGACAGGAAACGTCAAAGCCACCTCGGACTTCAAGACTCCGCCGGCCTGGACGGTGACGCTCACCGCGAACATCACCAGTACCGTCGGGCTGACCGCGACATCGAATTATGCCGCCACGGGTACGACCTACCTTGAGATCTTCGACATCACCAAGGTGCAGACCGGCATTACATACCTGAACTTCTGCAACTCGGGAACGACCTGCGGCGCGACGACAGTCCCCGGCGAACCGGGCGCAAGCTATACCGCCGTTGTCAGCTACGGAGCCTCGAACACGTATCCAAATTCGTCATTGATCCGGGCCACCTCAAACACCATCACCCCGCCGCCGTGGACAGTGAGCCTCACTGCCAGCGGATCGACGCTGACCGCGACAACAAACTACGCAGCTGGCGGCTGGGCAACTGCGGTGGAGATCTTCGACCTGACCAGGCCGCAGAGCGGCGTCACCTATCTCAACTTCTGTTTTTCCGGGACGGTATGCTCCGGAACAACAGGTTCCCCCTCGCACCAGTTCATCGCCACGGTCGGATCGACCAACAACAACTTCCCGCCGGGCAACATCATCGCGTTGTCAAACCAGGTCGGAGCAGCCGGCCCGACGGCGCCGTATGAGACGGTGGCCGGGTCGAACCCTGCTGAGATGGGGCAGTGCTATGCGTGTACCGCTGATCCGGTCAACACTTCGAACGGGGAGTTCTTTCAAAACGTCACGGACGTCTCCCTCGCGGGACGGGGTCCGGGTCTGGCTCTGAGCCGCAGCTACTCGTCCCAACGTGCGCCGTTTGACGGGCCTCTGGGTTTCGGATGGACGTTCAACTACAACATGGTCCTTTCGCCGAATTCTTCCGGAACGGTCGACGTGCACCAGGAGAACGGCTCGATGGTGACCTTCACCCAGGACGCGAACGGCGTCTACCATGCCCCGGCACGCGTCCTTGCCTCCCTGGTCCACAACGGCGACGGGACCTGGACCTACATCCGCCGGGCGAAAGACATCTTCACCTTTACCTCAGGTGGGCAGCTGGCACAGCTCAGTGATCTGAACGGCAACACCACAACCCTGGCCCGCAACGGAACCGGACTGGGCTGCTTAGGAGTTTTCGGACAGCGGATTGGTGGTTTTTCTACGCTGCCGTGGCCGGCTGCTGGTAACTATAGTGGACTTCATTCGGCCGC
>NZ_JBIYDB010000088.1:0-1581 GCF_044908325.1 Arthrobacter sp. GAS37
GGTGTGTTAAACCGGTGAAAGGGTGCTCCGACAAGGGAAAATAGTGGTATTCGACGCCATATTTTCCTGATCGTGAGGAGCACCCTTTCGATGCAAGATTCTACCCGGCTTTTCCCGGCCGCCGCGGTTGGTTTCACGGGCCAGTCGCTGGTTTCGCACGCGGGCACGACGGTCCTGACGGAGTTCCTTGATGCCCTGGGCTTCGGCAGGCTCTGCGAGGACCGGTTGGGCCAGTTCGTTCCCTCCGGCGCCAGGCACCGGCCCGGCCGGCTGATCGGTTCACTGGCGGTGATGCTGGCCGCCGGCGGCGAGCATTCCAGCGACCTGGACATGCTGCGCACCTCACCGGGGCTGTTCGGGGCGTTGCCTTCGAACGCGACGCTGTCCCGGTTCTTCGAACGGACCGTGGCCAACCGGGAGTTGTTCGGTTACGGCTTCGAAACCTTGACCCGGGAACTGCGGACCAGGGTCTGGGACGCTGCCGGGGCCCGGAACCCTGCGCTGCGGGCGACCGCCGCGGATCCGCTGATCATTGACCTGGACGCCACGTTGGTGACCTCGCACTCGGACAAGGAAAACGCCTCCGGCACCTACAAGGGCGGATACGGGTTCGCCCCGTTCACCGCCAGCATCGACTACGGCACCTTCCACGGCACCGGCGAAGTCCTGGCAAACCTGCTGCGGCCCGGCAACGCGGGGGCGAACAGCGCCGATGACCACATCCGGGTTTTCGATACCGCCGTATCCCAACTGCCCGAGGCGTTCTTCCCCGAGGGCAGGCTGGACGGACAGCGGATCCTGGTCCGCACCGACAGTGCCGGCGCCTCGCGGAAGTTCCTGCATTACCTGCATTCCCGGGGTGTGCAGTTCTCCGTCTCCTACCCGGTCCCGGCGGCCAAGGCCCACATGATCGACTGGATCAACGACAAACAGTACTGGCAGCCGGCCCTGGACCAAGACGGCACCGAACGCACCGACGCCTGGGTCATCAACGCCACCGAAGTCATCGCCCTGAAGGACTACCCGCCGGGGACCAACATCTACCTGCGGGCCGAGCCCCTGCACCCCGGCGCGGCCCCGACCCTGCTGGACCTGGACGGGCACCGCGTCACCGCGTTCCTGACGAACGCACCGCGCTGGCACGGCCCGTTCCTGGACGCCCGGCACCGGGCCCGGGGCAGGTGCGAGAACCGGATCAAGACCCTGAAAAACACCGGCCTGGGCAAGCTGCCGTTCTACGACTTCGCCGCGAACCAGGCCTGGGCCAACATCGCCGCCCTGGCCAGCAACCTCGTCGCCTGGCTGCAGCTCACCGCACTGCCCGACGGGCACCAGGCCAAAACATGGGACATCAAACGCTGGCGCTACCGGCTCTTCGCCACCGCCGGGAAAATCATCACCCGCGCCAGACGCACGCAGCTGCTCCTGCCCGAGACGGCACCGGAAAGAGCACTCATCACGTGGATGCTCGAAGCGATCAAAGGACTGCGCCACGCACAGCCGATCCCCACCTGACCGACCGCCGCAAGGAACAGACCCGACAAGCAGAAAGCACGCAACAACACCCCGGCAGAGGAACCG
>NZ_JBIYDB010000089.1:0-1522 GCF_044908325.1 Arthrobacter sp. GAS37
GAGTGGTCGTGAGCTTGCATCGTCATGGGTCCAGACCCTAGCAGCGGCTCTCGACAATGAAGCCCCAGGTGGCGGGATCAGCGGGGCGGATACGGCGCGCTTTTCCAAAGTTCGTGGCCGGATGCTCCCTTGAGCTTTCCCCTTCCCGGCAAAGTAACTGGTCACCTTTCGGAAGGCCGCGCGTGGGTTTTAAGAACCTCTGGCCCGGGCGGTATCGTCGCCGGTCCCGGTCCCATGGGGGTGAGCGTAGCTGGCGGTGATGCCCCGTGTTCGGGGGCCGGGCGGGTGCTTTCGCGACACGATCTGGGTCTTGCACCCACTATTTTAGTGCCTGGTAAGTAGGTCCTGGACTGCTTACCGGGTTGTGCCCGGGCGATGTACTCATGCGCGAATCCGGCCGGGCCATTTACCGCCGGGAGCATGGATCCCGGCGAGGAGAGTGCGGTCAGACCCCCAAGACCTGGCCGCACTCTTTCCTGCCGAGCCTGCCTCGGTGGATGCTCGGGTGCGTCGGCGCGGGGTTACGGGCCGGTGTCAGGGTACTGGGCTACCGGGTGCGTGTTTTTGGCGGGGGGCGTAGTGGCGGAGTTCGGCGAGAAGCTCGGCGCAGCTGGGGCACCGGCCCAGGTGGGTGGCTGTTCGTTGCGTGGATGAGGTTTTCAGGGTCCCGAGCAGGTAGGAGGCCAGGTGTGGGCGGACCGTCCTGCATTCGGGGCTCGGGCCGCGGGTGTCCGTGATGTGGTGTTGAAGGTATCCCCGGGTCAGGCCGGCCCTGGCACGGGCGTGAAGGAGTGACACGGCGTTCGCGCTGATGCCGGTCAGTTGCGCGACGGCGGCGGGTTTGAGGTCCTCGACGTCCCGGTACCAGAGGACCTGCTGCCAGTGAAGGGGCAGTTCCGCGAAGGCCAGGGCAACGGCCTCCATGTCGAAGCTTCTCACCGCGGGGTCCTGGTATGGGGCTGCCTCGTCGGGAAGGAAGCCGTCGAGGGTGAGGGCGGCCAGTTCCCGGTCCGTGTTCGAGGCGTATGCCGTGCGCCGGAGCACGGTCAGCAGGTAGGACCGGAAATTGCGTTCGGGGCCTCCTCCCCGGTGCAAGTTCTCCAGCACGGAGGTGAAGGCTTCCGATACCGCGTCCTGGCGTTCCCGGGACCGGCGGACTTCCAGGGAGGCCACCGTGGATGCCTGCCCTCGGTGCTTCTCATACAGGGCGCCGAACGCTGCGGAATCCCCGGTCCGGGCCTTCCGGAGCAAACCGTCTGGGTCCTCCGGGGCGAGGTCCTTGACGTGTGGCGCGGTCTGCCGTGGGGAGCGCGGGCCGTTGCCGGCAACAGCCCCTCGTTGGGCTGCTTTCGAATCTGAGACCATTACCTCACACCTGACAGCTGTGCAAAGAAGCGGGGGGGGCCCCGCGGGGGGGTTGCCCCCCGTGCCCGGGGGGCATTGTATCGCGTGTGGGCGGGGAAAACGGGGGGGGGGGGGGGGGTGGGGCATGGCGGGTTTTTTGGCCCGCTGGTTTAGCCGC
>NZ_JBIYDB010000090.1:0-1452 GCF_044908325.1 Arthrobacter sp. GAS37
GGATGAGCGGCTCCTGGCTTTTGGTTCAGGGGGCCGCTCATCGTATGCCGGCCGGTCGTGGTGAAGGCGTTGGCGGGTCTTTCTCGACTGGGCAGTGTCAGGCTGACATTCGCGGGTTGGTTAACGCATGACGATCTGTTCGGCTGGAGCTGTATCGGTGTCTAGAATCGAGCGTCGGCTGTGTGACCTGCCTGCTCATAGCTTTCCTCTCGAGTTGGCTCCGCGTGCTGCCGTCTTGCTTCCATCACGTCCCCGGGGGGCACGTTCGGGTCAGGCTGCGCTCATGTGTTCTCCTTGCTGGAGCGGGGCGGCCAGTGACCAGCACCATCCGGCGAGTTCGCGGGCGATGGCGGTGTTGGCCTTGACTGACATTTTGTGCCGGTCATCGAAGTGTTCCCATTTGTGGTGGAGCCGGTGGTTTGCCTCCAGAGCGCGGATGCGGGTTGCCGGGGCGACGAGATCGAGCTGGCGCAGCAGCCGTTCCCCGGGCCGGGCATAGGGGCGCCGGTGCTGCCAGGCGGATTCGATGAGGAGTTTGCGGGCGTAGGTGTTCCCGGCCTTGGTGATCGGGCCCTGGTGCCGGGACTGGCCGGAGGAGTTCTCGCTGGGGACCAGCCCGAGGTAGGAGCCGATGGACGAACCGGTGAACCGGGTCCAGTCCCCGATCTCCACGGCCAGCCCGAACGCGGTCGTCATCTGGATACCGCGCAGACACATCAACGCCTCAATCACCGGGGAGTAGCGGCACGCGACGGCCGTGGCGGCGACCTGCTTATCGATGCGCGCCACGTGCCCGGCGAGCAGTTCGGCCTGCTCGAGATCGGCCTGATAGGTGAACTGCAGCGCCGGTTCCCCGAAGTGCTGGCGGTGCAGCCACAGGCTGTGTTCCTTCGTCCAGCGGGTGTCCTTGGGGTAGCGGATGCCGTGGCGCAGCAGGACGGCGTTCACGTGCTGGCGGGCGTGGGCGAGGTCGGTGGCCGTGCCGGAGCGCAGCCGGGACAGGTCCCGCAACGCTTCTTCCTCCACATCGGGGATCCGCACCTCGGTCACCGAACCGACCGCGAGCATCTCGGCCAGCACCCGGGCATCGCGCCTGTCCGTCTTAATCCGGTCCCCGGGAGCGCGCAGCAGTTTCGAGGATGCGGCAACGACGCAGTTGATGCCCGCGGCCTGCAGGTACCGGGCCAGGACGAATCCGGTAGGGCCGGACTCGTAGACGACCTTGACGCCCGGGCCGAACCGCCGGATCCACTCCAGTACCATCGCAGGGTCAGCAGCCATGGTGTGGGCGCTGATTTCACCCGTGGCCGGGTTCAGCGCATGGCCCACCACGTTGACCGCGTGAACATCCAGACCAATGAAAGTAAGCTCAAACATAGCCGGGACCTCCCAAACCTCACATGTGGCACTACCATTGCACTCCCCGGGAGCCGTCAGGCCAAGGGAGCCGTC
>NZ_JBIYDB010000091.1:0-1424 GCF_044908325.1 Arthrobacter sp. GAS37
CGGCGACTTCGGCTTGGACTTCCTTGAGGGCTTCGGTGTGTCCGCCGAGTTGTTCGAGTTCGTGGGCGAGTTCGGCCAGTTCCGCGCCGCCGGCCATCTGGGCGGTGAGCTCGTCCAGGGTGATGTCCTTCTTGTCGTAGTAGCCGATCGACTTGCCGCGTTTGAGCAGCAGGAACCGGTCACCCACGGGGAAGGCGTGGTGCGGGTTGTGGGTGATGAAGATGACGCCCAGCCCGCGGTCGCGGGCCTGCAGGATGTACCGGAGCACGACGCCGGACTGCTTGACGCCCAGCGCGGCCGTGGGTTCGTCCAGGATCAGCACCTTCGCGCCGAAGTACACGGCCCTGGCGATCGCGACGCACTGGCGTTCACCGCCGGAGAGCTGGCCGATGGGCTGTTCCACATCGCGCAGGTCGATGCCCATCGCGGCCAGTTCCTTCAGGGTGATGTCCTTCATCTTCTGGACATCCATGGACTTGAACGGCCCGAACCCGGTGGTCAGTTCCGAGCCGAGGAAGAAGTTCCGCCAGATGGGCATCAACGGGACCACGGCCAGGTCCTGGTAGACCGTGGCGATGCCGGCGTCGAGCGCGTCGCGGGGCGAGTTGAACTTCCGCTCATCGCCCATGACGTGCAGCGTCCCGGCGTCGTGCTGGTGGAGCCCGGCGATGATCTTGATCAGCGTGGACTTGCCCGCGCCGTTGTCGCCCAGCACGCAGGTGACGCGGCCGTTGTCCACGGCCATGGTCACATCGCGCAGGGCGATGATGTTCCCGTAGTGCTTGCCCACTCCGTCCAGGGAGAGCAGGTGCACGGGGGTGTGGGTCAGCGGGTCTTTCTCGTCCTTGAGCAGGGTCTGCTGGTCGATCTGTTTGGCATTCATTTGGTCCGCCCCTTTACTTGAGCTCTGCGCGGCGTTTGACGATGAGGTTCACGATGGTGGCCAGCAGCAGCATCAGGCCCAGGAAGAACTTGAACCAGTCCGGGTTCCATTGCGCGTACACGATGCCCTTGTTCGCCATGCCGAAGATGAACGCGCCGATCGCACCGCCCACCGCCGAACCGTAGCCGCCTGTCAGCAGGCAGCCGCCGATGACCGCGGCGATGATGTACAGGAACTCGTTGCCCACGCCTTCACCGGACTGCACGGCGTCGAAGGCGAAGAGGTTGTGCATGCCCAGGATCCAGCCGCAGAACCCGACCGCCATGAACAAACCGATCTTGGTCTTGGTCACCGGCACACCCACCGCGCGGGCCGCGTTCGCGTCCCCGCCCACGGCGAAGATCCAGTTGCCCACCTTCGTGCGCAGCAGCACCCAGGAGGCGATCGCGACCAGGATGATCCAGAAGAACACCGTGATCTTCACCTCGACCCCGCCGATGCTGATCGAGGACGCGAACACCGCATGGGCCGAGTCGAACCC
>NZ_JBIYDB010000092.1:0-1326 GCF_044908325.1 Arthrobacter sp. GAS37
TGCGGGCAGGTCTTGGCCCGGGTATGTGTCCGTCTCCGTGTCCGTGTCGGTGATGGGGGTGTGGTGTGGCCAGCGGGGTGGTTCCCAGTCCTGGTGTTCGCTGGGGTAGTGCCGTTGTGAGGGTGAGGTCCACCCGGGCGGGTGGTCTTTGCTGGCCGCGGTGGGGGTCCATGCGGTCCGGTGTTTGAGGCGGTGGTGTTTGGGGCAGGGTTGGCCCAGGTTGGAGATGCCGGTGGTGCCTCCCTCGGCCCAGGCTAGGAGGTGGTCTGCTTCGTTGTCCAGGGAGTGGTTGTTGCAGCCGGGGAAGGGGCATTTGCCGTCGCGGAGCCGCAGCCATTGACGCATGGCTTTGGTGAGGCGGTAGCTGGTGCGTCCGATTTCCAGCGGGGCACCGTCGCGGGGGTCGGTCAGGACGCGGTGGAAGGAATCGGCGCCCTCGGCGATCAGGCGCCGGGCCATCGACGGCGGGATCGGCCCGTACCCGTCGAGCATGGCCGGTTCCTCGGTGGCGCCCAGCAGGGACAGGACCGGGACGGTGACCAGGACCTGCGCCCGCGGGGACGGAACCCGCCCCGCCCGCCCCGGTTCCGTGCCGCCGTCGGGCACGCCGCCGTCGGGCATTGCGGTGTTGGTGCCGGTGTTGGTGAGGAGCCAGGTGGCGGTGATGTCGGCGCGGAGCTGGGCGAGGGTCCGGGTCTCGTGGGGGCCTTGGAGGGCGCGGGCGGCGGCGGTGGTCCGTTCCCAGATCCCGGCAGCGGTGTCTGCCGGGAGGTGGGCGGAGAGCCAGGCCATGCCGTCGCGGTCCGGGAGGTATTCGACCCGCCGGTGTTCGGCTTTTTGGGTGTGGCGTTCTTCGATGCCGACCGGGTGGTGGCGTTCGCGCCAGGTGCGTGCTTTGGCCCGGAACCGGGACGGGACGAGGTCCCCGGCCGGGCAGCCCCGGGCCGGGTTGGGTGCGCAGGGGTCCAGGAAGTGCGCTTCCAGGCCGGCGGCTGCGGCGGGATCCAGGCCGCCGGTTTCGTCGATGATGATCCGGGCGTGCTGCCAGGAGATCGTCCCGGACCCCAGGGCCTTCAGGGTCAGCGGCAGGACGGTGGTCAGTGCCTGGGTTTCGGAGAGGAAGGCCCCGGCGGTTCGTTCGCTGACGGTCAGGACGCAGGCCACCTCGGCGACCAGGGCAAGCTCCTGGGCGGTGGACTCCTGCGGTGAGGCTGCCGGTGCCGCCAGGGCCCGGGCTGCGTGGACGTAGTCCGCGGCCAGCTTCGCTTTCAGCGCGGCGGTCCGGGCCTCCAGCCGGGCCACTTCGGCCAGGCCGTCCAGGCAATC
>NZ_JBIYDB010000093.1:0-1303 GCF_044908325.1 Arthrobacter sp. GAS37
TGGGCTGCCCTGGAGATTTCGGACAGCGGTACCCCATGAAACGATGGGGATTACCGGAATGAGGAATCACCAGAATGTCATCAACCCGTCGCAGGTTCAGTCAGGAATTCAAGGATGAACTGTGCCGCGAAGTCATCGACTCGTCCAAGCCGATCAAGACGGTCGCCACCGAATACGGCGTGGGTGCCGAGACGCTGCGTAATTGGCTGAAGAAGTACAAGGAAACGTTTGGCGGAACCGAGACGGAGCCGGAGCTAAACGTCTCCGAACGTGCCCGGCTCAAGGAACTGGAACGTGAGAACCAGGAACTGAAGGCGGAAGCCGCGTTCCTAAAAAAAGCGGCCGCATACTTCGCAAGGGAGCCACGGTAGTGGCGAAGTATGAATTCATCGACTCCTACGCGGCAACGCCGAAAGCGCCTGTCGTGCTGAAAATGTGCCAGTGGCTGGAGGTCTCCCGCTCGGGGTTCTACCACTGGCGATCGCGCCCGGTCTCGGCTACCGCGGCCCGCAGACAGGTGCTGGCCGCCCGTGTGCGGCATTTCTTCAAGGAATCGGACGGGACCTACGGATACCGCCGGATCCACGCGGACCTGGCCGGTGAGGGCATTGAGTGTTCCCCGGAACTGGTGCGCCAGATTATGCGGCAGGAGGCCCTGGTACCGTGCCAGCCGCGGCCCTTCAGGACTACAACGGTCGCCGACGCCGAAGCGGCCGGGGCCATGCCGGATCTGGTGAAGCGCGACTTCACCGCGGCTCGTCCCGGCGTCAAGTTCGTCGGGGACATCACCTATGTGCACACGTGGCAGGGGTTCATCTATCTGGCTACCGTCATCGACTGCTATTCGAAGAAGGTCGTCGGATGGGCGATCGAGGACCACATGCGCTCCGAGCTCGTAGAACGGGCCCTGTCCAATGCCGCGGCAACGACACGAATCGAGCCCAACGCGATCTGGCATTCCGACCGCGGAAGCGTTTATACCTCGGCCTCTTTCCGGGCCCTGGTCACCGGGCTGGGCATGCGTTCATCCATGGGGAAAACCGGGATCTGCTGGGACAACAGCCAGGCCGAGACTTTCTTCTCGGCCCTGAAGAACGAGCGGGTGTACCGCACGACCTACGCCACGAAGGAACGCGCCCGCAAGGACATAATCCGCTACATCGAGGGCTTCTACAACAGCCGCAGACGCCACTCAGCGCTCAACTACCGGCGGCCGAATGAAGTCCACTATAGTTACCAGCAGCCGGCCACGGCAGCGTAGAAAAACCACCAATCCGCTGTCCGAAAACTCCTAAGCAGCCCA
>NZ_JBIYDB010000094.1:0-1298 GCF_044908325.1 Arthrobacter sp. GAS37
TGCGAGCTAGTTGGGGTTGTCGGGTCTGGTTAGCGGGTTTCTTCCATGGGGATGCGGACGCCGCGTTCGTGGGCGACTTCGATGGCGCGGTCGTAGCCGGCGTCGGCGTGGCGGATGACGCCCATGCCGGGGTCGTTGGTGAGGAGGCGTTCGAGTTTCCGGGCGGCGAGCTCGGTGCCGTCGGCGACGGAGACCTGTCCGGTGTGGATGGAGCGGCCGATGCCCACGCCGCCGCCGTGGTGGATGGAGACCCAGGTGGCGCCGGAGGAGGCGGCGGTCAGGGCGTTCAGCAGGGGCCAGTCGGCGATCGCGTCGGAGCCGTCCTTCATGGACTCGGTTTCCCGGTAGGGGGAGGCCACGGAGCCGGAGTCCAGGTGGTCCCGGCCGATCACGATGGGGGCCTTGACCTTGCCTTCGGCCACGAGCTGGTTGAAGAGCAGCCCGGCCTTGGCGCGTTCGCCGTAGCCCAGCCAGCAGATCCTCGCCGGGAGGCCTTCGAATTCGACCCGTTCCTGTGCCGCGTCGAGCCATTTGTGCAGGTGGGTGTTCTCCGGGAAGAGTTCCTTGATGGCCTTGTCGGTCACGGCGATGTCTTCGGGGTCACCGGAAAGCGCGACCCAGCGGAACGGGCCCAGGCCCTCGCAGAACAGGGGCCGGATGTAGGCCGGGACGAAGCCGGGGAACTCGAAGGCCCGGTCATAGCCGCCCTTGCGGGCTTCGTCGCGGATGGAGTTGCCGTAGTCGAAGACCTCGGCGCCGGCGTCCTGGAACTCGACCATGGCCTGGACGTGCTTGGCCATGGAGGCCTGGGCCTTCTTCGTGAACCCTTCCGGGTCGGCCTCGGCCTCGGTGTGCCACTCGGCCACGGTGATGCCCTCGGGCAGGTAGGACAACGGGTCGTGCGCGGAGGTCTGGTCGGTCACGACGTCGATGCTGATTTCCCCGGCCCGGTGGCGGGCCAGCAGTTCCGGGAAGACCTCGGCGGCGTTGCCGACATAGCCGACGGACCAGCCGCGGCGCTCGTCCTTGGCCTTCTGGACCTTGGCGATCGCGGCGTCCAGGTCGGTTTCGACCTCGTCCAGGTAGCGTTTGCCGACGCGGCGGCGCAGCCGGGACTCGTCCACGTCCACGATCAGGCAGGCCCCGTCGTTCAGGGTCACGGCCAAAGGCTGCGCCCCGCCCATGCCCCCGCACCCGCCGGTCAGGGTCAGGGTCCCGGCCAACGGTCCCTCCGCGGAGCCTTCCGCGGCGGCTGCCAGGCGGCCTTCGGCCCGGAGTTTGTTCCCGACCGCGGCGAA
>NZ_JBIYDB010000095.1:0-1005 GCF_044908325.1 Arthrobacter sp. GAS37
GGCGGGCAGGAGTTTCGCGTCCCCTGACGACCGGCCGGTCAGGGTGAGCTGCTCGGCGTTCGTGCCGGTGTGGCCGGGGGAGACAACGGCGAAGGCGGGGGTGTTGGTGCCGTACCCGCCGGCGGCCCAGCACTGCGGGATCGTGTTGACCAGGGTTTCCAGGCCGGGGTTTTGGATCATGTTCGTTCCCGGAGGGGGCGGCGGAGGAACGGCTGGGCCCTGGACTGCGGGCTGCTGCGTGCCGCCGATGACCTGGTCCACGGTCTTCACGGCGACGGTACCGGCCGCCTTTTGCTGGGCCAGCCAGGTGGCGAACTGGTTGAACAGGGTGGGGGTGATCGTCAGCGTGGGGTCCGTGCCGACGGCGATGTGGTGGAAGGTCAGTTGGACCCACCCGCCGCCGGTTGTTTGGGCGTGGGTCACCTGGTTCTCCAGATTCTGCAGGGTCCAGGTGCTGTCCACCTCATCCGGTGCCGCAGTTACGTAGGGATTGGCGGGCGGGATGGTGTCTGCCGCGGGAAGCGTCGCCGAGGCCGGGTCCTTGCTGGCAGTGTCGCCCAGGCCGCGGGCACTGTTGAAGCCGCACTTTTTCACCAGGGCCTCGGTGGCCGGGTCTTCGGAAGCGAAGGGGTAGGCGAAACTGGTGACTTTGAAGCCCATGTTCATCAGCGCCACGCGCCCGTTACAGATCTGTCGCGTCGACTCGGCCGCGGTCAGGGACACCAGGTCCGGGTGGGTCACGGTGTGGCCGCCGATCTCGTTGCCGTCGGCGGCGATCTGCTGCAGGTTGGCTGTAGTGAGGTAGGTGGGCTGGTCGATCCACCCGGTGGTGATGAAAAACGTGCCGACCAGGCCCAGTCTCTTTATCGTGGCTTCGGCCGTCAATTGGTCCGCGTTGCCGTCATCGAAGGTCAGCGACACCACCGTGTTCGCCGCTGCATGCGCCGGTGCGGCCAACCCCACCCCGGCCAGCAGGCCGGCAACAATCAGCGCCGTGCTGCCAAA